>DASTVB010000067.1:0-19651 GCA_035759315.1 Telluria sp. | reverse complement strand
ATCCTCACCGAGCACTTCATCGATCCGGTCCAGGGGCCGGTCGTGCGCCAGGCGCTGGAAGAGCAGGAGCGCAGGCTGGCCAACGCGACGGAGCAGGCCGACCAGGCCGCGCTCAAGCTGACTGTGGCGGCGAATAATTATCGGGTGGCGCGCGAGACTTTCCAGAACTGGCTCAATACGCGCCGGGCGACCGAGCGGCCGGAGCAGGATGCGGAGCTGATCGCCCGCACGCGCGAACTCGATACGCTCAAGGCCGCCGAGCGCGCGGCGCAGCGGGCGCTCGAGACGCAGCAGCAGGCGCGCCTAGATGCGCAGCAGGCCCACGCGCGCGCCGCGCAGAAATGGGATGAGCTGGAACGCGCGGCGCTGAAGGCGGAGGAGAAGGCGCGCACCGCGGCCGAGTTCCGCATCTTCATGTACCGCCTGATGCTGACGCTGCCACTGCTGGTGGCCGCCGGCTGGCTGTTCAAGCACAAGCGCAAGGGCCGCAACTGGCCGTTCGTCTGGGGCTTCGTGTTCTTTGCGCTGTTCGCGTTCTTCGTGGAGCTGGTCCCGTACCTGCCCAGCTACGGCGGCTACGTGCGCTACACGGTCGGCATCGTGCTGACCTTTGTGGTGGGACGGTATGCGATCGTGGCGCTGCAGCGCTACCTGGCCCGCCAGCGCGAGGCGGAGGCGATGCCCGACGAGAAGCGCCGCAAGTCGATGAGCTACGACCTGGCGCTGTCACGCCTGGCCAAGTCGGTCTGCCCGGGCTGCGAGCGCGCGGTGGACCGGAAGGATCCCACGCTCGACTTCTGCCCGCACTG
This sequence comes from Telluria sp., assembly GCA_035759315.1. Taxonomy (GTDB): domain Bacteria; phylum Pseudomonadota; class Gammaproteobacteria; order Burkholderiales; family Burkholderiaceae_D; genus Telluria. The sequence continues at coordinate 18,842 of DASTVB010000067.1, read as the reverse complement.
CGGCATCAACCTGTTCGACCGCTGCCGCAACTGTAATGCGCGCAAGGGGGCGTTCGCACGCTTCTGCTTCGCGTGCGGAACGCCCGCCCTGCCTGACGCGAGCCTTAGTCCCTGAGGTCGGCCGGCACCTTGCCGCCATTCGCGGCCAGGCGGGTCATGACCTGGCGATGCAGCCAGATGTTCATGGTGGCCGAGTCGTTCATGTCACCCTTGTAGTTCAGCTCCTGCGCCAGTTCCTTGCGCGAGGCGAGGCTGTGATCGATGTCCAGCAGCTTCATCAGGTCGACGATCGAGGTGCGCCAGTTCAGCGGTTCGCCCGCGCTCTTGGCCATCTGGTTGAGCATCGCTTCGACGTCGACCTGGTCCATCGGCGCCACTGGCGGGGGAGCGGCCGGACGCGCGGCGGCAGGCTGCGCCGCAGGCGAGGCGGACTGCTGCCCGGCCGGGCGCGCGGTCTGCGCCGACTGGGTGGCCTGCGTGACTTGCGGCTGCGCTGCTTTGTCGCGGCGGAAGATCTTGTCGAAAATATTGTTCAGAATACCCATTGCTTGTTCTCCTTGTGATTAACGGCGCATGCCCTGCGCCATGCGGCCCAGTGCAATTGCCAGAGCGGCGCCGCCCAGCGTTTTGACGAGTGTCGGATTCTTTGCGTAGAACTGGCCCATCCGGTCCATGATCGACGGGTCTTCCTGCTCCGCGCGTTCTGCGATCTGCCGGACCTCATCCGGCGACAGTTGTTCCGCTTCTTCCGCGGTGATCTGCGGCGCCTGCTGCTGGCCGCCGCGCTTCTGCAGCAGGTTGCCCAGCACGCCTCCGCCCAGCGATGCGAGTACGCCCGGTCCCAGCGTGCTGAGCATCTGGTTGAGCATGCCCGCGCGCTGGCTGCCGTCGCTGTTGCCGAACAGTTGGGACACCATCTGCGGGAACGGCGGCGTCTGGTCGGAACGGAAGGCTTCGGTCACGCCATTCGCCAGTTCCTGCGGCGGCGCGGTGTCGGCGATCCGGTCGAAGTCATACTGCGCCTGCTCCGGTGGGACTTTGTCCGGCCCGCCCAGGTATTGCTGCAGTAAATTTCCTAGGTCAAAACTCATCATGTCCTCCACTGTCTCTTTCGAGTGAACGTCGAGCGTATTCCTCAATCGGCATCGCATCTGTTCGCCAAGCCACCCTCTAGGCGATCGGCTATGCTTGCGTTTTCGAAAGGATTTCTTTGAGCTATCTTCCGATCGACGCGCTGGCCGCGCTGCCGGCGAACCTGAAGGCGCCGATCGCGGTCCTTGCCGTGTACGTCGCCGCGAGCCTGGTGACCTTCCTGCTGTACGCGTTCGACAAGCGCGCCGCCGTCAGGCGCGCGCGCCGCACGCCGGAACGCACGCTGCTGCTGGCCGGCCTCGCCTGCGGCTGGCCGGGCGCGCTCATGGCCCAGCAATGGCTGCGCCACAAGTCATCCAAGACTTCCTTCCTGGCGTGGTTCTGGATCACGGTGGCGCTGAACGCGGCCATGCTGATCCTGCTGGTGCGCGCCACCGATTGGTTATGATGGCAGCCTCACACTCACTGGATTAGCGCATGTGGCCCTATCCCCGCATCCTGGCCCACCGGGGCGGCGGCAAGCTCGCCCCGGAAAACACGATGGCCGGTTTCGCCAGCGGCTTCGGCCGCGGCTTCCAGGCCGTCGAGTTCGACGTGATGCTGGCGCGCGACCTGGTGCCGGTGGTGATGCACGATCCCTATCTCGGCCGCACCGTCTCGGGCGCCGGCCACGTCTACGATTACGATGCGGCCGAACTGGCGCGCATGGATGCCGGCCGCTGGTTCAGCCGCGCGTTCGAGGGCGAGCGGGTGCCGCTGTTCGACGAGGTGGTGGCATTTTGCAAACGCCATGCGATCTGGATGAATATCGAGATCAAGCCGGCCCCCGGCCATGAGCAGGAAACGGGCAGGGTGGTGGCGGACTTCACGCACGCCGCCTTCGAGGCCGAAATCGCGCAGGCCGACCCCCGCGCGCTGCCGCTGTTCTCCTCGTTCAGCGAGACCGCGCTCCAGGCGGCGATGGAAGCTGCCCCCGCCATTCCCCGCGCGATCCTGTTCAAGGGTGTGCCGCCCGACTGGGAGCTGGTTGCCGACCGCATCCAGGCGGTGGCGGTACACTGCAACCACCTGTACCTGACGCCCTCCACGGCGCGCGCCATCAAGGCCGCCGGCTACGGACTGCTTTGCTATACAGTCAACAGTCCGGCGCGCGCCCGGATGCTGTTGGACTGGGGCGTGGACGCGATCTGCACCGACCGCCTCGACCTGATTCCACCGACCTTCAACCGGGGCTAAGTCCGGTCTTCTCGCGCCTTCTATCGGCTATAATCGTTTTTTTAAAGCATCCTGCCCTTACTCCGCCCATCCGACATGAAATCATCTGAAATCCGCGAAAAGTTCCTGAAATTCTTCGAATCGAAGGGGCATACCATCGTCCGGTCCAGCCCGCTCGTTCCGGGCAACGATCCGACCATGCTGTTGACCAACTCCGGCATGGTGCAGTTCAAGGATGTGTTCCTGGGCCTCGATTCGCGCCCGTACTCGCGCGCCACCTCCGTGCAGCGCTGCGTGCGCGCCGGCGGCAAGCACAACGACCTCGAGAACGTCGGCTACACCGCGCGCCACCACACCTTCTTCGAAATGCTGGGTAACTTCAGCTTCGGCGACTATTTCAAGCGCGACGCGATCCAGTATGCGTGGGAGCTGCTGACCACCGTCTACATGCTGCCGGCGGAGAAGCTGACCGTCACCGTGTACATGGAAGACGACGAAGCCTACGATATCTGGGCCAACGAGATTGGCGTGCCGAAGGAGCGCATCATCCGCATCGGCGACAACAAGGGTGCGCGCTACGCATCGGATAACTTCTGGCAGATGGCGGATACCGGCCCGTGCGGCCCGTGCTCCGAGATCTTCTACGACCACGGCGCCGAAATCTGGGGCGGTCCCCCAGGCTCGGAACAGGAAGACGGCGACCGCTTCATCGAAATCTGGAACCTGGTGTTCATGCAGTTCAACCGCGACGAACAGGGCAACATGACGCGCCTGCCGAAGCAGTCGGTGGACACCGGCATGGGCATGGAGCGCCTGGCCGCGGTGCTGCAGCACGTGCACTCGAACTACGAGATCGACCTGTTTCAGAACCTGATCAAGGCCGCCGCGCGCGAAACCGGCGCCACCGACCTCGAATCGAAGGCGCTGCGCGTGATCGCGGACCACATCCGCGCCGCCAGCTTCATGATCGTCGACGGCATCATCCCGGCCTCGGAAGGCCACGGCTACGTCCTGCGCCGCATCATCCGCCGCGCGCTGCGCTACGGCCACAAGCTGGGTCAGACCAAGCCGTTCTTCTACAAGCTGGTGGAAGACCTGGACAAGGAAATGGGTTCGGCCTATCCGGAACTGACCGAAGCCAAGGAGCGCGTCGCGCAGACCCTCAAGGCCGAGGAAGAGCGTTTCGGCGAGACGCTGGAAAACGGCATGAAGATCCTGGAAGCGCAGCTGGCCAAGGATCCGAAGCACCTGGACGGCGCTACTGCCTTCACGCTGTATGACACCTACGGCTTCCCGCTCGACCTGACCGCCGACATCTGCCGCGAACGCGACGTGGTGCTGGACGAAGCCGGCTTCGCCGCCGCGATGGAACAGCAGAAGAAGACCGCGCGCGCCGCCGGCAAGTTCAAGATGGCCGCCAATGTCGAGTACTCCGGCGAGAAGACCAAGTTCGTCGGCTACGAAGCGCTGGCCCACGATTCGAAAGTGATCGCCCTGTACGCCGAAGGCGCGCCGGTCGAGAAGCTCGAAACTGGCCAGGCCGGCATTGTGGTGCTCGACACCACGCCGTTCTACGCGGAGTCGGGCGGCCAGGTCGGCGACCAGGGCATCATCGGCGGCGACGCCAGCCTGTTCCAGGTGGACGACACGCTCAAGATCCAGGCCGACGTATTCGGCCACCACGGCACGCTGAAGACCGGCACGCTGAAAGTCGGCGACATGGTCGGTGCCAAGGTCGACGAGGCCCTCCGCGCACGCACCATCCGCAATCACTCCGCAACGCACCTGATGCACAAGGCGCTGCGTGAAGTGCTGGGCGGGCACGTGGCGCAGAAAGGCTCGCTGGTCGATTCGGACAAGACCCGCTTCGACTTCAGCCACAACGCGCCGCTGACCGCGGAGCAGATCGCGAAGGTCGAGGCGATCGTCAACAAGGAAATCCTCGAAAACCACGCGACCCAGGCGCAGCTGATGTCGTTCGACGACGCGGTCAAGCACGGCGCGATGGCGCTGTTCGGCGAGAAGTACGGCGACGAAGTGCGCGTGCTCGACATCGGCTCGTCGAAAGAGCTGTGCGGCGGCACCCACGTGGGCCGCACCGGCGACATCGGCCTGTTCAAGATTGTGGCCGAAGGGGGCGTGGCGGCAGGTGTGCGCCGCGTCGAAGCGGTCACCGGCGAGAACGCGCTGTCCCTGGTGCAGTCGCTGAACCGCCGCCTGGTGGAAGCGGCGAACGCGCTCAAGACCAATCCGGACGAGCTGACCGCGCGCATCGCGCAGGTGCAGGACTACGTGAAGTCGCTGGAGAAGGAAGTCGCCGCGCTCAAGTCGAAGCTGGCAGCAGGGCAGGGCGACGAGCTGGTGACCAAGGCGGTCGACGTCAACGGCATCAAGGTGCTGGCGGCAACGCTGGACGGCGCGGACGTGGCGCGCCTGCGCGAGACCATGGACAAGCTGAAGGACAAGCTGAAGACGGCCGCGATCGTGCTGGCCAGCGTGGCCGACGGCAAGGTCAGCCTGATCGCGGGCGTGACGGCGGACGCCACCTCCAGGGTCAAGGCCGGCGAGCTGGTGAACTTCGTTGCGCAGCAGGTCGGCGGCAAGGGCGGCGGACGCCCTGACATGGCGCAGGCTGGCGGTACCGATCCATCGGGCCTGCCGGCGGCGCTGGAAGCCGTCACGGCCTGGGTCGCCCAGCGCGCGTAAGCGAAATGGAAGGGGACCGTCCCCGAAGGGGACCGTCCCCCGGTGTTTGGATGCACCCGGGCGGCGATCAAACACCCGGGGACAGTCCCCTGTGGGGACAGTCCCCAACCCTCCCGGGCAACAGTTTTAAAGGGTTCCTGCGCCAGATCAATACGTGCATATGGCACAGTTGTCGTTGCGACCTCGCAACAGCGCTTGCTATTTCATGGTGCAGTGCGTCAAACTCCGCGTTTTGGAGTATATTCCTCTCCATGTACTATCCCTCGACCGTCAGGCAAGCGATGAGCACCGCAATCGAAATCGACATCATGGACTTTCAACGAGAACTGGACGCGCGCGGACTGAACTGCCCCTTGCCGATCCTGAAAGCGAAGAAGGCTCTCGCCGAGATGCAGACTGGCGAAGTGCTGAAGATCGTCGCGACCGATTCCGGTTCCGTGCGTGACTTCCAGGCGTTTGCCAAACAGACCGGCAACGCATTGCTGCACCACTCCCAGAACGGCCTCGAATTCACCTTCCTCATGCGCCGCAAGTAAGCGGCCGTGCGGAACCAGGATGCGGCTTGAGATGCCGCATTCTTTTGCAAATAAAAACGCACGATCGTGCTAAAATTTAGCGCAAGAATGCTTTTTCTCTTATAATCTACGCCACTTTTCAAATCCGTCCATCCTCTCATTTCCCAAAGGTTAAGCCATGAAAGTCCTGGTACCCGTCAAACGCGTGGTCGACTACAACGTCAAGGTGCGCGTGAAATCCGACGGCAGCGGCGTCGATATCGCCAATGTCAAAATGTCGATGAATCCTTTCGACGAGATCGCGCTTGAAGAGGCGATGCGCCTGAAGGAAGCGGGCAAGGTCACGGAAGTGGTGGCGGTATCGGTCGGTGTCACCCAGTGCCAGGAAACCCTGCGCACCGGCATGGCGATCGGCGCCGACCGCGGCATCCTGGTCGAGACTTCGGTCGAGACCGAGCCGCTGGCAGTGGCCAAGGTGCTCAAGGCACTGGCCGACAAAGAGCAGCCGCAGCTGATCATCCTCGGCAAGCAGGCGATCGACGACGACTCCAACCAGACCGGCCAGATGCTGGCGGCCCTGCTGGGCTGGCCGCAGGCGACCTTCGCCTCGAAAGTGGTGCTGGAAGACGGCAAGGTCACCGTGACGCGCGAAGTGGACGGCGGCCTGGAAACGCTGGCGCTGACGCTGCCTGCGATCGTCACCACCGACCTGCGCCTGAACGAACCGCGCTACGTCACGCTGCCGAACATCATGAAGGCCAAGAAGAAGCCGCTGGAAGTGGTCAAGCCGGAAGACCTGGGCGTTGACGTCACGCCGCGCCTGAAGACGCTGAAAGTCAGCGAGCCGGCCAAGCGTTCCGCCGGCATCAAGGTGCCGGACGTCGCCACGCTGGTCGCCAAGCTCAAGACCGAAGCCAAAGTCATCTAATCCAGGAAAAATCATGACCGCATTAGTTATCGCAGAACACGACAACGCTTCGCTCAAGGGAAGCACCCACCACACCATCACCGCAGCCGCGCAGTGCGGCGGCGACGTGCACGTGCTGGTCGCAGGCTCGAACGCGGCCGCAGTGGCCGCGGAAGCCGCGCAGATCGCCGGCGTCTCGAAAGTGCTGGTCGCCGACGCGCCGCACTTCGCCGAAGGCCTGGCCGAGAACGTCGCGGAGCAGGTGCTGGCGCTGGCCGGCAGCTACTCGCACATCCTGGCGCCGGCAACCGCCTACGGCAAGAACATCCTGCCGCGCGTGGCCGCCAAGCTGGACGTGGCCCAGATCTCCGAGATCACCAAGGTCGATGCGCCGGACACCTTCGAGCGTCCGATCTACGCCGGCAACGCGATCGCGATCGTGCAGTCGTCGGACAAGGTCAAGGTCATCACCGTTCGTACCACCGGCTTCGACTCCGCGGCATCGACCGGCGGTTCCGCCGCCACCGAGACCGTGACGGCGGTCGCCGATTCGGGCAAGTCGGCATTCGTCGGCCGCGAAGTGGCCAAGTCGGACCGCCCTGAACTGACCGCGGCGAAAGTCATCGTCTCCGGCGGCCGCGGTATCGGCTCGGCCGAAAACTTCAAGGTGCTCGAGCCGCTGGCGGACAAGCTGGGCGCGGCCATGGGCGCGTCGCGCGCCGCAGTCGACGCGGGCTTCGTGCCGAACGACTGGCAGGTTGGCCAGACCGGCAAGATCGTCGCGCCGAACCTGTACATCGCGGTCGGCATCTCCGGCGCGATCCAGCACCTGGCCGGCATGAAGGATTCGAAGACGATCGTCGCGATCAACAAGGATCCGGAAGCGCCGATCTTTTCGGTGGCCGACTACGGCATCGTCGGCGACCTGTTCGAGATCGTCCCGGAGCTGGTCAAAGCCCTGTAAGAGTTAAAGTCAGAAATACCTCCGTCATTCCCGCGAGGTCCGCGAACTGCAGAACCGTCGTCCCAGCGAAGGCTGGGACCCATACTGAGCTACCGAAGCCTGAAACTCAGCATGGATCCCAGCCTTCGCTGGGATGACGTTGTTCGGCAGCTCTGGACGATCGCGGGAATGACGCATTCAAGGAGACAGAAACATGACGTACAAAGCCCCCCTGAAGGACATGATGTTCGTGCTGAACGAACTGGCCGGCCTGTCCACCATCAACCAGCTGCCAGGCTGCGAAGACGCGACCCAGGATACCGTCGAAGCGGTGCTGGAAGAGAACGCGAAATTCTGCAGCAACGTGGTCGCCCCGCTGAACCACGCCGCCGACAAGGACCCGAGCTTCTGGAAGGACGGTAACGTCTACACCTCCAAGGGCTTCAAGGAAGCCTTCAAGGGCTTCGTGGAAGCCGGCTGGCAGGGCGTGCAGCACCCGGTCGAATTCGGCGGCCAGGGCCTGCCGAAGCTGGTCCACACCCCATGCACCGAAATGGTCAACGCCGCCAACCTGTCGTTCGCGCTGGTCGCGCTGCTGACCGACGGCGCCATCGAAGCGCTGCTGACCGCCGGCTCCGACGAGCAGAAGAAGACCTACCTCGAGCCGCTCATCACCGGCAAGTGGACCGGCACCATGAACCTGACCGAGCCGCAGGCCGGCTCGGACCTGGCCGCCGTGCGCACCCGCGCCGAGCCGCAGGGCGACGGTACTTACAAAATCTTCGGCACCAAGATCTTCATCACCTACGGTGAGCACGACATGGCCGAAAACATCGTCCACCTGGTGCTGGCGCGTACGCCGGATGCACCTGCGGGCGTGAAGGGCATCTCGCTGTTCATCGTGCCGAAGTTCCTGGTCAACGCCGACGGCACGCTCGGCGCCCGCAACGACGCGCACTGCGTTTCGATCGAACACAAGCTGGGCATCAAGGCCAGCCCGACCGCGGTGCTGCAGTTTGGCGACCATGGCGGCGCGATCGGCACCCTGGTCGGCGAAGAGAACCGCGGCCTCGAATACATGTTCATCATGATGAACGCGGCCCGCTTCGGCGTCGGCATGCAGGGCATCGGCCTGGCCGAACGCGCCTACCAGCAGGCGGTCGCGTTCGCGAAAGACCGCGTGCAGTCGCGCGACCTGGCCGGTTCCGCCGGTCCTGTCACCATCATCCATCACCCGGACGTGCGCCGCATGCTGATGTCGATGCGCTCGCAGGTCGAGGCTTCGCGCGCGCTGGCATACGTTGGCGCCGGCATCAACGATATCGCCCACAGCCATCCGGACGAAGCGACCCGCAAGGCCAACATGGCCGTGTACGAGTACCTGGTCCCGGTGATCAAGGGCTGGTCCACCGAACTGTCCGAGAACGTCACGCGCGACGGCGTGCAGGTGCACGGCGGCATGGGCTTCATCGAAGAGACGGGCGCGGCGCAGCACTATCGCGATTCCAAGATCCTGTCGATCTACGAAGGCACGACCGCGATCCAGGCCAACGACCTGGTGGGCCGCAAGACCGTGCGCGACGGCGGCGCGACCGCGAAAGCGATCCTGGCGCAGGTGCGCGCGACCGAAGCGCAGCTGGCCGACCAGCAGGGCGCCGACTTCAAGGCGATCCACGCGCAGCTGGTGCAGGGCAGCGCGGCGTTGGAAGCGGTGGTGGACTTCGTGGTTGCCAACGTCAAGTCCGACGTCAAGGGCGTGTTCGCGGGCAGCGTGCTGTACCTGAAGCTGGCCGGCATCGTGCTGGGTGGCTGGCAGATGGCGCGCGCCGCGCTGATCGCGCAGCAGAAGCTCGACGCGGGCGAGGGCGATGCCGCGTTCTACAAGGCCAAGATCGCCACCGCGCGCTTCTTCGGCGACCACATCCTGTCGCAGGCATCCGGCATGCGCACCGCGATCGTCGACGGCAGCGCCGGCGTGCTCGCGCTCACCGAAGACCAGTTCTAAGGTCGGGGACTGTCCTACGGGACTGTCCCCATTCTTTTTGGCGCAAAAAAAAGCGGCCGCATGGCCGCTTTTTTTCGTTCGGACGGTTATGCGCCGCCGTAAGGCAGGTACTCGACGCCGTTTTCGATGACCCCGGCAAGCTTGGCGATGAATTCGCCCGACTGGCTGAATCCCGCGAGGACTTCCGCCACCGTCGCCGCGTGGCTGTCGAGCACGCCGGTCCAGTGCGAGATGCCGCTGAGGTCGCCCTGGCGGTCGAGGATGTTCTTGTACAGCTTGTCGACCAGTTCCGCGTTGGTCAAACCGCTGTACATCTGCCTGAACTCCTGCGAGTTCACGAACTCGTTTGCCACGGCGAGCTGCGATACGCCGTTCTCCATTGCCGCAATCCAGAAGCCGAGCCCGAACAGGTCCGGCGTGCGGTCAAATGCCGCTTCATACAGGCGGTACGCCTGGCCAACCAGCTCTTCGGAGCCGAAGGCCACGGCCTTGTCGGCGAAGTAAACGCGCTCCACTTGCACCAGGGTGTCGTTGCCCTGCGCGCCGCTGACGGCCAGTCCGGCCTCGGTCCTCGTGATGGTGTAGCCGGCACGGTCGCCGCTGTAGATCACGATATCGCGGCCTTCGCCCGCGTCGATGCTGTCGTTTCCCTTGCCGCTGTAGACCACATCCTCGCCCTTGCCGCCGGCATAGGTTTCGCCCGCTGCGCGTCCACCCGTTACGGTGATGTTGCTGTGATCCGAATACGGGCCGGAGAACGAAACCATCTCGATATCGGCAAAGGTATTGGTGGCGGTGTCGCCTGCAGCGGTTGCCTTGGCCATCGTGAAAATGGCGGTGTCGATGTGATACGTGGCCGTGACTTCGGTCGAACGTATGTTGTTCAGCATTACCACGTCGCTACCGCCCGCGCCGAGGACGATGTCGCTCCCGCCTGACAGTATGAACTCGTCAGCGCCGGCGCTTCCGATGAGCAGGTCGCTATGGCTCGAGTCCTTGACCGAATTGATGTTGATCAGCGTATCGATGGTGCCGTAGCCGTCGTGCGCGATGCCGGTCGCCAGGTTGACCGTGACGCCAGCAGGGGAGCTCGTGTACGAGGCGGTGGGAGGGGAGCCCAGGTCGACACCGTAGGTGCGTGCACCAATGATCGTGTCGTTGCCCGCTTCACCAAGGATGTTGCCGTAGGCGACGCGCAGCCTGTCATTCCCGCCACCTCCATACACGCTCTGCCAGATCTCGATTCCGGGAGAGGTGAGGTGCTCGATGTTGTCGTCGCCGTCGGTGCCGTAAATATTCATGATGCGTAAGGGTTTCGTGAGGTCAGCCCAACATTTAATCGAATGCGAATTGGACCGTCAACCTGAAATTTGCACCCATTTGTAACGTTTGGTAGGTGGGGAGCCTTATTTCAGGTGCATCGGTGGGCGTCAGCCCCAAGGCGCATACGGGAAACCGGTGGCAATTGTTGGATCGACATTGGCACGGTTCTCGAAACCTTCACTGATGAACGCCAGCGCCTCGGCCTGGCTGATCAGGCCCTTGTCGAGCGCGTCGACCCAATAGGCGAGGCCGGCCTGCTCTGGCGCGCGGTCCAGGATGTTCTGGTACAGCGTCTGCACCAGCGCCTGGTTGCTCAGGTTGGCGCCGAAGTTCTTGATGAATTCTTCGCCCGCGATCATGTAGCTGGCAACCTGGCCCAGGCTCATGCCCTTGTCCATGCTCGCCATCCAGTAGCCGAGGCCGGCGGCATCGGGCGTGCGGCCAAGCACCGCGTTGTAGACGCGATAGGCCTGTCCGCCAACGCTGTCGATGTCCAGTGCCACCGCCGTGTCGCCAAAGCTCAGGCGCTCCACCTGCACCAGCGTATCCGTGCCCAGCGCGCCGCTGACGGTGAAGCCGGCATCGGTCTTCGCAATCGTGAAGCCGGCGCGGTTGCCGCTGTAGACCACCGTATCAAGGCCGGCGCCGGCATCGATCGTGTCGTTGCCCTTGCCGCTGTAGATGGTCTCCATCGCGCTGCCGCCGACGATACGCTCGCCCGCATCCCCCGCACGATACACACCGGATCCGGGCACCCGGTTCGGGAAGGCATTCATCAGCACGCTGAACCAACCGTTCGACGAGGCTTCCACCAGGTCGGGCTTGCCGTCACCGTTGACGTCCACCGGCAGAACGTGCACGTACGAACCGCCTCGCCAGCCCTCTGTGAACTTGCCGGTTCCGTCGTTCATGAAGACGCGTGAACCGGCGTAAGGGTTGCTCGCATCGGTGACGATGTCCTGGAAGCCGTCCCCGTTCAGGTCGATCGGCGTGGCAGACAGGTACCAGTTGGCGGACGTTGAAGTAATGTCCTTGCTCTGCGGGAGGCGGCTCGCGGTCTCGTCGCGGAACTGGCCATTGCCCAGGTTGACCAGCAGCTGGAGGTACGGCACTTTGTAGAACTCGCCATGGCTGCCGCCGTTCGTGGCCGACAGCACCAGGTCGGGCAGCGCGTCGCCGTTCAGGTCGATGGTTTCGATGCCGATCACCACCTGGCGGTCGAGTCCCGTCGCCGGCAGCGCGATCGGGGTGGAGGTGGCGAAACTGCCTCCCTTGTTGAGCACTACCAGGCTCGGGCCGCCGTTCGCGTCCCAGGTGCCAAGGACCATGTCGTCCCAGCCGTCGTTATTAATGTCGCGCAGCATCGACCAGGTGTAGCCGGCATCGTAGCCGGACTGGCGCAGCGATGGCGGCAGCAGGTCCTGTTTCACCACGAAGTGGCCGGTGCCGTCATTCATCATGACCAGGTTCGCGCGACCGGTGTAGTCGTGCAGCACATTGACCAGCACATCGGGGAAACCGTCGCGGTTGATGTCGCCGATCGAGGTGCCGTGGCTTTGCAGCAGCGCCTGCGGCAGGCTCGCAGTGGCGTTCTCCAGCAGCTTCGTCGCAGGATTGGACAGGAACAGCGAATTCTGGCCGCCGGGGAACGGCGGCGCGTCATAGCCGAAATCCGGGTTGAAGATGTCGGTGATGCCGTCCTTGTTGAAGTCGGCGGCAAAGATGCGCGGGACGTAGTTGACCTTCGGGATCACGCCGTCCTTGAAGAAGGAGGCGGTCTGGTCGCTGAACTTGCCGGTGCCGTCGCCGATCAGGATCTGCAGCGGTTCCGCCGTCAGGCCCAGGTCGTTGTTGGCGCGGACCACCAGGATGTCCACCTTGCCGTCGCCATTGAAGTCGGCGGCCCGCATCTGCTGGATCTTGTTCGTGTCGAACGAGGAAAGGGCGCTGGACGGCGCACGCAGGAAGCCATCGCTGAAGTCGAACATGTCACGGGTCACATTGACGTTGTCCGACTGTGGACCCGTGAACGAGATGCGGGAGATGCCGGTCAGCTTATTGGTACCCTTGTCCCCGGCCGCAGTGTTCTTGACCATGGTGAAGGTGTCGGACGCGATATCGTACGTGATGCTGACTTCGGTCGACTTGACGTTGTACAGGTAGACCGTATCGGTTCCGCCGCCGCCTACGATCGTGTCGCTGCCCCAGCTGGTCCAGATGTCCTCGTTGCGCTCGCTGCCGGTGATGTGGTCGTTATGGCCGGAGTCCTGGAACACACGAATGTTCTGCAGCGTATCGGTGCCGCCAAACCCGTCTTGTACCGTCCCGGTCGCGAGGTTGGCAACGACGCCGGCCGGCGAGTTCCAGTACGCGGCCGCGGCGTAATCGCCGGTGCCGATGATCGTGTCGTTGCCGGCTTCGCCGAGCGCGTTGCCCACGCTGACCTTTATCGTGTCGTTGCCGGCGCCGCCGTAAATGTTGCTGCCAGCTGGCAGGCCAAGCGTGGCCTGGTCGAGGTTGTCGTCGCCGGCGGTGCCTTGATAGTTCATGTTTATCCAGTAAGGGTCAAATTGGTTGGCGCGCCGGGATCAGCCCCAGGGCGCATAGTCGAAGCCGGTGGCGATGGTTGGATCGACATTGGCGCGGTTCTCGAAACCTTCGCTGATGAACGCCAGCGCCTCGGCCTGGCTGATCAGGCCCTTGTCGAGCGCCTCGACCCAATAGGCGAGGCCGGCCTGCTCGGGTGCGCGGTCCAGGATGTTCTGGTACAGGGTCTGCACCAGCGCCTGGTTGCTCAGGTTGGCGCCGAAGTTCTTGATGAATTCTTCGCCGGCGATCATGTAGCTGGCCACCTGGCCCAGGCTCATGCCCTTGTCCATGCTCGCCATCCAGTAGCCGAGGCCGGCGGCATCGGGCGCGCGGCCGAGCACCGCGTTGTAGACGCGGTAGGCCTGTCCACCGACGCTGTCGATGTCCAGGGCGACCGCCGTGTCGCCAAAGCTCAGGCGCTCCACCTGCGCCAGCGTGTCCGTGCCCAACGCGCCGCTGACGGTGAAACCGGTAGCGCTCTTGGCGATCGTGAAGCCGGCGCGGTTGCCGGGGTAGATGACCGTATCCAGTCCGGCGCCGCCGTCGATGGTGTCGTTGCCATTGCCGCTGCGGATAGTCTCCGCATGCGCATTGCCGGCGATGCGTTCGCCTCCGTGGCCGGCCGTGTACTGGTGCGACTGCGGAACCGCAATCGGGAAGGCGTTCATCAGGATGCTGTAGCCGGTGTCTGTCGATTCCACCAGGTCCATCTTGCCGTCGCCGTTAACGTCCATCGCCACCACATGCCCGCCTGCCGGGCTGGACCAGCCGGCGCTGAACCGGCCGAAGCCATCGTTCATATAGGCGACCGAAACGCCAGAATAGGCGCCGTCCGCCAGCAGGTCCTCATAGCCGTCGCCGTTCAGGTCCACAGGAGTGGCCGACAGGTAGAACGCGGTGTCTGTGGAGGGATCGTTGCTGGCGGTCGATTGCGGAAGGCGCAGCGCGGTCTCGTCGTGGAAGTTGCCGCCTCCATCGTTGATCAGGAACTGCAGGTACGGCTTCTTGTAGAACCCGCTATTCGGACCGCCGTTCGACACGGACAGGACGAGGTCCGGAAGCGCGTCCCCATTCAGGTCCATCGTTTCGATTCCGACCACGATTTCATCGGCGACTCCCGAGCGTGGCAGGTTAAACGCCTGTGCGTTTGCGAAGCTGCCTGTTCCGTCGTTCATGAACACGCGGCTTGGGAACGGGCTGAAGTCAAAGGTCCCCAGCACGATGTCCGCATATCCATCATTGTTCAGGTCGTCGAGGAGCGACCAGGTGTTGCCGTTGTCGTGGCCGGCCGGATTGAGGACTGCGGGTAGCAGCGACTGCGCCGGTGTGAAGTGGCCGGTGCGGTCGTTGATCAGCAACTGGTTGGCGTTGCGGGTGAGGTCGTTCAGCGCATTGACGAAGATATCCGGATAGCCGTCCTTGTTGACGTCACCGATGGAGGTGCCGTGATTCTGGCGCAGCGCCTGCGGCAGCGTTGCCGTCGCATTGTGAAGCTGACCGGTCGTGCGGTCCGACAGGAAAAGCGAGTTCTGCCCGCCAGGGAAGGGCGGGGCGTCGACGCCGAAGTCCGGGTTGAAAATGTCGGAGATGCCATCCTTGTTGAAGTCGGCGGTAAAAATGCGGGGGACGAAATTGACTTTTGGGATCCCGCCGGCAAAGAGAGCGGCGGAACCATCGTTGAACGCGCCGCTGCCGTTCCCGGTGAGGATTTGTAGCGGCTCGGGGGTGATGCCGGCATCGATGTTGCCGCGCACGGCGAGGATGTCGGCCTTGCCGTCGCCATTAAAGTCCCCTGCGCGCAGTTGCAGGATCTTTTCCATGTCGGTCGATGCGACGAAGGTGCGCGAACGCAGGAAGCCGCCGGCGTCATCGAACATGTCCGGCGTGACCAGCACGTTGTCGCCGGTCAGCCATATGACCGACACGCCCTTCAGGACATCGGTGCCTTTATCGCCGTTTGCCAGGTTCTTGACGACTGTGAAGGTACTGGTGGCCTTGTCATAGCTGATGGTTACTTCAGACTGTTTCACGCCCTGCATCATCACGGTGTCGATTCCGCCTCCGCCGGTGACCGTATTGCTTCCCCAGCCAAGCCAGAACCGGTCGTCGATCGTGCTGCCGTGAAGCTTGTCGTCATGGGGGGAGTCGGCGATCGAATGGACACCGATTAAGGTATCGGTGCCTCCGAAGCCATCGGATACGACACCGGTGCCCAGGTTCGCGTCGATGGCGGACGGCGAATTCCAGTAGGCGGCGGTGGCGCCGGCAGTGGTCCGGATCGTATCGTTGCCGGCCTCGCCAAGGACATTTCCGCGGGCGATGGTAATGGTGTCGTTGCCTTTGCCGCCATAGACGATGATACCGTCCGGTAACCCAAGCGTTGCCTGGTCGATATTGTCGTTCCCGTCCGTGCCCCGGTATTCCATGCTGCCCCCAACATTGTTGAACCTCGGTATTTAATCGGTCGCGACAAGACGTGTCAAATCTAATGCGATCTATTATGGGGAAGGCAGTTGCGGAAACACCACCGCACCGGCCTGCTGGCGTCAGCCGTAGGCGCCGCCGGTATAGAGCAGGTCGAACAGGCGCGCCATCGTGGCGATCGTGGTGATGCCCGCGGCCAGCATCATGGTCACCAGCACCACAGCGAGGTACCAGCTCGATTCCGACTTGCGGCCCGAGCCGCTGTTGTATTTCGCGTCGAATTTTTCGTCCGGCATCAGGCCAATCACGAAGCCCTCGATGAAACCGGCGATGTATGACACCAGCAGGGGGAGGATCTGGAAGAACCAGTCCGCGTGAATCATCAGGAAGTAAATCAGCACGCTCGCACCCACGCTCGCCAGGTGCAGCATGCCCCACTTGTCCTGGGGCCCGCGCAGGTAGAAGCGGTGGGCGCCGACCCCGCCGAGCAGGAGGGCGAGGGTGGTGGCGAGCGTTTTATTGTGGTGTGTAGGCATCAGATTGCTGCTGGGAATGACGAAAGGGGCAAGTATCGCCTAAATGGGAGGTTTGCGCATCCGCCGTCGTCACGGCGAAGGTTGGGACCGATTGGACAGCGTCCCGCCCCGTGGCTGCCCGCTGCCGATGATCAGCATGGGTCGCAGCCTGCGCTGGGACGACGGTGCCCGACTGGCCCATTGCGCCAGGGCGGCTACTGGGCGATAATGGTCAATTGACCCCAAAGCCCGCCTGTTGTATGCGAATGCTTGCCGCTATGCGGCCAAGCGCGCTATAATAGTCGGCTTTTTCCGCTTCGCTAACTTTTTGGAATTATTATGGTCGTTATTCGTCTGGCACGTGGAGGCGCAAAGAAGCGCCCATTCTTCAACATCGTCGCAACCGATTCGCGCAACCGTCGCGATGGTCGCTTCATCGAGCGCATCGGCTTCTACAACCCGATGGCTACCGGTGCTGCAGAACCACTGCGCATCGCTGCAGACCGTCTGGCTCACTGGCAAGGCGTTGGCGCACAACTGTCGCCAACCGTGGCTCGCCTGGTAGCACAGCAAAAGCCTGCTGCTTAATTTCAGCAAGGCGTTAGCTTGACCGATAAGGCATCTACCGGGGACATTCCCGGCGACCTGGTTCAGGTCGGTTTCGTGTCCGGCGTGTTTGGCGTGACCGGTGGTATCCGTGTCAGGCCATTCTCGGAAGACGCGGATGCCTTGTTGAGTGTGAAGGACTGGTGGCTGGACAAGCCGACGCTGCATGGCGTCACGGCGCGCTCGGCCAAGCCGCACGGCGGCGACATCGTCACCACGCTGGTCGGCCTGACCGACCGTAACGTGGCCGAAACGCTCAAGGGCGCGGCGGTGTTCGTGTCGCGCAGCCAGTTCCCGGCATTGCCGGAAGATGAGTTCTACTGGTCCGACCTGATCGGGCTGGACGTCGTGAACCTGCAGGGCGAACAGCTCGGCAAGGTGCACGACATGATGCATAACGGTGCGCAGTCCATCCTGCGGATACAACCGGTCGAAGAGGGCGCTGAAGAGCGCCTGATCCCGTTTGTGGACCAGTTTGTCAAAACCGTCGATACGACGGGCAGGACGATCACGGTGGACTGGGGACTGGATTATTGACGCGCGCAGCGTGAAGGCCCCCGATGCAGTTTGACGTCGTGAGCTTGTTCCCGGAGATGTTTGCCGCATTGACGCAGTCGGGCGTGACCCGCCGCGCGTTCGAGCAGCAGCGCTGGGGGCTGTCGCTGTGGAATCCGCGCGATTTCACGACCGACCGCCACCGCACCGTGGACGACCGCCCGTACGGCGGCGGCCCGGGGATGGTGATGATGGCCAAGCCGCTGGAAGCGACGATCGCGGCAGCGAAGCAGCGCCAGGTCGAGATGGGTTTGCCGGTGCCGCGCGTGGTGTTCATGTCCCCGCAAGGCAAGCCGCTGACGCATGAACGCGTGATGCAGCTGAAGGAAGAGCCGGGCCTGGTGGTGCTGTGCGGACGCTACGAAGCGGTCGACCAGCGCCTGCTGGACCGGGTGGTGGACGAAGAGATCAGCCTTGGCGACTTCGTGCTGTCCGGCGGCGAGCTGCCGGCGATGGCGCTGATGGACGCAGTGGTGCGCCAGCTGCCCGGCGTGCTGGGCGACGAAGCGTCCGCGGTCGAAGACAGCTTCGTCAACGGCCTGCTCGATGCGCCGCACTACACGCGGCCGGAATCGTACGAAGGCGTGGAAGTGCCGCCAGTTCTGATGGGCGGCAACCATGCGGAAATTGAAAAGTGGCGCCGCCAGAAGATGCTGGAGGCGACCGCGAAGAAACGTCCTGACTTGCTGGTGAAGGCGCGCGAAGCGGGCCTGCTCGGCAAAGCGGATGAAAAGTTTTTGGCAAGCCTCGCGGCGAACCAGGAAACCAAGCAGTAAATTGTTTTAACCCCATCCTCTACCGGGCCACTTTGAGCGCGCCGGCATGATGGTAAATGGAGCTATAAAATGGATCTGATTCAGCAACTTGAGCAAGAAGAGATTGCCCGCCTGGGTAAATCGATTCCTGATTTCGCACCTGGCGACACCGTGATCGTCAACGTCAACGTAGTTGAAGGCACGCGTAAGCGCGCCCAGGCATACGAAGGCGTGGTCATCGCCCGCCGTAACCGTGGCCTGAACTCGAACTTCATCGTTCGCAAGATCTCGTCCGGCGAAGGCGTCGAGCGTACGTTCCAGCTGTATTCCCCGCTGATCGCTTCGATCGAAGTCAAGCGCCGCGGTGACGTTCGCCGTGCAAAGCTGTACTACCTGCGCGAGCGTTCGGGCAAATCGGCACGCATCAAAGAGAAGCTGCCAAACCGCCGCGCTGCTGCTGTCGCCAAGTAATACTGGCGTTAGTTGCGTGGAAAAGGGGCGCCCGTGTGGTGCCCCTTTTTTTTCAGGGCTGGGGACACTGAAGGGGACTGTCCCGGCACGGGACTGTCCCCGGTGTTAAATTGCCGCCCGGGTGTATCCGAACACCGGGGGACAGTCCCCTGTGGGGACGGTCCCCATCCTTCACCAAGGGATAGCGACATTGCCAAAGTCATTGTTCGATCCACAGAAGC
>DASTVB010000066.1:0-2615 GCA_035759315.1 Telluria sp. | reverse complement strand
GCGGCGTTCCTCCTGGCCGCCCAGGCGCAGCGCGTTCTGCTCGTAGTAGGTCTTGAGGTCGGCCTCATTGACCGCGATGCCCTTGCTCACCGCGGCCAGGTCCAGCAGCACCCACTCGACGTTCGCCTGTTCCGGCGACTGGAACATCTTGCCGTTGGCCTTGTAGAAGGCCTCGAGCTCGGTGTCGCTGGGTTCGATCTTCGCCTGGTAGTCGGCCGGCGAGAAGCGCGCGATCTGCGCCTCGCGCTTCTCGAAGAAGCTGTTGAGGGCCACGGCGGCCGGCGCCGCCACCGGCGTGCCGGTGTCGTTGATGCCGCCCAGCACCTGGCGCGTGGCCAGTTCACCGCGCACCGAGTTCTCGTACATCTGCGGCGTCATGCCCTGCGCCGCCAGCAGCTGCGTGTAGCGCTCCATGTCGAGCGTGCCATCGGGCTTGCGCAGCATGGCGACCAGCTCGTTGCGCTGCAGCTCGCGCGCCAGGCGCTGGTCGGACACGGTCATGTGTCCGTGCTCCACCGCGGCCTGCAGCACGCGCTCGCGCACCATGCGCTCCAGCGTGGCGTACTTCGCCTCGGGCGAGTCGAGCAGCTTGGCGTCGAGCGTGGGCATCTGCTGCCGCATGCGATCGACTTCCTGCTTGTGCATGTTGTCCCAGTCCTGCTGGGTGATCTCGCGGCCGTCCACCTTGGCGACGGCCTCCCCTTTTTCCTTGTAGCGGTTGTAGCCCTCCAGGCCAAACAGCACGAACGAAGGGAAGATCAGCAGGAACAGCAGCCACTGCATGATCTTGTTGTGCTTGCGGACGAAATCGAACATGTCGCTTCAGGCTCTTGTAAAAATCAAAAAGGCGAACCGCCTCGGTTCGCCTTCTCGTTTGGTGGGTGCTGACGGGATCGAACCGCCGACCTACGCCTTGTAAGGGCGCCGCTCTACCAGCTGAGCTAAGCACCCCACCGGGAAAAACCGGCCATCAGTTCAGCGCATCCTTGAGCGCCTTGCCGGGACGGAACTTGGGTACCTTGGCAGCCTTGATTTTAATCGTAGCGCCGGTGCGGGGATTCCGGCCGCTGCGCGCAGCCCGCTTGCCCACCGCGAAAGTGCCGAATCCGACGAGCGAAACCGAGCCGCCTTTCTTCAGCGTGGTCTTCACAGCGCCGATCATCGACTCCAGCGCGCGGGTGGCCGCGGCCTTGGAAATGTCGGCGTGTTTGGCGATGTGCTCGATCAGTTCGGTCTTGTTCATTGGGGCCCCTCGTGAGGAAATGGTTTTGGACGGTGCGTCTCTTCAAAAATTTGTCTCCCGTTCCCGCGCATGGCCGCAAGCGGCGGATGACGGGGAAGGGGAGACGGTGTAGTCAGCCTCTTGCGGCCACTGGCGTCGATTAAAGCCACGGCCGCAAACCGTGTCAATACGGCCTGCGGCAATACAACACGCGGACGCGATTCTAGGGGCGTCCGCGTGGTGTCGGCACGTTTTTCATGCGGCGGTGCGCAATGACGCGCACGCACCGCGGTGGCGCAAACCGTTACAGCGCTTCGGCGATCGCCTTGCCCACGTCGGTGGTGCTGGCCTTGCCGCCGATGTCGCCGGTGCGCGGCGCGCCCGACTTCGGGTCCAGCACCTTCTCGATCGCGGCCAGGATCGCGTCGTGGGCGTCCTTGTGGCCCAGGAACTCCAGCATCATCGCGCCGCACCAGATCTGGCCGATCGGGTTGGCGATGTTCTTGCCGTAGATGTCCGGCGCCGAGCCGTGCACGGGCTCGAACAGCGAGGGAAACTTGCGGTCCGGGTTCAGGTTGGCGCTGGGCGCGATGCCGATGGTGCCGGTGCAGGCCGGGCCCAGGTCGGACAGGATGTCGCCGAACAGGTTGGACGCCACCACCACGTCGAAGAAGTCGGGCCGCTGCACGAAGTGCGCCGTGAGGATGTCGATGTGGAACTTGTCCTGCTTCACCTGCGGGTACTTCTTCGCCATCTCGGCGACGCGCTCGTCCCAGTACGGCATGGTGATCGCGATGCCGTTGGACTTGGTGGCGCTGGTCAGGTGCTTCTTGGGGCGGGCCTGGGCCAGCTCGAAGGCGAACTTCAGCACGCGGTCGACGCCGATGCGGGACATCACCGTCTCCTGCATGACGATCTCGCGCTCGGTGCCCGGGTACATGCGGCCGCCGATGGAGCTGTACTCGCCCTCGGTGTTCTCGCGCACGATGTACATGTCGATCTCGCCGGGCTGGCGCGGGCTGCCGTCCTTGCGCACCACCGGGGCGATGATGCCGGGCATCAGCCGCGCCGGGCGCAGGTTGACGTACTGGTCGAACTCGCGGCGGAACAGCAGCAGCGACTGCCACAGCGAGGTGTGGTCGGCGATCTTCTCCGGCCAGCCGACGGCGCCGAAGAAGATGGCGTCGTGGCCGCCGATCTGGTTTTTCCAGTCGTCCGGCAGATACTTGCCGTGCTTCTCGCAGTAGTCCCAGCTGGAGAAATCGAACACGTCGAAATGCAGGTCGATGCCGAACTTGCGGGCGGCGGCGTCGACGACGCGCATGCCTTCGGGCATGACTTCCTTGCCGATGCCGTCGCCGGCGATGGCTGCGATGCGCTTCTTGCTCACGGG
>DASTVB010000065.1:0-14894 GCA_035759315.1 Telluria sp. | reverse complement strand
ACGAGGTCAATGCCGCCTTCTACTGCCTGGTCGGCGGCGATCCGAAGGACGAGGTCCCGCCCGCGACCGAGAAAGTGATCCTCGACGCGCTGCTGCGCCTGGCCCAGTCGCCGGAATCTGCTGCGGCGCTGGTACCGCGCGTGCCGGCGGTGATCCCGCCGCTGCTGCGCAGCCTGCGCGATCCGGCCATGTCGGGCGCCGGGCTGGCCGGCCAGATCTCGCAGGACGTGGTGCTGGTCACGGAAGTGATCCGCGAAGCGAACAGCCCCTACTACGCCACCACCACGCCGGTGCGCAACCTCGAGGGCGCGATCATGGTGCTGGGCCAGAATGGCCTGCGCATGCTGCTGGCGCGGGTGGCGTTCAGGCCCGTCATCAGCCAGCAGGCCGGCCGCTTCGCCCGCCTGGCCGCCCCGCCGGTCTGGGCCCAGTCCGAGAAGTGCGCGCATGCGGCAAGCATCCTCGCCTACGAACATGGCGCGGAGCCCTTCGAAGCCTACCTCGCCGGGCTGATGGAAAACGTCGGCCTGATCGTCGCCCTGCGCATGATCGACCAGGCCTTCAGCGACCGCGAGCAGCTGCCCGGATCGGCCGACTTCTGCCGCGGCCTGTTTGCCTACTCGCGCATGATCTCGGCCCGCATCGCACTGCTGTGGGACTTCCCTTCCAATGTGGTGGACGCGATCGCGCATGCGGGCGAGCCGGATCCGCCGCCGCTCGCGGTGGTGCTGGGCAAGGCCGGCCGCATCAGCAAACTGCGACTGCTGGCCGACGCCGGACGGGTCGGCCGCGACGCTGCGCTCGCCGGCATGGATTCGACCGAAGCCCAATGCTTCGACAAGCTCAAGGAAAAGGACGCCCGCTGATGCCATTCCAGATCGAACACAAGCTGGTGATCGCCGTCGCGTCGAGCGCGCTGTTCGACCTGTCCGAATCGCACCAGGTCTACCTGGACAGCGGCCCGGAACAGTACCGCCGCTACCAGGAACAGCACCTCGATGCGGTGCTGGGCAAGGGTGTCGCCTTCCCTTTCATCCGCCGCTTCCTGAGCATCAACAGGTGCTTCCCGCGCCAGTCGCCGGTCGAAGTGGTGCTCTTGTCCCGCAATTCGCCCGAAACAGGCCTGCGCGTGATGCGCTCGATCGCGGCCTATGGCCTGGACATCACGCGCGCCTCCTTCATGACCGGGAAGTCGGCGTTCGAATACCTGCCCGCCTTTAACGCCTCGCTGTTCCTGTCGGCGAACGAGGAAGACGTTCGCAGCGCGATCGGCGCCGGCTATTCTGCCGGCCTGGTGCTGCCTTCGCCGATCGCCGACGAGGACGAGGACATCGAGCTGCGCGTCGCGTTCGACTTCGACGGCGTGATCGCCGACGACGAATCGGAAACCGTCTTCAAGCGCAACAACGACGTCGAGGAATTCCACGCCCACGAAACCACCCACATGGCGCGCCCGCACAGCCCGGGCCCGCTGGCCGAGATGTTCCAGCGCCTGGCGCTGATGCAGCGCATCGAGGAACGCCGCGCGCGGCGCGATCCGAACTACCGCAAGATCCTGCGCATCGCGATCATCACTGCGCGCAACGCGCCTTCGCATGAACGCATGGTCAATACCCTGAAAAGCTGGGGCGTTTCGGCCAACGAGACTTTCTTCCTCGGCGGCATGGACAAGTCGCGCGTGCTGTCCGTATTCCGGCCGCACATCTTCTTCGACGACCAGCTCGCCCACCTGCGCCCGAGCGGCGCCAACATCCCGATGGTGCACGTTCCGTTCGGGGTCGCGAACCGCCGTGCGAACAGCACGCCATAGGGGCTTGGCTTATAATTAACCCTCCCTGATCGTCACCCGCCAGCCCCCTGCATGCCTTTCGATTTAATCAAGTCCCTCCCCAAGCCCGGCCACCGATTCGCGCTGCCGACCCTGCACGGGTCGTCCGACGCTTATGCGCTCGCGCAGGCCGCGCTGGAACTGAAGGCGGGCAAGCAGATGCTGGTGGTGCTGGTGTCGAACGCGAGCGACGGGCAGCGGCTGCTGGAAGAAATTCCCTGGTTCGCCAACGACCAGCTCAAGACCTGCCTGCTGCCTGACTGGGAAACGCTGCCGTACGATGCGTTCTCGCCGCACCAGGACCTGGTATCCGAGCGCCTGGCGACCCTGCACGAAATCCAGAACGGCCAGTGCGACGTGCTGATCGTCCCGGCCACCACGGCGCTGGTGCGCCTGGCCCCGCCGTCCTTCCTCGCGGCGTATACCTTCTTCTTCAAGCAGGGTGAAAAACTCGACGAGGCGGCGCTCAAGGCCCAGCTGACGCTGGCCGGCTACACCCACGTTTCGCAGGTGATGTCGCCCGGCGAATATTCGGTGCGCGGCGGCCTGATCGACCTGTTCCCGATGGGTTCCGCGCTGCCTTACCGGCTCGACCTGTTCGGCGACGAGATCGAAACCATCCGCACCTTCGACGCCGATACCCAGCGCTCGCTGTACCCGGTGCGCGAAGTGCGCCTGCTGCCGGGCCGCGAATTCCCGATGGACGAGGCCTCGCGCACCGCCTTCCGCAGCCGCTGGCGCGAGCGTTTCGAGGGCGATCCGTCGCGCTCGATGGTATACAAGGACATTGGCGCCGGCATCGCTTCGGCCGGTATCGAGTACTACCTGCCGCTGTTCTTCGAGCAGACCGCCACTTTGTTCGACTACCTGCCGCAGCAGGCCAGCCTGGCCTTTGTGGGCGACATCGAAAGCGCGATCCGGCGCTTCTGGAGCGACACCGAATCGCGCTACAAATTCCTCAAGTCCGACCGCGAACGCCCGCTGCTCGAACCGTCCGAACTGTTCCTCGGCGACGAGCAGTTCTTCGTCACGGCCAAGCCCTTTGGCCGCTGGACCATCGCCAAGCCAGAAAACGGCGATGCGTCTGAGCTGACCTCGCCGATCCCGAACATTGCCGCCAACCGCCGCGCCGACGACCCGCTGGTGAACCTGCGCGCCTTCCTGATGCAGCCCGGCCGGCGCGTCATGATCTGCGCCGACTCCAACGGCCGCCGCGAGACGCTGCAGCAGTACTTCAACGAATACGATCTCCCGACCACGCCGGTCGAGGGCTTCGAAGGCTTCAAGGTCTCGTCCGCACGGGTCGCGCTGGGCGTGGCCCCGCTGCAGTCCGGTTTCATCCTGCACCTCGACGATGGCGCCGAACTGGCGTTTGTGACCGAGAACGAACTTTATTCGGGCGTTGCGCGCCGCACCGGCAAGAAGAAGCAGGAAGGCGTGACGCAGGTCGAATCGATGGTGCGCGACCTGTCGGAACTCAAGATCGGCGACCCGGTGGTGCACGCCAACCACGGCATCGGCCGCTACATGGGCCTGGCCAGCATGGACCTGGGCGAAGGCGAAACCGAGTTCCTGCACCTGGAATACGCGCGCGACACCAAGCTGTATGTGCCGGTGTCGCAGCTGCATGTGATTTCGCGCTACTCGGGCGCGTCGCCCGAAGACGCGCCGCTGCACTCGCTCGGCTCCGGCCAGTGGGAAAAGGCCAAGCGCAAGGCCGCCGAACAGGTGCGCGACACCGCGGCCGAGCTGCTCAACCTGTACGCGCGCCGCGCCGCGCGCCAGGGCCATTCCTTCGAATACTCCGCGCACGACTACGAGGCCTTCGCCGAAAGCTTCGGCTTCGAAGAGACGCCGGACCAGCGCGAAGCGATCAACAACGTCATCCGCGATATGACCTCAGGTAAGCCGATGGACCGGCTGGTGTGCGGCGACGTCGGCTTCGGCAAGACCGAAGTCGCGCTGCGCGCCGCCTTCATCGCCGTCATGGGCGGCAAGCAGGTGGCGATCCTGGCGCCGACCACGCTGCTGGCGGAACAGCACGCGCAGACTTTCGCCGACCGTTTTGCCGACTGGCCGGTGCGCATCGCCGAGCTGTCGCGCTTCCGCACCGGCAAAGAGATCAACAACGCGATCAAGGGCATGGCCGACGGCACGCTCGACATCGTGATCGGCACCCACAAGCTGCTCTCCCCTGACGTGAAGTTCACCCGCCTCGGCCTGGTGATCATCGACGAGGAGCATCGCTTCGGCGTGCGCCAGAAGGAAGCGCTCAAGGCACTGCGCGCCGAAGTGGACGTACTGACCCTGACCGCCACGCCGATCCCGCGCACGCTGGGCATGGCGCTCGAAGGCCTGCGCGACTTTTCCGTCATCGCCACCGCGCCCCAGAAACGACTGGCGATCAAGACTTTTGTGCGCAGCGAAGACGGCTCGATCATCCGCGAAGCCTGCCTGCGCGAACTCAAGCGCGGCGGCCAGATCTACTTCCTGCACAACGAAGTCGACACCATCGCCAACCGCTTCGCCATGCTGGAAGAACTGCTGCCGGAAGCCCGCATCGGCGTGGCCCACGGGCAGATGCATGAGCGCGACCTGGAAAAGGTCATGCGCGACTTCGTGGCGCAGCGCTACAACATCCTGCTGTGCACCACCATCATCGAGACCGGCATCGACGTGCCGACCGCGAACACCATCATCATGCACCGTGCCGACAAGTTCGGCTTGGCCCAGCTGCACCAGTTGCGCGGGCGCGTTGGCCGTTCGCACCACCAGGCCTACGCCTACCTGCTGGTCAACGACGTGATGAGCCTGTCCAAGCAGGCGCAGCGCCGCCTGGACGCGATCCAGCAGATGGAAGAACTGGGCAGCGGCTTCTACCTCGCGATGCATGACCTCGAGATCCGCGGCGCCGGCGAAGTGCTGGGCGAGAACCAGTCCGGCGAGATGCTGGAGATCGGTTTCCAGATGTATTCGGACATGCTGTCCGAAGCCGTGCGCTCGCTCAAGGCCGGCAAGGAACCCGACCTGGCGGCGCCGCTCGCCACCACCACCGAAATCAACCTGCACGTGCCGGCCCTGCTGCCGTCCGACTTCTGCGGCGACGTGCACGAGCGACTGTCGGTGTACAAGCGCCTGGCCAACTGCAAGACGCTGGACAAGGTCGACGACATGCAGGAAGAACTGATCGACCGCTTCGGCAAGCTGCCGGACGCGGTGAAGGCCCTGATCGAAACGCACCGCCTGCGCATCCTGGCCACCTCCGCCGGCATCGTCAAGATCGACGCGCACGGCGAAGCGGCCAACCTGCAGTTCATGCCGAACCCGCCGATCGACTCGATCAAGATCATCACGCTGATCCAGAAGAACCGCCACATCAAGCTGGCCGGCCAGGACAAGCTGCGCATCACCGCGGCCATGCCCGACCTGCAGGCGCGCGTCACGCAGCTCAAGCAAACCATCAAACAACTCGTCAGCTGACAATGAACCTGGTCCTGCAAGGCCCGCGCGCCGATGCGCTCGTATTGGAAACCATCGCGGCGCTGGCCAGCGCAGGCCGTACCGTGGCGCTGGGCGCGCATGCGCTGCGCGCCGAAGACGTGCGGGACACCCCCGAATTGCGCCTGGCCGTCGCCCGCGCCGCCGAGGCCGAACAGCTCGACGCCACCTTCATCGAAGGCGGGCGCACGCTGTCCGACTTCCGGCTGGTGGCGATGGACATGGATTCGACCCTGATCACGATCGAATGCATCGACGAGATCGCTGACATGCAGGGCCTGAAGCCGCAGGTCTCCGAAATCACCGAGGCGGCGATGCGGGGTGAACTCGATTTCGCCGCCAGCCTCACGGCCCGCGTGGCGCTGCTCAAGGGACTGGACGCGTCGGCGCTCGCCCGTGTGTACGACGAGCGCCTCGCCCTGTCGATGGGCGCGGAAGCGATGCTGGCCGGCGTGAAGGCGGCCGGCCTGCGCACGCTGCTGGTGTCGGGCGGTTTCACCTTCTTCACCGACCGCCTGAAAGCGCGGCTCGGCCTCGATTACGCGCACGCCAACGTGCTCGAGATCCAAAACGGTAAACTGACCGGGCGCGTGACCGGCGCCATCGTCGACGCCGAAGGCAAGCGCGACACCGTGCTGCGCGTGTGCGCGGAAATGGGAATCGACCCGCGCCAGGCGATCGTCATGGGCGACGGCGCCAACGACCTGAAGATGATGGGAGTCGCAGGACTGTCGGTGGCCTTCCGCGCCAAACCGGTGGTACGCGAACAGGCCGCCGTGGCGCTCAACCACAGTGGCCTGGACGGCATCCTTACCGTACTCGCGCCCTGACGCGGGCGCCCCGGCAATTTAGTGGCTGCGGCCGTCGTAGTGCTGGACCGGGATCGCTTCCAGCTCGATGCCTTCGAGGCAGCGGATGTTGATCGCCGCGGTTTCGCTGCCGTCCGGGCTCTTGCCCTCGCCGTACGGATGGATGCCGCACACCGCGCAGAACTGGTGCTTGATCACGTGCTTGTTGAACAGGTAGGTGCTGGCATTGGACTCCGGCGTCAGCAGCCGCATGCTCGCGCGCGGGACGAACCACAGCAGCGATCCCTTGCGCTGGCACATCGAGCAGTTGCACGACATCGCGCCCTTGATCTCGCCTTCCACCTCGAACGCGACGTTGCCGCAATGACAGCTTCCTTGATACTTCATGTTTCACTCTCCCGGCAGGTGTAACACAGTGTTAAAGAACATGCCACGGCATGCCGGAAACCCTATATTGGCAGGGTGTAACCGGAGCCTCGCCATGAAATCCCTGATCATTATCGCATCCCTCGCCACCCTCGCCGGCTGCGCCACCGACCGGTACGCCGGCTATGGCCAACCGTCCGACCCGCGCCAGTGGCGTACCGTCTCGGTGACCAATGTCGACCTGCCGCCGGACGCGCCGCGTCCCGACAACTACACATCGGTGCCGGTCGATCCCGCAACCTATGGCAACAGCGTCACCTACCGTTCGGGAGGCTACGCGCCGGTCTACAGCTACGGTTCGGGCGTGTACGCGCCGCCAGTGGTGGTGACCCAGCCATACTACAACCAGCCGCAGATCTCGCTGGGCCTGGGCTTCGGCATCGGCCGCCACGGCTGGCTGGGCCTGAACCAGACCTGGGGCGGCTACCCGCACGTGTACGCGCCGTACAGCTTCTGGCCGTATCGGCCATACTACCGGCCCGTGCCGCGCTACGTAGTCCCGCGCCACCATAGTCCGCGCCATCACTTCCCGCGCCACCGCGACGGGCGCCGCTAACGCCGCCAAACAGCGTGCCCGCCGCGGCGCTGGTACAATCGGCTGAACTGATCCAGGAGCCGCCATGAACCAGGTAATCGTCAACGACGCGTCCGAAGAAAGCATCAAGCAGACGGCCCGCATGCTCTATCTCGGGCATGCGGTCACCTTCATCTTTTCACTCGGGCTGCTCAACCTCATCCCGCTGATCATCAACTACATCAAGCGGCCGTACGCGCAGGGGACCATCGTCTACTCGCATCACGAGTGGATGGTGAAGTCGTTCTGGGTTTATGTCGCGCTGATGGCGGTAGCGGTAGTGCTGATGGTGACCATCATCCTGATTCCGCTGGCGTGGCTGGTCGGCTGCGCGGCGTGGATCTGGTATGCGTACCGGCTGATCAAGGGATTCATCGACCTGAATAATAATCGGGCGATGTACTGAACACCGGGGGACGGTCCCCTTCGGGGACAGTCCCCTTTCCTTCGTCTAGAGTTTGGCGAGTGCCTGGGAGATGTCGGCGATGAGGTCGCGCGGGTCTTCGAGGCCGACGTTCAGGCGCACCAGCATGCCCTGGTCGCCCCAGTTGCGGCGCATCGCTGCGACCCGGTACGGCATCACCAGGCTGTGCGCCCCACCCCAGCTGTATCCAATCTTGAAGAGCTTCAGCGAATCGACGAAGCGGTCGGTCTGCTCTTCGCTGTACTTCGCGTCGAACACGATCGAGAACAGGCCACCAGCGCCCGTGAAGTCGCGCTTGAAGAATTCGTGCCCCGGGCAATCCTCGAAGGCCGGGTGCAGCACCTTCGCAATTTCAGGACGCGTTTTGAGCCATGCAGCGACTTCGCGCGCGCCTTTGTCGTGCGCTTCGAAACGCAGCTTCATGGACGGCAGCCCGCGCATCACCAGGAAAGCATCGTCGGCCGAAACGCCCAGGCCCAGCCGCATGTAAGCATGGGCGATGCGGTCGTTGACCGCGCTGTCGCGGGTGATCACCGCGCCCATCAGCACGTCCGAGCCGCCCGACTGGTACTTGGTCAGCGCCTGCATGATGATGTCCACGCCCATGTCGAAGCCGCGCAGCGCGAGGCCCGCGGCCCAGGTGTTGTCGAGCGCGACCAGCACGCCTTTCGTATGCGCCGCATCGCAGATCGCGCGCAGGTCCGGCACTTCCATCGTCACCGATCCTGGCGACTCGGTCCACACCAGCTTCGTGTTCGGCTGGATCAGCTCCGCGATGCCGGCGCCGATCATCGGATCGTAGAAACGCGAGGTGATGCCGAAGTCGCGCGCCAGCCAGTTGCCCAGCTCGCGGTTCGGGTTGTAGGCGTTGTCCGGGATCAGTACGTCGTCGCCGGTGCGCAGCAGGCCGAAATCGACCATCGCGATGGCGGCGAGGCCGCTCGGCGCCAACAGGCAGTGCTTGCCGTCTTCCAGCTCCGCCAGGCGCGCTTCGAGCGTGAAGGTGGTCGGCGTGCCGTGCAGGCCGTAGGTATACGAGTCCTTCTGCTTCCAGCCCGTCGCCCGCATCGCCGCCACGTTCGGGAACAGCACCGTGGAAGCATGGTGGATCGCCGGCGGGAATGCCGCGAAGCCTTCCGGCGGCGTGTACTCGCTGTGGACGATGCGGGTCTGGCGCTCGAGCGTCATGCCACGGTGCCCCACAGGTCGTGGGCGTCGGCCTTGGTGATGACGACGTCGGCGAACTCGCCGACCGCCAGCTTCTTGCCCGGCACCAGCGAGCGGCGCACGTGCACCACGCCGTCGATTTCAGGCGCGTCCGCCGCGCTGCGGCCGATCGCTTCCTTGCCGTTGACTTCGTCGATCAGAACGCGCACGGTGCGGCCTACCTTGGCCTGCAGGCGCTTGGCGGAGATCTCTTCCTGCAGCAGCATCACGCGGGCGCGGCGCTCTTCGCGCACTTCGTCCGGCAGCTGGCCTTCGATCGCGTTGGCGGTGGCGCCTTCGACCGGCGAATAGGCGAAGCAGCCCAGGCGGTCGATCTGCGCTTCCTTCAGGAAGTCCAGCAGGTATTCGAATTCCGCTTCGGTCTCGCCCGGGAAGCCGGCGATGAAGGTCGAGCGGATGGTCAGGTCCGGGTTCATTGCGCGCCATGCCTGGATGCGGTCGAGGTTCTTCTCGCCGCTGGCCGGGCGCTTCATGCGGCGCAGGACTTCCGGGTGCGCGTGCTGCAGCGGCACGTCCAGGTACGGCAGCACGTGGCCGTCGCCCATCAGCGGGATGACCTGGTCGACGTGCGGGTACGGGTAGACGTAGTGCAGGCGCACCCAGGCGCCGTACTGCTTGGCCAGCTGGCCGAGCGCTTCGGTCAGCTGCGTCATGTGGGTCTTGACCGGGCGGCCGTTCCAGAAACCCGAGCGGAACTTGACGTCCACGCCGTAGGCACTGGTGTCCTGCGAAATGACCAGCAGTTCCTTGACGCCGGACTTGAACAGGTTTTCCGCTTCCAGCATCAGGTCCGCGATCGGGCGCGACACCAGGTCGCCACGCATCGACGGGATGATGCAGAACGAGCAGCGATGGTTGCAGCCTTCGGAAATCTTCAGGTAAGCGTAGTGCTTCGGGGTCAGCTTGACGCCCTGCGCCGGCACCAGGTCGAAGAACGGCTCGTGCGGCTTGGGCAGGTGCAGGTGCACCGAGTGCATCACTTCGCCGACCGCGTGAGGGCCGGTCACGGCCAGTACTTTCGGGTGCACCTTGGTGATGATGTCGTCGCCGGCGGCATCCTTCTTCGCGCCCAGGCAGCCGGTCACGATGACCTTGCCGTTTTCGGCCAGCGCCTCGCCGATCGCGTCCAGCGATTCCTGCACCGCGGCGTCGATGAAGCCGCAGGTGTTGACGATCACCAGGTCGGCGCCGGCGTAGGTCTTCGCGGTTTCGTAGCCTTCGGCGCGCAGCTGGGTGAGGATCTGTTCGGAGTCGACCAGCGCCTTCGGGCAGCCGAGCGACACGAAGCCGACTTTCGGCGCGGCGCCGGGAGCGGCCTGGGGCAGTGTCAGCGCAGCGGGCGCAGTTGCCGCGGCGGCAGGAGTGGATGGCGTCTGGGACGGGTTACGGCGAATTTCATGCATAGTAAAAGGACCACGAAGACGAAGGGCAATCCTCTATTGTACCGCGCATGGGGTACCGGCGTCTGCTGGGGACTGTCCCCGCAAGGGACCGTCCCCCGGTGTTTGGCAGGGCTACGGGCGGATATCAAACACCTGGGGACGGTCCCCTGCGGGGACAGTCCCCCGTTCTTTGCTATTTTTTGTCGGTGGGGGTGACAGGCGGGAACGGGAACGCGGCTCCGAACATTGCCTTGCTCTGGTTCTGCATCTGCTCCTGCATCTGCACGAACAGGTTCTTGCTCTGGTCGATGTAGTTGTTCATCATGCCCTGCATCATCGGGCCCTGGACATTCATGAACTGGGTCCACATCTCAGGGCTGAACGGCTTTCCCTCCAGCGCGCCGGCGGCGTTGCTGGTGAACTTGTTCTGGATGTCGGTGAAGGCCTGGACGTTCTTCTCAAGGTAGGAGCCCATCATGCCCTGCATCGCGTGGCCATAGTAGCGGATGATCTGGGCCAGCACGACGCTGGAGAACATCGGCGCGCCATGCGCTTCTTCTTCCAGGATGATCTGGAGCAGGATGCTGCGGGTCAGGTCTTCGCTGGTCTTGGCGTCGACGACGGTGAATTCGTCGTTGTCGAGCACCAACTGCTTGACGTCAGTCAGCGTGATGTAGGAACTGGTCTGCGTGTCGTATAGGCGACGGTTCGGATACTTTTTGATCAGGCGTTCGTTGCTTTTCTTCACACTACTCATCTCGATGTCCCGTTTTGCGCCGCAGCGCAGTTACTAAATTACCGATAAAAGGCGGGGTAAACCGCCCTCGAAACGTGCCGAATCAGGCTTCCGCATTGCGCGAAAGACCAGAAAATACCATGTCCACGCTGGCTTGGCATCAAATATTGCACTGCAACCCGGAAGTTTCCGCAATTAACCAGCTCTTACTTTGACGTAACTACCCGGGGCGGGTTCGAAGGGCTTGTATTTGCGGTTGCCGGGCTTGGCCGGCGCCTTGACCTCTTCGCCGCCGTGTTCGGCGAGGAAGGCGGCCCATTCCGGCCACCAGCTGCCTTTTTTCTCGGTCGCGCCCTCCAGCCATTTATCGGCCGATAACGGCTTGGCTCGCCCGGCGCCGTTGGTCCAGTAGCTGCGCTTGCCTTTGGAGGCCGGGTTGATCACGCCGGCGATGTGGCCGGAGGCGCCCAGCACGTAGCGGTTCTGTTTCGGGTTGGCGCGGTTGAGGATGCCCATCGACGCATAGGCGGCCGTCCACGGCACGATGTGGTCTTCGCGCGAGCCGTAGATGAACGCCGGGATGTCGATCGCGCCCAGGTCGACCGGCTGGCCTGCCACGGTCAGCTTGCCCGGCTCCTTCAGGCTGTTTTCCAGGTACATATTGCGCAGGTAGTAGCAGAACATCGGCCCCGGCAGGTTGGTCGCGTCGGCGTTCCAGTACAGCAGGTCGAATGCCGGCGGTTCCTTGCCCTTGAGGTAGTTCGACTGCACGTAGTTCCAGATCAGGTCGTTCGGGCGCAGCGCCGAGAAAGTGGTAGCCAGGTCGCGGCCCGGCATCAGGCCGCCGCCGCCCAGCTTCTGTTCGCGCATCGCGACCTGCAACTCGTCCACGAACACGTCCAGCACGCCGGTGTCCGCATAGTCGAGCAGCGTGGTCAGCAGGGTGAGGCTGGCCGCCGGCTTTTCGCCGCGCGCCGCCAGCACCGCCAGCGCGGTGGCGATGATGGTACCGCCGACGCAGAAGCCGAAGGTGTTGACCTTTTCCTTGCCCGAAATCTCGCGCGCGACGCGCAGCGCGGTGATGGCGCCGTCCTCGACGTACTGGTCCCAGGTGACCTTGGCCATGTCCTGGTCCGGATTGCGCCAGGAAACCAGGAACACGGTATTGCCCTGCTCCACCGCATAGCGCACCAGCGAATTCTCCGGCTGCAGGTCCAGGATGTAGAACTTGTTGATGCACGGCGGAATCATCACCAGCGGGACCTCGTGCACGGTCTTGGTGGTGGGCGTGTACTGGATCAGCTGGAACAACTCGTTCTGGAACACCACCTGGCCGGGCGTGGTGGCGACGTTACTGCCCACCTCGAAGGCGGATTCGTCGGACTGCGAGATGCGGCCTTTCTGCAGGTCGGCCAGCATGTTGCCCAGGCCCTTGGTCAAGCTCTCGCCGTTCGTTTCCAGCATCTTCTTCTGCGCTTCCGGGTTGGTGGCGAAGAAGTTGGCCGGCGACATGGCGTCAACCATCTGGCTGACCGCGAAACGGATCTTCTGCTTTTCGCGCGGGGCGGCCTGCACCGCTTCGGTCATGCGGGTCAGGAATTCGGCGTTCAGCAGGTAGGAGGCTGCGTGGAAGGCGGAAATCGGGTTCTCGGACCATTCCTTGGCGCCGAAACGGCGGTCATGCAGCTCCGGCGTTTTCGAGACGAGGAAATCCTGCCACAATGCGGCTGCCTTTTGCATGTATTCGTTTCGGAGCGCGTCGAGCGCGGCCTGGTCGATGCCGGCATTCAATTCCTTGAGCATTCCGCCGAACGGATTTGCCATTGCGGTGGGCGGCATCATCTTGAACCACGATTGCAAAGCCGATGGGTCGGCCAACTGCTGCATCCAGGCATTGGTCATCGCTTGGGAATCCTGCATGGTCATGTTCCGTCCATAGAAAGAGAAAAATCGTATGTTGATTGTTGCAGTTGCCTGGATCTACGTGGTCGGGCTGATGGCACTGACCGAAACGTCCGTCGTCGCTGGAATTATGACTTTCCTAAGCTACTGCGTGTTGCCCTTGTCGATCATATATTACATTTTCGGACGCCGGAAAAAGCCGCGCGCCGCGCCGCCGCGTCCAACCTCCCCCGAAGACACCGAATAGCCCCCTCCCGCCGCTGTCATCCCCGCGAACGCGGGGACCCATGCTGAGTGGAGCCCAGGATCAGCGCTTCAGATGCTGCGAGCTCACTATGGGTCCCCGCGTGCGCGGGGATGACAGGTTGCTTAGCGCAGCCAGGCCAGCGTCGCCTGGCGCCCGGTCACATGGTCGCGGCGATACGAATAGAAGGTGTCGCGCTCGGTAAAGGTGCAGTGCAGGCCGCCGGTGACGTCGTTCACGCCGTCGCGCGCCAGCGCAATGCGGGCCAGCGCATAGATGTTGGCCAGGTACTTGCCAGCATTGGCCGGGTGCGCGACGAAACAGCGGCGCACCTCGTCCGCGGCACCCAGCCCCGCGTCCATGAAGGCATCCACCACGTCCTGCCCCACTTCGAACTGCTGCGGCCCGATCGCAGGCCCCATCCATGCCACGATGTCGCCCGCGCCCCGCTCGCGCATCACGCGCACCGTTTCACCCAGCACGCCCGCTGCCAGGCCGCGCCAGCCGGCATGCGCCGTGCCCACCACTGCCCCCTTGCTGTCGGCCAGCACCACAGGCAGGCAGTCGGCGGTCAGGATGGCGCTGACCACGCCACGTTCGGTCGTCACGCTCGCATCGGCGCGCGCCGGCTCGCCACTGGCCACTTTCGCCGCGTCGGCCACCTCGGCGCCATGGACCTGCGAGATCCAGGCCGGGTCGCCGGGCAGCACATGCCGCAGGTGCGCGCGATTCTCGCGCACGGCCTCGACATCGTCGCCGCTGTGCAGCCCCAGGTTGAATCCTCCCCCGCCCTTGCCATCGCCGTACGGGCCAAGCGACACGCCGCCCCGGCGCGTCGTCGACAGCGCCGCCACGCCCTTCGGCATGGACGGCCAGTGCGGGACCAGGAGGAAGGAATCAGTCATCGTAGTCGTCGTCGTCGAAGTCGCCGCCCATGTAGGCATCGTCGTCATCCTCAGGAATGTCCTGCGGCTCTTCGATGCCGGCGCGGGCGATCAGCTCGGCGAAGTCGTCAGCGAGCGGCACCGTCCATTCGCAATGCTCGCCGGTGCCCGGATGGACCAGGCCGAGGCGGCGCGCCTGCAGCGCCTGGCGCGGGAAGTACGGCGCCAGGTGCTGCTTGCCGTACACCGTGTCGCCGACCAGCGGGAAGCCCAGGTGCTGCATGTGTACGCGGATCTGGTGGGTGCGGCCGGTCTCGAGGCGGCAGCGCACCAGGCTGACCGGGCGGCGTTCCAGTTCGCCCTGCGCCAGTCGGGCGTAGTGCGTGATCGCCGGCTTGGCGGTCAGGCTGGCCGTCACGGCCATCTTTACGCGGTCCTTCTGGCTACGCGCCATCGGCGCGTCCACGGTGCCGGACAGGTGCGGCGTGCCCCACACCAGCGCAAAGTATTCGCGCTTGACGGTGCGGGCCTGTAGCTGGCGCACCAGGTCGGTCTGCGAGGCCAGCGTCTTGCCGACTACCATCAGGCCGCTGGTGTCCTTGTCCAGGCGGTGGACGATGCCGGCGCGCGGCACCTTCAGCAGCTGCGGGCAGTGGTGCAGCAGGCCGTTGAGCAGCGTGCCGGACCAGTTGCCGGCGCCGGGGTGCACGACCAGGCCGGCCGGCTTGTTGATCACGAGGATATGCTCGT
Organism: Telluria sp.; assembly: GCA_035759315.1. Taxonomy (GTDB): domain Bacteria; phylum Pseudomonadota; class Gammaproteobacteria; order Burkholderiales; family Burkholderiaceae_D; genus Telluria. The sequence continues at coordinate 210 of DASTVB010000065.1, read as the reverse complement.
CTTCGTAGACGATATCGAGGTCGATCGGCTCAGCCTTGTAGGCCTCGTCTTCCGGCGCCGCTTGTGGCAGGATGACGACGGTTTCGTCGCCGTACACGGTGTCCTTGCCGCGTGCCGGCTTGCCGTCCACGGTGACGTGGCCGCTGTCGATCCACAGCTGCAGGCGCGCGCGCGAATATTCTGGCACGAGGCCGGCGATGACCTTGTCCA
>DASTVB010000064.1:0-24522 GCA_035759315.1 Telluria sp. | reverse complement strand
GACCTTCATCATTGGGGCGCTCCTCGGCGCCGCCGCGATGTTCTTCTACCTGTACCAGTATCCAGCGAGCCCGGAGGTAGTGGCGCCGCCGGTGGTCGCGCCCGCACCCGCGCCCGCCGCGGTTCCGGCGCCCGTCGCCGCGCCCGTCCAGCCGGCTCCGGCGGCGGCCCCGGTCGCTCAGCAGCCGCCCGGCCTGGCCAACCTGCTGATGCCGGTCGAAGGCATCGACCAGTCCAAACTGGCCGACACCTTCGAACAGGCGCGCGGCGAAGCGAAGCACGAAGCGATCGACATTGCGGCGCCCAAGGGCACCAAGGTGTTCGCGGTCGCGGATGGCAAGCTGGTCAAGCTGTTCGACAGCAAGGAAGGCGGGCTGACGGTGTACCAGTTCGATCCGTCGCAGACCTACGCCTATTACTATGCGCACCTCGACCGCTATGCCGAGGGGCTGAAGGAAGGGATGGAGCTCAAGCGCGGCGACCTGGTGGGCTATGTCGGTAACAGCGGCAACGCCGATCCGGCGACGCCGCACCTGCACTTCACCATCTTCGAGCTCACGCCCGAGAAGCAGTGGTGGAAGGGCAAGGCAATCAACCCCTACCCGCTGCTGGCGCCGAAACCCGCGCAATAAAACGAACGATCCGCGCGTAACTGCGCGGATCTTCGTTTAACCTCATCCATTTGCAGCCATCCTCGCGGATCGCACATCATCCCGGCCGAATACACGCGATCTGCGAACTTCTGCGCATAACTCCGTCGTCCCAGCGAAGGCTGGGACCCCATGCGGACGCAAGCGAAGCATGAGACGGGGAATGGACCCCAGCCTTCGCTGGGGTGACGGCGAATCAGACCGGGGGGACGGCGAATCAGATATTGCGGACGCGCTTGCCCTTCGGTGGAGCGAAGTCGCGCACGTCGTGCACCATGCCGGCGGTCTTGGCATCGGTGGAATTGAGGTGCAGGTCGGAATACTGGTGGATCGCCCATTGCTCGGGCGTGAGCTCGATCTTCTGGCGCAGGATCTGCTCGGTGCGCGCATCGTCGGCGCGCAAGCCTTCGACAATGATGTTGAGCGCGTCCGGCCGCGACCCCGGCGACGCGGTCGCATGCGACTTGTGCACCATGAAGCGCGCCGTGGAGCTGCAATAGCGCCGCGTCCCCGCCAGGAACACCGTGCATGCGATGGAGGCCACCGCCCCGGCGTTGTACATCACGAATTCGATTGGCGCGTTCGCCATGTAGTTATACAGGCACAGGCCGTCGCTGACGTAGCCGCCGTTCGACTGCAGCAGGATATGCGCGGTTTCAACCCCGTCCTCGGTCATTTCGGCGATGGCTTCGAACATGCGATGCACCATGTCGCTATTGACGTCCCCGGACAGCGTGTACCAGGCCTCGATTTCTTTTTCCTCGTTAGCTTCCGTCATGGTATCCCTCGCGAAATAGGTGCATACCATTCTAGCAAAATGTAAAAAAATGCCAGTTTTCAGACTCTATGTTTCGTGCGCGCATCGGACTCAGGAACTGTCCCTCGCCTTTTGAAACGAGCCGTCAAGTCAAAGGCACGGGACAGTCCCGGAGGGACAGTCCCGCCCTCCGCTTATTGACAGCAAGGCATTCTCCGCATATCCTCCACAGTCTTGATCGGGAGAGGTCCGCCACGCGCGGGCGCCGAAGGGGCATCACCCAAAAACTCTCAGGCAAAAGGACCGGTCAGGGGCCGACGATATTCGGCAAAATCTGGAGAGCGGCCGCGGCGATGCCGGCGGCCCACCGAAGGGGCGTGCGGCCATCCGCTATCTCTCAGGTACCGAGGACAGACGGGCAGCGTGGACCGCTTTGCGACCCCACATACACCACTGTGCCCCTGAGGACCCCCATGACGCTCAAATCCACCCCGCTCAACTCCGCCCACCGCGCATCCGGCGCCAAAATGGTCGATTTCGGCGGCTGGGACATGCCCGTCAACTACGGTTCCCAAATCGAAGAACACAACGCAGTGCGCAACGACGTCGGCATGTTCGACGTCTCGCACATGTGCGTGGTAGACCTGCATGGCCACAACGTGCGCCCGTTCCTGCGCGGCCTGCTGGCCAATAACGTCGACAAGCTGACCATCCCGGGCAAGGCGCTCTACTCCGCCATGCTCAACCCGCAAGGCTTCGTGATCGACGACCTGATCGTCTACTTCTTCCGCGAGGACTTCTTCCGCCTGGTGGTCAACGCCGGCACCGCCGAAAAAGACGTGGCCTGGATGCGCGAGCAGAACGCAGCGACCAACAGCGGCGTCACCATCACTCCGCGCCGCGACGGCAACGACCCGTTCGCACTGATCGCCGTGCAGGGCCCGAACGCCCGCGCCAAGGTCTGGGAAGTGATCCCGCAAGCGAAAGAGCTGTCCGAGGACATGAAGCCGTTCAACGTGGTCATGGTCCCTGACACCAAATTCGGCGACGTGATGGTCGCCCGCACCGGTTACACCGGCGAAGACGGCTTCGAGCTGGGCTTCCCGGCGGCGCAGGCCGAAGCCGCGTGGAACGCGCTGGTCGCGCACGGCGTCAAGCCGGCCGGCCTGGGCGCACGCGACACCCTGCGCCTGGAAGCCGGCATGAACCTGTACGGCCAGGACATGGACGAAACCGTCAACCCGCTGGACGCTGGCCTGGGCTGGACCATCGACCTCGTCTCCGAGCGCGACTTCGTCGGCAAGGCGGCGCTGCAGAAGATGGGCCAGAACGCCCAGATGGTCGGCCTGATCCTGCGCGAAAAAGGCGGCGTGCTGCGCGCGCACCAGAAAGTCATCGCCGCATCCGGCGAGACCGGCGAGATCACCAGCGGCACCTTCAGCCCGACCATGCAGCAGGCGATCGCGCTGGCGCGCGTGCCGAAGGACGTCGCGATCGGCGACACCGTGCACGTCGAAATCCGCGACAAGAAGCTGGCCGCCACCGTGGTCAAGCTGCCGTTCGTCCGTAACGGTAAAATCCTGGTTTCGTAATTCCCCAATACTTATAGCGTCAACCACCCCACTGGAGCCAACATGAATATTCCTGCCGACCTGAAATACACCGAGTCCCACGAGTGGGTGCGTACCGAAGCTGACGGCACCCTGACCGTCGGCATCACGGAATACGCGCAGGACGCACTGGGCGACATCGTGTTCGTCGAACTGCCGAAGGTCGGCAAGACCTTCACCGCCGGCGACGACGCAGCGGTGGTCGAATCGGTCAAGGCGGCATCCGACATCTACGCGCCGGTATCGGGCGAAGTGATCGCCGTGAACGACGACGTCGCGGCATCGCCTGAGTCGATCAACTCGGACGCCTACGGCGCCTGGCTGTTCAAGCTCAAGCCGTCCGACGCCAACGCCACCGCCGGCCTGCTCGACGCGACCGGCTACGGCAAGACCACCGCCGAGTAATAACGCTTGCCCTGCCGGTGCGGCATGGGCCGTGCCGGCGCTGTTTCCATCATCAGCAGTCCACACGCAGACCCCACCATGACCCGCACCAGCATCTCCTACCTCGAATCGCGCGACGAGTTCATTGCGCGCCACATCGGCCCTTCGGAATCCGAACAGGCCGCCATGCTCGCGACGCTCGGCTACGCCAGCCGCGCCGCCCTGATCGACGCCATCGTCCCGGCCGGCATCCGCAAGAAGTCCAAGCTCGAACTCGGCGAGTTCTACGAGCCGATGCCTGAGCACGTTGCGCTCGGCAAGCTCAAGTCGATCGCCTCGAAGAACAAGGTACTGAAGTCGGTCATCGGCCAGGGCTACTACGGCACCTTCACGCCGAACGTCGTCCTGCGCAACATCTTCGAAAACCCGGCCTGGTATACCGCCTACACCCCGTACCAGCCGGAGATCTCGCAAGGCCGCCTGGAAGCGATCCTGAACTTCCAGCAGGTCGTCACCGACCTGACCGGCATGGACATCGCCAACTCGTCGATGCTGGACGAAGGCACCGCCGCCGCCGAAGCGATGACGCTGATCCAGCGCGTCGGCAAGTCGTCGTCGAACGTGTTCTACGTGGCCGACGACGTGCTGCCGCAGACCCGCGAAGTGATCGAGACGCGCGCCGCGCCGATCGGCGTGGAAGTGCGCACCATCAAGGCATCGGAAGTCGCCAACCTGGAAGAGCCATGCTTCGGCGTGCTGCTGCAATACCCTGGCGTTGACGGCAACGTGCGCGACTACCGCGCCGCCGTCGAGAAACTGCACGCCGCCGGCGCGCTGGTGATCGCCGCCGCCGACCTGCTGGCGCTGACCCTGCTGACCCCTCCGGGCGAATGGGGCGCGGACGTCGTGGTCGGCAACTCGCAGCGCTTCGGCGTGCCGCTCGGGTTCGGCGGCCCGCACGCCGGCTACCTGGCCACGCGCGACGCCTACAAGCGCAGCATGTCCGGCCGCCTGGTCGGCGTCACCGTGGACGCGCAGGGCAACAAGGCCTACCGCCTGGCACTGCAGACCCGCGAACAGCACATCCGCCGCGAAAAGGCGACCTCCAACATCTGCACCGCGCAGGTGCTGCTGGCCGTGATGGCGTCGATGTACGCCGTGTACCACGGCCCTGACGGCCTGCGCAAGATCGCCGGCCGCGTGCACCGCTACACCGCCGTGCTGGCCGACCAGCTGGCATCGCTCGGCTACGAGATCACCAACGAAACCTACTTCGACACGCTGACGATCCGCACCGACCGCGCGCGCCAGATCTTCGACACCGCCGCCGAACAGGGCGTCAACCTGCGCCGCATCGACGACAACCACGTTGGCCTGTCGCTGGACGAAACCACCAGCCGCGCCGACCTCGCGCTGCTGTTCTCGATCTTCGCGCACGGCATGAACAAGCAGGCGCCGGACTTCGACGCGATCGAAGCGTCGGTCGAAGACGCGTACCCGACCGCGCTGGCCCGCACCAGCGAGTTCATGACGCACCCGACCTTCCACCGCTACCACTCCGAGCACGAGATGCTGCGCTACCTGCGTTCGCTGGCCGACAAGGACCTGGCGCTGGACCGCACCATGATCCCGCTCGGTTCGTGCACCATGAAGCTGAACGCCACCGCCGAAATGATCCCGGTGACCTGGCCCGAGTTCTCCAACATCCACCCGCTGGCGCCGCAGGACCAGACCGTCGGCTACCGCGAAATGATCGCCCAGCTCGAAGCGATGCTGTGCGCCGTGACCGGCTACGCCGCGATCTCGCTGCAGCCGAACGCCGGCTCGCAGGGCGAATACGCCGGCCTGCTGGTGATCCAGAAGTACCACGAGTCGCGCGGCGAAGGCCACCGCAACATCTGCCTGATCCCATCGTCGGCGCACGGCACCAATCCGGCATCGGCCAATATGGTCGGCATGAAGGTCGTTGTCACCGCTTGCGACGACAACGGCAACGTCGACCTCGCGGACCTGAAGGCCAAGGCCGAGCAGTACAGCAAGGACCTGGCCTGCGTGATGGTCACCTACCCTTCGACCCACGGCGTGTTCGAAGAAGGCATCCAGGAACTCTGCGAGATCATCCACTCGCACGGCGGCCAGGTATACATCGACGGCGCCAACATGAACGCGCTGGTCGGCGTGGCCGCCCCGGGCTCGTTCGGCGGCGACGTCTCGCACCTGAACCTGCACAAGACCTTCTGCATCCCGCACGGCGGCGGCGGTCCTGGCGTCGGCCCGATCGGCGTGGGCGCGCACCTCGCGCAGTTCCTGCCGAACCAGCTGTCGACCGGGTACGTCCGCAACGACAACGGCATCGGCGCAGTCAGCGCGGCGGCCTACGGCTCCGCATCGATCCTGCCGATCTCGTGGATGTACATCGCGATGATGGGCGGCGAAGGCCTGACCGCGGCGACCGAAACCGCGATCCTCAACGCCAACTACATCGCACGCCGCCTGGCACCGCACTATCCGGTGCTGTACAGCGGCCACGATGGCCTGGTGGCGCACGAGTGCATCCTGGACCTGCGCCCGCTGCAGGACAAGACCGGCATCTCGAACGAAGACGTGGCAAAGCGCCTCATGGACTTCGGCTTCCACGCTCCGACCATGAGCTTCCCGGTTCCGGGCACGCTGATGATCGAGCCGACCGAGTCGGAGTCGAAGGTCGAGCTGGACCGCTTCATCGAGGCGATGATCACCATCCACGCCGAGATCGTCAAGGTCGAGCGCGGCGAGTACGACCGCATGGACAACCCGCTCAAGGGTGCTCCGCACACCGCGGAAGTGGTCACCGCCGACGACTGGAAGCACACCTACTCGCGCGAGACCGCGGCCTTCCCGGTCGCATCGCTGCGCCGCCAGAAGTACTGGCCTCCGGTCGGCCGTGCCGACAACGTCTACGGCGACCGCAACCTCTTCTGCGGCTGCGCCCCGATCGAAGACTACGAAGAGTAATGATGCACCGTCACCCCCGCGGATGCGGGGGCCGATCCTGAGCTTGGGGAGCGATAAACTCGCCTCTTCGGGAAATTCAGAATGGGTCCCCGCATACGCGGGGATGACGGAGGCTGATTCGCATTCGTCTTCAAAAACGCCATCCCTCGGGTGGCGTTTTTTTTACGCCCTGTCACCGAAAAATGCGGGGCTCCCGAATTCGCCGCAAACGTCATCCCAGCGAAGGCTGGGATCCATACGCCGTTTGCGTTCATGCGGCGTGTGCCTGAGCCGGATGCCCAGTATGGATCCCAGCCTTCGCCGGGATGACGGGTCAAGGCCGGGGACAGTCCCAGAGGGACAGTCCCCAACGACATTGCCCGTAAACGGACACTCTTGCCCGTACCCGGGCAATCGAGCCCCCTCCTCCCTGCGATCTTCCCTATGACGCAGCGCTGGCACGATGTTTGCAGTACAAGCAGGCAACACAACCTAGCCTTCGCAGCATCATGGACAAGCCAATCAGCAGCAGCACCCTGCAACGCCGCCACCGCACCCGCATTGCCATCGCCTTGGTGGCGCTGGCCAGCGTCTGCGCCGCCGCGTGGGGCATCAACCGCGTGGTCCGTCCCAGCATCGCCGCCAGCGAAATCATGGTGGCCGAAGTGCGCCGCGGCGACGTCGCCAGCACGGTCAACGCGTCCGGCGTGGTGATCCCGGTGCACGAGGAAGTGGTCTCCAGCCCGGTCACCAGCCACGTGGCCAAGGTCCACGCCAAGCTGGGCCAGCAGGTCGAGAAAGGACAGCTGCTGCTGGAACTGGACGACCGCCAGGTCCGCCTGGCGCTGGACGCGATGATGGAACAGCTGGCGCAGCAGGACAACCGCATCGTCCTGCTGACCCAGGAGATGGACAAGAACCGCAAGCAGATCGCCAGCGCCGTCGAGCTGCTCGCGATCGACCTGCAGTCGGCCCAGGCCAAGCACGAGCGCTACACCAAGCTGCGCGCCAGCGGCGCGGTCTCCGGCGAAGACATGCTGTCGGCCGAACTGAACGTCAAACGCACCGAGATCCAGCTGCGCCAGCAGCGCGAACTGAGCGAGGACACGCGCCGCGTCACCAGCAGCGGCATCGAAGCGGCCAACCTGCAGAAGGCGATCCTGAAGAAGCAGATCGCGCAGCAGGAACGGTTGCTGGCGCAGGCCCGCGTGACCGCGCCCTTCGCCGGCATCCTCACCTCGCTGGTCGAGGCGGAAGGCGCCAGCGTAGTCGCCGGCCAGCTGGTGGCGCGCGTGTCGGAACTGAATAACTACCGCATCGAGGCGACGCTCTCCGATTTCCACGCACGGCTGCTGGCCCCGGGCCAGCAGGTGCGGGTCGAACACAACGGCGAGATCCTGGCAGGGACCGTCCACACGGTGCTGCCAGAGATCCAGAACGGCGCGGTCAAGCTCCTGATCGACCTCGCTCAGCCGAACAACAAACTGTTGCGCAACAAGATGCGCGTCGACGTCGACATCGTCATCGAGCGCAAGGCCGGCACGCTGGTGATCGCGAGCGGACCGGCATTCAACGGGCGCGGCCGCCAGCCGGCATGGCAGGTGGAAGACGGCATCGCCCGCAAGGTGACACTGGACGTGGGCGGCGGCGACGGCAAGGTCGTCGAAGTCGCCGGCGCCCGTGCAGGCCAGCGCTTCATCATTTCCGACATCACGAATTTCAAGCAGCTCGACACCATTCGCATTTCCGACTAATCCCAAGGAACCGACATGATCAAACTGAATAAGGTCAGCAAGACCTACCGCACCGACAAGGTCGAAACGCTGGCCCTGAACGGCATCGACCTGCACGTCAGGAAGGGCGAATTCGTGGCCCTGATGGGCCCGAGCGGCTGCGGCAAGAGCACGCTCCTGAACCTGATCGGCCTGCTCGATCGCCCAGGCGAAGGCAGCGTCGAAGTCGACGGCATGCCGATCACCCGCTACCGCGACAAGCACGTGGCCGGCCTGCGCAACAGCACCTTCGGCTTCATCTTCCAGAGCTTCCACCTGATTAATGACCTGCGCGTGATCGACAACGTCGAGCTCCCGCTCCTGTACCGCAACGTCAGCGGCGCCGAGCGCCGCAAGCTGGCGCGCGAGGCGCTCGAGAAGGTCGGACTGGGCGCGCGCATGGACCACTATCCGAACCAGCTGTCCGGCGGCCAGCAGCAGCGCGTCGCCATCGCCCGCGCCATCGTCGGCCAGCCGCAGGTCCTGCTCGCCGACGAGCCGACCGGTAACCTGGACAGCAAGATGGGCGCGGAGGTGATGGACATCCTCCTCAAGCTGAACACCGAAGGCACCACCGTCGTGATGGTCACCCACGACGAAGCCGAGGCGCGCCGCGTCGGCCGCATCGTGCGGGTGTTCGACGGCCAGCTGGTCGCCTGAGGAGGACCGCATGTTCAAGAATTATCTGCTGACCGCCTACAAGGTGTTCATGCGCCGCAAGCTGTTCACCGCGATCAACCTGCTGTGCATCGTGCTGACCCTGGTCGTGCTGATGGTCGTCACGGCCATGCTTGAAAACATCCTGGTTCCAAGCGGAGTCGAAGGCAAGAGCGGCCGGCTGCTGACCATCTCCACGCTGCGCCAGTCGAGCACGGACGGCCACGCGCGCAGCACCACCCCACTCGGCTACAAGCTGATCGACAAGTACCTCAGGCCGATGAAGTCGGCCAGCATGGTATCCGCCGCCTCCACGGCAGCGCCGGTGTCGGTGTACCAGGGCGACAGCGTGACCGAACTGGACCTGCGCCGCGTCGATGCCAACTACTGGAAGATCCTCGACTTCAAACTGCTGGCAGGCCGCCTGCCGACGCTCGACGATGAAACGCAGGGCCGACTGGTCGCAGTGATCAATGAAAGCGTGGCGAAGCAGCTGTTCCCAGCCGGCGACGCGATCGGCAAGCCGCTGGACATCGGGGGCCAGGCGTTCAGGGTCATTGGCGTGGTCGAAGACGCGCCGGCCAACCTGAACGCCTATTCCGAGATCTGGGCGCCCGTCACCAGCTTCCCGACCTCCACGTACAAGGAGGCCATCTCCGGCAATTTCGTCGCGCTGCTGCTGGCCGCCACACCGGCAGACGTGCCGCGCATGCAGCGCGAGGTGGAACAGATCGCCAAATTGGTGGCGCCGACCGACCAGGACATGAAGGTAGCGCGGTTCTGGGCCGATTCCAGGATCGACGACGTCGCGCGCGGAATCCTCGGCAACCACGACCGGCGCGAGTCCGGCGCCGGTACGCTGGTCGCCATCATCGCCACCATGATGCTGCTGTTCATGCTTCTGCCCGCCCTGAACCTGGTCAACCTGAACACCGGCCGCATGCTCGAGCGCAGCTCCGAGATCGGCATCCGCAAGTCGTTCGGCGCCACCAGCATGCAACTGGTCGGCCAGTTCCTGGTCGAGAACACGCTGCTCTGCCTCGCCGGCGGCCTGATCGGCCTGGCCTTCACTGCCGTCGTGCTGTACTGGCTGGAAGGCTCGGGGCTGGTCCCTTACCTCAAGGTCAGCCTCAACCTTGCCGCCTTCGGCTACTGCATGCTCATTACCCTCGTCTTCGGCATCCTGTCCGGGCTGGTCCCGGCATGGAAAATGTCGCGCCTCGATCCTGTACACGCCCTGAAGGGAACCGCCTGATGTTTCGCCACCTCTTGAAACTGACCTGGAAGCGCAAATCCAGGAACCTGATGCTGAGCCTCGAAATCTTGCTGGCGTTCGCGGTGGTGTTCGCCGTGACCGCCTCGGCGATAGTCGCGCTGCGGCTGTACCAGATCCCGATCGGCTTCAGCACCGAAGATGTGTGGGCGGTGGAGATGAGCAGCAGCCGGGACGAATTCAAGCTCGACCCGGGACTCTACGAACGGTTCAAGCAGAGCGTCGAGGAGTTGCCGGAAGTCGAGCGCGTAGCGTTCACCACCAGTACGCCCTTCACCATGTCCAGCTGGACCAGCGACCTCCAGTCCACCGCCACCGCGCAGCGCCTGGAAAGCGACCTGGTGATCGTCAGCGACGACTTCTTCGAGGTCGCAGGCATGACGCCGGCGGAAGGACGCTGGTTCTCCGACATCGACAACGGCGCCGCCGCCATGCCCGTCGTGATCAACCGCACCCTGGCCCGCGCACTGTTTAAGCACGCGCCGGCCGTCGGCAAGCAGTTCCAGCGCGGCGATACGATGATGAAAGTGGTCGGTGTCGTCGAGGAGTACCGCGGAAGGGGCGAACTCTCCCTCCCCGCCAACTACGCGATACTGCGTTCGAGCCCGGGCGCAGACCAGTTCGGGATGCACACCATGCTGGTCAGGCTCAAGCCCGGCACCTCGCGCGCCTTCGAGACCCGGTTGCAGCGCAAGCTCATGCAAGTGCGGAATGACTGGTCATTCCGGATCTCGCCGCTGCGCGACCTGCGCTCCTCCATGCTCAAATCGATCGTGACGCCACTGGTGGTACTCGCCGTGGTCGGCGCGTTCATGCTGGTGATGGTGGCCTTCGGCCTTTTCGGCGTGCTGTGGCAAAACACCACCCGCCGCATTCCCGAGATCGGCCTGCGGCGCGCGGTCGGGGCCAGCGCCGCGAGCATCTACCGCCAGATCGTGGCCGAGCAGATGCTACTGAGTAGCATCGCGATGCTGGCCGGACTGGTGTTGCTGGTCCAGCTGCCGCTGACCGGCGCCCTCAGCGTGGTGTTGGACTGGAACGTGTTCATCGCCGCAGCCATAGTTTCGATGCTGGTGATCTATCTGATATCCTTGCTGTGCGCCCTCTACCCCGGCTGGAGCGCGAGCCGGCTCAGCCCTACCGAGGCGCTGCACTACGAATAAGAACAAGGACAAACACACGACAATGGAAGCTTCCCGCAAACGCCTCGTCCTCATCATCGACGACGACAGTGCGGTCCAGGTCTCGCTGGCCTTGTTGCTCAAGCAGTCCGGATTCGACACCCGCTGCTGCGACGGACCGCGGCAGGCGCTCGAGCTGCTCGCGCGCGAACCGGTCGACCTGGTCCTGCAGGACATGAACTTCTCGCTGCAGACCAGCGGCACCGAAGGACTGGCGCTGCTGGACGAGATCCGCCAGCGGCATCCGGCGCTGCCGGTGCTGCTGATGACGGCCTGGGGTTCGATCGCGCTGGCGGTCAAGGGCGTCCAGGGCGGCGCCGCCAATTTCTTCACCAAGCCCTGGGACAACGTGCAGCTGCTGCAGCTGGTCGAAGCCACCCTGGAATCGACCGTGCCGGCGTCATCTCGGGCGCCGTCGCGCCAGGCACTCGACCAGCAGTACGATTTCTCCGGCATCGTCGGCACCCATCCGGCGCTGCTGCAGGTACTAGCCACCATCGGCCAGGTCGCGCACACGCGCGCACCGGTGCTGATCCTCGGCGAGAGCGGCACCGGCAAGGAGCTGATCGCCGACGCGATCCACCGCAACAGTCCGCGCGCGCAGCACGAAGCGGTCAAGATCAACATGGGAGCGATTACGCCCTCGCTGTTCGAAAGCGAGATGTTCGGCCACGTGCGAGGCGCCTTCACCGACGCGCGCTCCGACCGCAAAGGCCACATCGCCAGCGCCAATGGCAGCACCCTGTTCCTCGACGAGATCGGTGAACTGAACCGGGCCGACCAGGTCAAGCTGCTGCGCGTGCTGCAGGACCAGCGCTTCCAGCCGGTCGGCGCCAGCCATACCGAGCAGGCCGACATCCGCGTGGTCTCGGCCACCAACCGGGAGCTGGCCGAACTGGTGGCGGCGGGCGAGTTCCGCGAAGACCTGTTCTACCGCCTGAACCTGATCACCATCCGCCTGCCGCCATTGCGCGAGCGCCGCAGCGACATCCCGCAACTGGCCCGGCACATCGTCGGCACGGTCGCGGCCAGCTACGGGCTGGGCGAAGTGGGCATCAGCGCGCAGGCAATCGAATGGCTGTCCGCGCAGGCGTGGCCCGGCAACATCCGCCAGCTGCGCCAGACCATCGAGCGCACGCTGCTCCTGGCCGGCAAGGACCAGCTGGGCCAGGCCGACTTCGTCGCCACCGCCGCCGGCGATGGCGGCGCCGGGCAGCGCTTCGGCGTGGACGGCATGACGCTGGAACAGGTCGAGCGGCATATGGTGGAACGCGCACTGGAACAGCACGCGGGGAACATCTCGCGCGCCGCCAAGGCGCTCGGCCTGTCGCGCACCGCCCTGTATCGCCGCCTCGAGCGCCACGGCCTGATCGAACCCGGCGCCGAGAACACCGCATGAACCTGCGGACGCGCCTGTTCGCCTACCTGGGCGGCGTGCACCTGGTGCTGTTCGGCCTTGTCGCACTGCTGTGGCATTCCCAGCCGGTGTGGTTCGTTGCGGCCGAACTGGGCCTGCTGGCCAGCCTGGCCGGCGGCTGCTTCCTGCTGCGACAGGCGCTCGAACCGCTCGGCTACACGCGCCGCTTCCACGACCTGCTGCAGGACCAGCAATACGCCAACCGCCTGACGCCGGCGCGCGAGCCGCAGCTGAACGAACTGGTCGAGCTGTTCAACACCCTGCTCGGCAAGCTGCACCGCGAGCGGCTCGAGATCGGCGAGCAGCAGGGATTCCTGGACCGGCTGCTGGAAGCCACGCCCGGCGCGGTGCTGGTGTTCGACTTCGACGGCGCAATCAGCCTGCTCAACGCCAGCGCGGTGAAGCTGCTCGGGCTGGAGCAGCCGCGCGGCAAGCCGCTGTCCGCATGGATCGAGGGCAGCGCCGCACTGTCGGGCGAGCTGGACGAACGGGCACGCGCGCGCAGCCTTGACCTGGTGGCGCAACTTAACGAACTTCCGCTCGGCGAGAGCCGCCTGCTGACCGATGCGGACGGGCGCCGCTACCGCGCCCAGCGCGGCAGCTTTTTCGACCGCGGCTTCGCGCGCGAATTCCTGATGGTCGAAGAGCTCACTGCCGAACTGGAAAGCTCCGAACGCGCCGCCTACGAAAAGCTGATCCGGGTATTGGCCCACGAGGTCAACAACACGGTGGCGGCCACCGGCTCGGTGCTCGAGTCGCTGCTGTTCTATTCGAAGCAACTGGCGCCGCGCGACGCCGAGGACTTCACCACTGCGGTGGTCGCGGTGCGGCGGCGGAACGTCAGCCTGGGCGAATTCATCGAACGCTTCACGCGCGTGGTCAAGATGCCCGAGCCCGAGCTGAGGCCGGCCAGTCTGAAGGAAATGGTGGACGACATCCTGTGGCTGAACCGCGATCCGTGCCAGGCGCGCGGCATCGAGATCGGCTGGAGCCGCTGCGACAGCGTGCCGCCGCTGGCGATCGACCGCCAGTTGATGGAGCAGGCGCTGCTCAACGTCGTCAAGAATGCGGTGGAAGCGATCGACGCGCGGCGCGCGGCCGATGGCCACGCCGGCGGCTTCATCCGGCTGTCGCTGGTGGACGAAGGCGAGCGAATCAGGCTGTCGGTGGTGGATTCGGGACGGCAGCTGGGCGCGGCGGTCGGCAGGCTGTTCACGCCGTTCTTCAGCACCAAGAAAGGCGGCCAGGGGATTGGCCTGATGTTCGTGCGCGAAGTGCTGAACCGGCATGGCTGCGCGTGCTTGCTGGCGCCGGGCGAGGATGGCGAGACCCGGTTCGACATCTGGTTCCCTGCCACCGTCATACCCGCGAACGCGGGTACCCAGTCGGCGCTGAACGAGGTCCCAGGGCTACCGAGGAGGTAGCTCTGCATGGGTCCCCGCTTTCGCGGGGATGACGTGCTTAATCGAGCTTGGCGGCGTGCTCGCGCGTGGCGTGGAACTTCAGCTTCGGCCAGCGCTCTTCGGTCAGGCGCAAGTTCACGCCCGAAGTCGCGAGATAGGCCAGGTTGCCGGCCGCATCGTAGGCCACGTTGTGGCCCAGCGCCGCTTCGAAGTCGGCCAGCGCCTTCTTGTCGTCGCTGCTGACCCAGCGTGCGCTGCTGATGCTGGTGCCTTCGAACACGGCGTCGACGCCGTATTCGTTCATCAGGCGGCTCGCCACCACTTCAAACTGCAGCACGCCGACCGCGCCCAAAATCAGGTCGCTGCCCAGCACCGGCTTGAACACCTGCACCGCACCCTCCTCGCCCAGCTGCTGCAAGCCCTTGTGCAGCTGCTTGAGTTTCAGCGGATTGCGGATCCGCACCGAGCGGAAGAAGTCCGGCGCAAAGTAGGGAATGCCGGTAAACGTCAGCAGCTCGCCTTCCGAGAAGCTGTCGCCAATCTGCATGTTGCCGTGGTTCGGCAGGCCGATGATGTCGCCCGCGTAGGCCTCTTCCACCTGTTCGCGCGAGGACGCCATGAAGGTCACCACCGAGGACAACTTGATCTCGCGCCCGAGGCGCAGGTGCTTGACCTTCATGCCGCGCTCGAAGCGTCCCGAGCACACGCGCAGGAAGGCGATGCGGTCGCGGTGCGCCGGGTCCATATTGGCCTGGATCTTGAAGACGAAGCCGGAGAACGGTTCTTCCACCGGCTTCACTTCGCGCACCGTGGCGTCGCGCGGACGCGGCGCCGGCGCCCAGTCCACCAGCGCGGACAGGATCTCGCGCACGCCGAAGTTGTTGATCGCGGAGCCAAAGAACACCGGGGTCTGCACGCCGGCCAGGAACTGCTCCAGGTCGAACGGGTGCGAGGCGCCGTGCACCAGTTCCACTTCCATGCGCAGCTGTTCCATCTCGAGCGGAAACATCTGGTCGAGCTTCGGATTGTCGATGCCCTTGATGACTTCGAAGGTCTGGTCGGCCTTCTCCTCGCCCGGGGTGAACAGCATCACCTCGTCGCGCATCAGGTGGTACACGCCGCGGAAGGACTTGCCCATGCCGATCGGCCAGGTCACCGGCGCGCACTGGATCTTCAGCACCGACTCCAGCTCGTCCAGCAGCTCAAGCGGATCGCGGGTTTCGCGGTCCATCTTGTTCATGAAGGTGACGATCGGCGTATTGCGCATGCGGCAGACGTCGAGCAGCTTGATGGTCTGCGACTCCACGCCCTTTGCCGCGTCGATCACCATCAGCGCCGAGTCGACCGCGGTCAGGACGCGGTAGGTGTCTTCCGAGAAGTCCTGGTGGCCCGGGGTGTCGAGCAGGTTGATCACATGGTCGCGGAATTCGAACTGCATCACCGACGACGCCACCGAGATGCCGCGCTGCTTTTCGATCTCCATCCAGTCCGAGGTCGCGTGGCGCGCGCTCTTGCGCGCCTTGACCGTGCCGGCCATCTGGATCGCGCCCGAGAACAGCAGCAGCTTCTCGGTCAGCGTGGTTTTACCCGCATCCGGGTGGGAAATGATGCCGAACGTGCGGCGGCGCGCCACTTCGCGCGCGATCACGGCGGCCGGTTTGCTCACCGGGGCGGCGGCCAGGGCCGCGGGGGATTCGAAATCGTTGGACATAGGTGCGCCCCTTGGGCGGGCGTGGTCGGAAAAACCTGCGATTTTACCTCCTTAGGCCCCGTGCGTGCCAATTGTATGGTTATCCTGACCGACCCGCCCGCCAGAAAAGCCGCCCGCGTCGCATTGTCAGGCTTTTGTCAGCAATTCCTCAGGGAAATGAAAGAAACTTGATTTACACTACGAACATTCAAAAAATAATGCCGTACGACAACATGGAGAGAGCGATGACCCTGAAATACCCGACTGCCGCCCAGCGCGGATTTACGCTGATCGAACTGATGATCGTCTGCGCGATCATCGGCATCATCGCGGCCGTTGCTTTCCCCTCGTACAAATCCTATGTCCAGCGCGGCAACCGCAGCGCGGCCCAGACCTACCTGGTCGAGCTGGCCCAGCAGCAGCAGTCGGTGATGGCCGACTCGCGCACCTACGCCAGCACCGTCACCGCGCTGAACCTGCCGACGCCAAACGCGGTGTCGGAGAACTACACCATCGCGATCATGCTGACCGACGGCCCGCCACCGTCGTTCACGATCACCGCAACCCCGATCGCCGGCCGCGCCCAGGCCGGCGACGCGAGCCTCTCGATCGACAGCGCCGGGACCCGGTCGCCGGCCAACCTGTGGTAAAGCCGATGCGCGCCCCCACCCGCCAGCACGGCATCAGCATGATCGAGGTGCTGATCACGCTCGGGATCATCGCGGTGCTGGCCGGCGTGATGATGCCGGGCATGAGCTCGATGATTGCCTCGCAGGGGATGAAGAACGGCGCGAGCGACCTGTACAGCACCCTGCTGCGCGCGCGCAGCGAAGCGATCAAGCGCAATGCCGACATCACGGTGCGGCCCGCCACCGGCGGCTGGGCCGCCGGCTGGACCATCGCCAACCCGAACGACAGCACCAAGCCGCTGGAATCGCACGGCGCGCTGCCGAACGCCGTGGTGACCGGCCCCAGCAGCGTGGTCTACACCGGCAGCGGCCGCCTGCGCGCCGCCACCTCGCCGGAATTCGATTTCAGCGCCCCCAACACCGCCAACGAACGCTGCCTGTCGATCGACCTGTCCGGTCGTCCCAACATGCAAAGAACCGGCTGCTAAGGAAACACCATGCCTAACTATAGGGACCACCCACCCGGCCGCGCGATGCGGCGCCAGCGCGGCACCAGCCTGATCGAGGTGCTGGTGACGCTGGTGATCGTCGCCTTCGGCCTGCTGGGGGTAGCGGCCTTCCAGGCCAAGGCGCAGGTGGGATCGGTCGAGTCCTACCAGCGCGCCCAGGCCGTGATCCTGCTGGAAGACATGACCAACCGCATCAGCGCCAACGGCGCGGGCGCGGACGGCTACATCAGCGCCTCGGTAGGCACCGGCGACGCGCAGCCGGCCAGCTGCGCGGAAGTCGCCGCAGGCGCAGCGCGCGACCTGTGCGAATGGAGCAACGCCCTCAAGGGCGCGGCCGAGGCGGATGCTTCCGGCACCCGGGTCGGCGCCATGATCGGCGCGCGCGGCTGCATCACGCGCCTGGTCGCGGCCGACGCCAGCACCGGCGTGTGCCGCCCGGCGGTATACCAGGTGAGCGTGGCCTGGCAGGGACTGCACCAGACCAAGGCGCCCTCGCTCACCTGCGGCCGGACGCTGTACGGAAACGAGACCTACCGCCGCGCCGTGGGCGCGCGCGTCACGATCTCCCTGCCGGCCTGTTCGTAAAGGATCATATGATGCACTACCGGATTGGCCGCCAGCGCGGTTTCACCCTTGCCGAACTGATGATCGCGGTGGCTCTCGGGCTGCTGATCGTGGCCGGCATGACGACCCTGTTCGTCAACAACAACCGCGCCCAGGCGGCGGTTGAAAACGCCAGCCGCCAGGTGGAAAACGGCCGCTACGCGATGCAGGTGCTGTCGAGCGACCTGCGCAACGCCGGCTTCTACGGCGAGTTCGACCCGACTGTGCTGCCCTTCCCGGCCGCGATCCCCGACCCGTGCAGCACCGACATGGACGCGGTCAAGGCCGCGCTCAAGCTCCCGCTCCAGGGCGTGGACAACGCGCTGCCGACCGCACTGGATTGCCTCAGCGGCCTGAAGTCCGGCACCGACATCCTGGTGGTGCGCCACGCCGGTACCTGCGTGATCGGCGCCGCGGACTGCGACACGGCCGCCGACGGCGGACCGTTCCTGCAAGCCTCGCTCTGCAACAACGTGGCCGAACTCAATTCCGGCGACCCCAACACCTTCTTCGGGGTCGCTGCGCAAACCTCGTCGCTGACCCTGACCCGGCGCGACTGCAGCACGGTGGCCGCGATCCGCCGTCTGCAGGTGCACATCTACTTCATCGCCACCTACAATGAGACGGGCGACGGCATGCCGACGCTGAAACGCGCGGAACTGGTGTCGGCGGACGGCGTGGTGTCGTTCAACATCGTGCCGCTGGTCGAAGGCATCGAAAACCTGCAGCTCGAATACGGCCTGGACACCAGCGTGCCGACCGACGGCGTGGCCAATGTGTTCGTGACCGATCCGGCGATCTACAACAGCTGCAATGCGCCGGCCTGCGCCAACACCAACTGGGAAATGGTGCAGTCCGCCCGTATCAGCCTACTGGCCCGCAACACCCTGCCGACGGCCGGCTACACCAACAGCCGCAGCTACACGCTGGGATCGCTGACCGACGGCTCGCGCAACATCGTCGCGGCCGCCAACGACAACTACAAGCGGCACGTGTTCCAGGCCCTGGTCAGCCTGCCGAACGCGGTCGGAAGGAAGCTGAACTGATGCGCGCCACACGAAACCACCCCGCCCGCCGCGGCCGCGAACGGGGCGTGACCCTGATCGTCGCGCTGATCATGCTGGTCCTGATCACCCTGCTCGCGCTGACCAGCTTCAACATCGGCAAATCGAACCTGCAGGTGGTCACCAACATGCAGTCCAAGGCCGAAGGCGAAGCCGCCGCGCGCCAGGTGATCGAGGAAACCATCTCCAGCACCCGCTTCTTCAACACCCCGGCCAACGCGCTGGGCGAACCGTGCGGCGAAAACGCCAACACCCGCTGCATGGACGTCAACGGCGACGGCACCAGCGACGTGAAAGTGGCGCTGACCCCGGCCCCGGCCTGCATCCGCGCGCGCAACGTGATGAATTCGCAGCTGAACGTCAGCGACCCGCAGGACGTGGGCTGCGCGCTGGGCGCCTCGCAAAGCTTCGGCGTGGCCGGCAGCGTCACCGGCGAATCGCTGTGCTCGGACAGCCTGTGGGAAATCAACGCGGTCGCCACCGACGAAGTCACCGAAGCCGAAGTGACCGTCACCCAAGGTATCGCCGTGCGCGTGGCGCGCGACGACATCGAAACCAGCTGCCCAGAATAAATCGCAAGACCAGGAGAAACGCAATGAAACTTCGAACACCATTAAAGGCTTTCTCGCTGGCCTTGTGCGCCGGCGCAGCGCTGCTTCCGCTCAGCGCAGGCGCCGACGACATCGACATCTTCACCGGCGCGTCGGCCGGCCAGAACATCGCCCCGCGCATCCTGATCGTGCTGGACAACACCTCCAACTGGTCGCGCCAGAGCCAGCAATGGCCGGGCGGGCTGACCCAGGGCCAGGCCGAAGTGAGCGCCATCAAGCGCGTGCTGACCAGGCTCGGCCCGAGCATCAACATCGGCATGATGGAGTTCGTCGCCGGTAACAACACCGGCGGCTATGTGCGGCACGCCGTGCAGTCCGCGACCACCGAATCGAAAGCCGCGTTCACCACGAAGCTCAACACCATCTACGGCGACATCAACGGTTCGACCGAAAAGCGCAACTCGAACGCGCCTTACGGCAACCTGATGTACGACGTCTACAACTACTTCGCGGGCGCCAACTCCTACAGCGGCAGCGCCACCGATTCCAACAAGGCCGACACGCTGGGCTACACCACGCCCTACAGCCGGTTCGCCGCGCCGATCAACAACCTGAGCACCTGCGGCCGCAGCTTCGTCATCTTCATCGGCAACCCAAACCAGTCGGGTCCGGATTCCGACGACTCCGCCAACACGACGCGCCTGGCCGCACTGGGCGGCGTGACCACGCCGCTCGGCCTGCCCAACTTCGCCTCCACCAGTACCGACGTGATCTACCCGGTCGGCACCACCTCGGCCTGCTATTCGTCGCAGACCGCGGCCGCCGCCGCGCTGACCAACTTCACCACCCAGTGCCAGGCCTACTCGCAGGGCTGCAGCATCGGCGCGCCGGTCGCGCCGGCGCCGGCGGCCTGCACCACGCCGAACACCACCACCTACAACGTGATCGGCACCAACCGGGAAATCACCAACGTCGTGACCGGCGGCAGCACCACCGACACCAAGACGCTGAACGCCGACGAGTGGGCCCGCTTCATGCACGACAAGGGCATTCCGGTTTCCGGCAGCAGCGTGCGCCCCTATGTGACCACCTACACGATCGACGTCTACAACCGCCAGCCGAACGCGACCCACACCGCGCTGCTCCTGAGCATGGCGCGCGTCGGCGGCGGCAAGTACTTCGCCGCGCAGAGCGAGCAGGCCATCGTCAACGCGCTGGAAGCGATCATCGGCGAGATCATGGCGGTCAACAGCAGCTTCGCCTCGACCAGTCTTCCGGTTAACGCGACCAACCGTTCGCAGAACGAAAACCAGGTGTTCATCGGGATGTTCCGGCCGGACCCGGATGCCGGCCCGAAATGGTTCGGCAACCTGAAGCGCTACCAGCTGATCAACCAGGGCGACGCGATCGAACTGGGCGATGTCAACGGCGCGCTGGCGGTCAACACGCTGACCGGCTTCCTGACGCCGTGCGCGAAATCGTACTGGACCAGTGCCAGCGGAACCTACTGGGCCGGCATGGGCATCAACCCCGATCCGGCCGGCACCTGCTCGGTCGACACTGCCTACTCCGATTCCCCGGACGGACCGCTGGTGGAGAAAGGCGCGGTGGCGCAAGTGCTCAGGAACGGCAATGCGCCCGCCACCACCACCGACGTGCCGACCTATGCGGTCAACCGCAACATCTACACCCACGCCCCGGCCGGCCTGACCGCTTTTAACGAAACCTCGAGCGGCCTGGCCGCCTCGCTGGTGAAATTCATCCGCGGCGAAGACACCAACAACGAAAAAGGCAGCAACTCGCTGACCACCACCCGTCCGTCGATCCACGGCGACGTGATCCACTCGCGCCCGCTGCCGATCAACTACGGCGGCAGCACCGGCGTGGTGGTCTACTACGGCGCCAACGACGGCACCTTCCGCGCGGTGCATGCCGCCAGCGGCAAGGAAAACTGGGCCTTCATCGCGCCCGAGTTCTTCCCGCGCCTGAACCGCCTGAAAACCGGCCTGCCGCTGCTGAACTACCCGACCGCCGACGGTCCGAACACGTCGGTAACCGCGATGCCGAAGGACTACTTCTTCGACGGCTCGACCGGTGTGTACCAGAACGCCGACAGCAGCCAGGTCTGGGTGTTCCCGACCATGCGCCGCGGCGGCCGGATGATCTACGGCCTGGACGTCAGCTCGCCGACCACGCCGGTATTCAAGTGGAAGGTCGGATGCCCGAACCTGACCGACGACGTTGGCTGCACCACCGGCATGTCCGGCATCGGGCAGACCTGGTCGACCCCGGCGGTTGCCTTCATCAAGGGCTTCTCCGACACCCTGACGACGCCGGTTCCGGTGATCGTGGTCGGCGGCGGCTATGACAGCTGCGAAGATGCGAACAGCATCACGCCTGCATGCACCGCGACCAAGGGCGGCTTCGTCTATATCCTGAACGCTAACACCGGCGAGAAGCTGCGCAGCTTCCCGACCGAGCGCGGCGTCGCCGCCGACATCTCGATGGTCGACATCGACAACGACGGCATGCCGGACTACGCCTATGCGGCCGACATTGGCGGCAGCATCTACCGCATCAACTTCATCAACAGCCCGACGACGAAAACGGCCCTGCCGCCTGAGGACTGGAGCGCACACAAGGTGGCGTTCACCGATGGCGACGGCCGCAAGTTCCTGTTCGCGCCGGCGCTGTTCGCCGTGCAGAACAAGGTGTATATCGCCATCGGCAGCGGCGACCGCGAGCACCCGCTGTCGTGGCAGTATCCGTTCGCGAACGTCACCAACCGCTTCTATGTGCGGCTGGACGACCTGGCGGTATCCGACTCCTCCCAGGCGCAGGACCTCGATGCGATGACCAACTACACCGCCAACACCAGCTGCACCTCGCAGGGCGTACTGCCGAGCGGCAGCCTGGAAGGCTGGTACATGAACCTCGCGGCCGGCGAGCAGGTCGTCACCAGCGCGCTGATCGCCAGCGGCATGGTCACTTTCAGCACCAACCGTCCGCTGACCGCCTCGGCCACCAGCTGCTCGGCGGCACTGGGTGTGGCGAGCGGCTACTGGGTCAACCTGTTCAACGCCTCGGGGGGCATCGGCGTGGAAGGCACCTGCGGCGGCGAGCGCTCGTCCACCTTCATTGGCGGCGGCCTGCCACCATCGCCGGTGATGGCGTCCGGCGTACCGGTCAACGGGCGTGCGGTGTCGGTCGTGATCGGTGCGGTGCAGAAGAGCGGCGGCGCCAGCGTGGCGATCAGCCCGCAGAAGATCCGCCCCGGCATCAACTCGCGCCGCCGGAAAGCCTACAGCTACACCAAGTAAGGGGTTTGGGGACTGTCCCGTTGGGATTGTCCCCCGCCTTTTGCGGGCAATGAAAAGTGAGAACCAAAGGCAGGGGACAGTCCCACAGGGACAGTCCCCTTTTTATTTGGCTGGGAAGCGCAGCGTCACGACCAGGCCGCCGGCCGGGCTGTCGTCCAGCGTGACGCTGGCGCCGTGCGCGCGCGCGATGTCGCGCACGATCGCCAGCCCCAGCCCGCTGCCGGTGGTCTTCTCGTCCAGGCGGACGAAACGCTGGAACACGGCCTCGCGCCGCGCCGGTTCGATGCCGGGACCGGTGTCGTCGATCCGCAGCACGCCCTGCCCGCCTTCGCTGTGGCACACCACGTTGACGGTACCGCCTTCCGGCGTGTAGCGCAGCGCGTTGTCGACCAGGTTGTCGATCAGGTCGCGCAGCAGGAAACGGTCGCCCATCACCGGCGCCGGCTGCAGCGCGAAACCGAGGTCGATCCGGCGCGCCGCAGCCTGTTCGACGAAGCCCTGCACCGCCTCCCCCACCAGTTGCGCCAAATCCACCGGCTCGAGCCGCTTGCGCTCGAAATGGCTGGGCTCGGCGCGCGCAAGCGACAGCAGCTGGTTGGTCTGGCGGATCATCCGCTCGGTGGACATCAGCATCAGGTCGATCGAGCGCGCGCTGCCCGCGTCGGCGCCGTGCCGCCCGCGCAGCCATTCGAGCTGGGTGCGAAGCCCGGCCAATGGCGTGCGCAGCTGGTGGGCGACGTCGGCCAGGAAGGCCTGCTGCGCCCGGGCGCCGGTATTCACCCGGTCCAGCAGGCCGTTGAGGGCGCCGGCCACCGGCTGCAGTTCGAACGGCAGTTCGGTCGACAGCGGTTCGAGTTCGCCGCCCCCGCGCGCGTCGAGCTGGGCGCGCAAGCGGTTGAGCGGCGCCAGGCCGTTGGTGACCGAGAACCAGACCAGCCCGGCCAGCGCGAGCGCGAACAGCGCTTCGAGCAGTGCAAGCGCGCGCAGCATGGCCGAGCGCGCCTCGTGCAGGCGTTCCACGCTCCTGGCCACGCCGACCCGCAGCGCGCCGCCCGGCACCTCGCGCACCACCATGCGGGCCGGCTTGCCGCCCAGCGTGGTATCGAAGGCGCCTCCGTCCGCCGGGAACGGCGCCAGCGCGGCGTTTCCGGCAACGGTACGGCCATCCGGACCGCGCACGGCGAACTGCAAGGGGCCGTCGGCGCCGACCGGCAGCATCTGCCCCGCCTGCGCCGTGAGGCTCGGCCCGGCATCGGCGCGCTGCGCACCCAGCCGTGTCGCCAGCGTGGCCGCCGCCTCGCCCAGCGACTGGTCGAAGGCGATGCGCGCCGGCGTCCAGGCCATGAGATAGGCCAGCGTGCCCGCCGCGAGGTTGAACAGGAGGATCGGACCGATCAGCCACGCCAGCAGGCGCACCCGGATGCTGGTCATGCGGCCGCTTCCAGCATGTAGCCGAAACCGCGGATGGTGCGGATATTCACGCCGGCGTCGGCGATCTTGGAGCGCACCCGCGACACATAGACTTCGACGGCGTTGGTGGTGACGTCCTCGCCCCAGGGCAGGATGGCATCGATAATCTGTTGCTTGGAAACCACCCGGGAACAGTGCTGCAGCAGGAATTCAAGCACGGCCCACTCGCGCACCGACAGGTCGAGCGGGCGTTCGTTGATTCGGGCGCGCTTGGACACCGTGTCCAGCGTCAATTGCCCAACCGACAGGACGGTCTGGGCCGGCAAGTGGCGCCGCGCCAGCGCCCGGATGCGCGCCACCAGCTCGGCGGTGGCAAAGGGTTTGACCAGGTAGTCGTCCGCACCCAGTTCCAGGCCGCGGACACGGTCTTCGACGGCGTCGCGCGCGGTCAGCAGCAGCACCGGGATCGAGCTGCCCCGTGCGCGCAGCCGGCGCACCACCTCGAACCCGTCCATGCCCGGCAGGCCAATGTCCAGCACGGCGACCGCGACGTCGCTGCGCTGCAGGCGCAGGTCGGCTTCGGTCCCATTGCCGAGCACGTCGGCAACGATGCCGTGTCCGGCCAGCACGCGCGCCAGGCCGTCGGCCAGGACCGCGTCGTCTTCCACTA
>DASTVB010000063.1:0-18967 GCA_035759315.1 Telluria sp. | reverse complement strand
GGTCGTCATCGCCGACGACAAGACACCCGCCGACGTGGCCTACCGCCTCGCCTGCGAAGGCACCGCGCTGCTGTGGCGCGGCGACTTCCAGAACGCGCGCCAGCTGCTGCAGGCGCTCGCGCGCCGCGCCGACCACAAGGGCGGCCACGGCAAGCGCAAGGGACCGAAGGTGCCGGCGACGATCACCGAAGCGTTCCACCTGCACCGCCAGGCGCAATCGCAGCGCGCCCGCACGCTGGCCATGCTGCTGATCCCGTTCGAAGCCGGCTACACCATTCCGCTGCGGCGCGCGCCCGACGTCGCGCTGGCCTGCAACGAAGCGTATGGCCGCGGCGACGAACCGTTCGTGGCGTCGCTGCGCGAACTGCTTGGCGTGATCGGCGCGCACGAGTGGCGCAAGAACGGCGTCGAGATCGCAGCGCTGGACGACCGCATCCATCCGCATTACGGCGTGTTCTCCCCGATCCGCGGCGAATACATCGACCTTGTCGCGCAGGCGCCGCTGCCGCGCGGCGCGAAACTCGCGTTCGACATCGGTACCGGCACCGGCGTGCTGGCGGCGGTGCTGGCCCGGCGCGGCATCGAACACGTGATCGGCACCGACCAGGACGAGCGCGCCCTGTCCTGCGCGCGCGACAACATTGCTCGGCTTGGTCTGAAGGACCGGGTCGACATCGTCCGCGCCGACCTGTTCCCCGAGGGTCGCGCGCCGCTCATCGTCTGCAACCCGCCGTGGCTGCCGGGGCGCCCGAGCTCCGCCATCGAATACGCCATCTACGATCCGGACAGCCGCATGCTGAAAGGCTTCCTGAACGGCCTGGCCGCGCACCTCGCCCCTGGCGGCGAAGGCTGGCTGATCCTGTCCGACTTCGCCGAACACCTCGGCCTGCGCACGCGCGACGAACTGACCGCCATGTTCGACGCCGCCGGCCTGACCGTACTCGGTCGCCACGACGTGCGTCCCGTGCACCCGCGTTCCAGCGACGCCACCGACCCGCTGCACGCCGCGCGCTCCGCCGAAGTCACCTCCCTCTGGCGCCTCGCCCGCGGTAATTCCTAGCCGGATTCATCCAACACCCCAAAAGGTGTCAGACCCCTTTTCCCTTTCCCCCTACAATTTCCCTCGGATTCCCCGCACAAAAAAGCGCCCCCTCTCCCTGCAACTCCTACCCGAATCCATCGGAAAACACCCCTTCGGTGCCTGACACCATTTCTGGTTTCGCCTACAAAGTTCCGCAGACATCTCCTAACGATTCCTACACCCGCCACTCTGCGGGCATCAGACAACACCCCAAAGGTGCCTGACCCCTTTTGGGGGATGCGCTGACAAGTTGGGTCGGAATACTTCTTGAAGGTGTCTGACACCTTTGGGGGGATGGCTGAATGGAGGTGTAGGAATGTTTTACGGAGGTGCCTGACACCGTTTCGGGTTTTGCTGGTTGCATATGGGACATGCAGTCGGTACAATGCGGGCCAACAGACGCGGGGTGGAGCAGTCTGGCAGCTCGTCGGGCTCATAACCCGAAGGTCACAGGTTCAAATCCTGTCCCCGCAACCAAACGCCAAAAAACGCGCGGCGCTTTTCGACCATGAAAGATAAAAAAGATAACGCGACGTTTGAACTCCCCGGCCTCGGGGCAGCATGGTTTGCGCCGCCTTCGCCGAAGGATGCGGCGCCTGAATCGCGCTCCCGCGTCCGCCGCTCCCTGCCCAAGCAGGAACAGCTCACGCTCCTCGATGAAACCGATACCAGCGGCCTGCCTGTGTGGCGCCGCGACGATGGCCTCGACCTGACCGGCCTGCCCGTCTGGGCAAGCAACTGATTTTCCGCCTTCCGCGCCCGTTCCCGCCCGGCTTTGCTAGACTGGGCCAATTCCTATTTTTCGCCCGACCCTATGACGCTGCCCGCCTTCTCCACCCTGCCGCTTGACCAAGCTTTCCTCGATAACCTGGACTCGCTGGGCTACAAGGCGATGACCGATATCCAGGCCGCCAGCCTGCCGGCGGTGCTGCAGGGCCGCGACCTGATCGCGCAGGCCAAGACCGGCAGCGGCAAGACGGCCGCCTTCGGCATCGGCCTGCTGAACCGGATCAAACCGGCCTGGTTCGCGGTGCAGGGCCTGGTGCTGTGCCCGACCCGCGAACTTGCCGACCAGGTGGCCAACGAGCTGCGCCGCCTGGCGCGCTCGATGCCGAACGTGAAGATCCTTACCCTGACCGGCGGCGTGGCGATGCGCCCCCAGATCGCTTCGCTCGAACACGGCGCCCACATCGTGGTCGGCACGCCCGGCCGCATTCGCGACCACCTGTTCCGCCAGACGCTCATCCTCGATAACGTCCAGACCCTGGTGCTGGACGAAGCCGACCGCATGACCGATATGGGCTTCTACGACGATATCGCGCAGATCGCGAAGGATTGCCCGCGCCAGCGCCAGACCCTGCTGTTCTCGGCAACCTACCCGGACGACATCCGCAACGCGACCGCCCCGTTCCTGAACGATCCCTTCGAGGTGAAGGTCGAGGCCCAGCACGACAACACGCGCATCGAGCAGCGCTTCTACGAGGTCGGCTTCGATGGCCGCGACGAGGCCGTGGTGCGCCTGCTGAAGCACTTCCGCCCGGTGTCGGCGCTTGCCTTCTGCAATACCAAGGTGCGCTGCCGCGAAGTGGCGGAACACCTGCGCGCGCAAGGCATTTCGGCGCTGGCACTGTACGGCGAGCTGGAACAGCGTGAACGCGACGAGATCCTGGTGCTGTTCGCGAACCGCAGCTGCTCGGTGCTGGTCGCCACGGACGTCGCGGCGCGCGGCCTCGACATCGCCAGCCTCGATGCGGTGATCAACGTCGACATCTCCAAGGATACCGAGGTCCACATCCACCGTATCGGCCGCACCGGCCGCGCCGGCGGCTCGGGCCTGGCGCTGTCGCTGTGCGCGCCGAACGAGAAGAAGTGGGTCAAGCTGATTGAGGAATACCAGAACGCGCCGGTCGAATGGCACGACCTGAAGGAACTCGACGAAGGCGATCCGCACGTCGAACCTGCGCCGATGGTCACGATCTGCATCATGGGCGGCAAGCGCCACAAGATGCGCCCCGGTGATGTGCTGGGCGCGCTGACCGGCGACGCAGGCCTGACCAAGGAACAGGTCGGGAAGATCAATGTGTCCGAGTTCGCGACCTATGTGGCGATCGACCGCAAGGTCGCGCAGCAGGCGTTCTCGCGCCTCGCCGCAGGCAATACGATGGGTCCGGATTTCGGCACCATCAAGGGACGCAACTTCAAGATGAAGTTCGTCGAGGTTTAAGTAGCCGCCGTCATCCCAGCGAAGGCTGGGATCCATGCAGCGGTCGAGTCGCGGACCGCGCCTGTTCCGGACGCGGTCTATGGGTCCGAGCCTTCGCTGGGACGACGGTGTGCTATGCGACGGGATTACGCTGGCCTGACCGTCGGGAGGTAGCGCGGAGGCTTGCGATGCTTCGTCGCCTGCTCGTAAGCGTATGCCATCCCGATCAGCGCCGCCTCGCTGTAAGCGCCACCAACGAACGAAATCCCCACCGGCAGTCCGTGCACGTACCCCGCGGGCACCGTGATGTGCGGATAGCCCGCCACCGCCGCCGGCGACGAGAAGCTGCCGCCGTAATGGTCGCCGTTGATGAAGTCCGTCAGCCATGCGGTGCCGCCGGTCGGCGCCACCAGCGCATCGAGCTTGTGCTCCTTCATCACCTTGTCGATGCCTTCGTCGCGCGAGTAGCGGTGGTTGTTGGCCAGCGCATCGATATACTCCTTCTCCGACAGGCTCCCCTTCTTGTTCGAGGCGATCAGGTGCTCCTGGCCGAACAGGCGCAGTTCCTTGTCGCGGTGCTTCTCGTTGAACGCGATCACGTCGGCCATGTTCTTGACCCCGGCATGCGGCGCGTACGCCGACAGGTAGGCGGCCAGCCCCGGCTTGAACTCGTACAGCAGCACTTCCATCTCGCTGTCGTCGTACTTGTTCGTGTTCGGGACCTTGACGTCCACCAGCACCGCACCCTGCGCCTTCAGCACCTCAAGCTGCTTTTCGAGCTGGGCATCGACGGCGGGACTGCGGCCGAAGAAGTTGCGCGCGACGCCGAGCCGCTTGCCCTTCAGGGCGCCTTTGTCCAGCGCGCGCGCGAAGTCGCCCGCTTTGCCGGCGCTGCCCTTTGTCGCAGCGTCTTCGGCGTCCTCGCCCGCCATCGCGGCGAGCAGGAACGCCGCATCGGCCACGGTGCGCGTCATCGGTCCTGCCGTGTCCTGCGAATGCGCGATCGGGATGATGCCACTGCGGCTGACCAGGCCAAGGGTCGGCTTGATGCCCACCAGGCCGCAGGTCGACGCCGGCGATACGATCGAGCCGTCGGTCTCTGTGCCCACGGTGAGCGTCGCCAGGCCGGCCGCCATCGCCGCGCCCGAACCCGAGCTCGAGCCGCTCGTATTGCGGTCCAGCGCATAGGGATTGAGCGTCAGGCCGCCGCGCCCGCTCCAGCCGCTGGTCGAGTGCGACGAGCGCATGTTCGCCCACTCGGAGAGGTTGGTCTTGCCAAGGATGACGGCTCCCGCACGCCGCAGCTGCGCGGCGATGAAGGAGTCGCGCGTGGCGCGCACGCCGTCCAGCGCCAGCGAGCCGGCGGTGGTGCACATCCTGTCGCCAGTGGCGACGTTATCCTTCAGCAGGACCGGGATGCCGTGCAGCGGGCCGCGAACCTTGCCGGCCGCGCGTTCGCGGTCGAGCTCCGCGGCGATCACCAGCGCGTCGGGATTGGTTTCGATGACGGAGTTCAGCCGCGGGCCGGCCTTGTCGATGGCCTTGATGCGCGCAAGGTAGCCGGCGGCCAGCGCCTGCGCGGTGAGCTTCCCGCCCGCCATCAGCGCCTGCTGCTCCTGCACGCCCAGGTCGAGCGCCCTGTCGTCGGCAGCCGCCGAGATGGCCGCGCCCGATGCCGCCAGCGCGCCGGCGCCCAGCCCGATCTTTACGAAGTCCCTGCGATCCATCCCCGTCTCCCTGATTATTGATGTGCTCATAGGATAGCAGCGCTTCGGCGCATCGTCATCTTCGTCATCCCAGCGGAGGCTGGGATCCATACTGAAGCTGCGTCGAGCCAGCGGCTCCGTGTCTTCGGACGCGGCCTATGGGTCCCAGCCTTCGCTGGGACGACGGTTTTGCGGATAGCGGGACTGGAGACGGACGAAAAAAAACGCTGCCGGCAAGGGCAGCGTTTTCTATCGAAGCGAACGGGCTATTAAGCGCGAACGACTTTCTTGTACTCGTTGGTGCGGGTGTCGATTTCGATGACGTCATCCTGGGAGACAAACAGCGGCACCTGGACGGTGTGGCGCTTCGACTCGATGGCGTTCTCGATCTTCGCTTCCTTCAGGACGTTGCCCGAAGTGTTGCCCTTGACTGCAGGCTCCGAGTACACGACCTGGCGTGCGATCACGGTTGGCAGTTCCACGGAGATTGCTTTGCCGTCGTAGAAGACAGCTTCGCATTCCATACCGTCTTTCAGGTAGTTCAGCGCGTCGCCGAGGTTTTCTTCTTCGATCTCGTACTGGTTGTACTCGCCGTCCATGAAGACGTACAGCGGGTCAGCGAAGTACGAGTAGGTCACTGGCTTCTTGTCCAGAACGACGACGTCGAACTTGTCGTCACCGCGGAAAACGTTTTCCAGCGGTGCGTTCGTCAGAAGATTCTTCATCTTCCACTTGTACGTGAAGCCGGTGCGGCTCGAACCGTTAACATCCGAACGCAGCACGATGAAAGGCTTGGCGTCGACCATGATGATGTTGCCAACACGAATTTCTTTTGCGGGTTTCATATTAAGAGAGTGAACTTAAAAAATGGGTTGCGGTAACCGAGCATCATACCATGTTCTTCTTGGGAACACCTACCGATGCGAGCGCGAGAACTGAAGAATGTTGCTTGCGAGGTCGCCCAGACTCAGCATTTCCGCCCGCCATTCGCTGGCCCGGCGCGTAATCGTTGGCAGATCGGCCAACAATAATGGCCACTGCTGGGCCACGCCCGCTTCGTCCAGCGCGCCGTTCCAGCACAGCGAAAACGCGAACAGGCTTTCGATGTCCTCGGCATAGCGGCACAGGAAGGCGCGCAGCTTCTTGTGATGCAGGTTTTCGTCCTGGTGATAGATATGCCAGACGAAGGGCTTGCCGGCCCATTGCGCGCGCACGAAGGAATCCTCGCCGCGCACGAAGTTCAGGTCGCACGCCCACAGAAGCTTGTCGTAGTCCGGCTGCGCGACGAATGGAATGACGCGCACCGTCAGCGCGCCGCGCGTCGCCACCGCGCCGGCCTTCGGCTCCGCGCCCAGGAAGCGTTCGATCGCCTCGGTCGCTACACCCTCCGGGACCAGGCAGGTGACCGGAGTCGCGCCGGCCTGCCACGTATCGAACAAATCCTTCAGCGGCGCGTGTCGGTAGCAGAACAGCGATACCTTCAGGGCCGCCTGCTCCTCGGGCGTCACGCCCAATTGCGCGAGGAAGCCTGAAATCGCCGCCGGATCGGACTGGAACTGTTCGCGCCGCTGCTCCAGCGACGCTTCGCGCACCAGTCCACCGGTCTTGCTGGTGAAGCCCGGGAAGTAGAAGTATTTGGTGAGCGGCAGCCGCGGATGCGAGGACGGCAGCGTATGGCAGCCCTCGACCCACTCTTCCGCCGTCAGTCCCTCGAGATTGAGCCACACCGGGCGCGGTTCGCACTGCGCCATGGCCGCGACGTACCCCGACGGGATGTCAACCGCGAAGAATTCAATGACGATATCGGCGATGTCGGACGGCGCGAACACGCCTTCCTGGTCGCGCCAGTGGCGCACCGTGACTCCGTCGATATCCTGCACGTCCGCCGCGACATCGACATCGTGGCGGATTCGCTGGAAGGTGCGCAGGTCGTCCACCCACAAGGTCACGTCGATGCCGTGCTCCTGCCGCCATTGCAGCGCGAGGCGCCAGCAAATGCCGATATCGCCGTAGTTGTCGACGACTTTACAGAACAGTGCGAGGGAGTTCAGGGTGTGAGACATGTCGAGGAGCCTCTCATGCGTACTCAGTATGGGTCCCCGCGTGTGCGGGGACGACAACCCAAATGAAAAACCGGAGCACCTATCCGCGCGTTCTGCGGTGGTCTGCTCCGGTCTTAACTGGCGTCCCCACGGGGATTCGAACCCCGGTACTCACCGTGAAAGGGTGATGTCCTAGGCCTCTAGACGATGGGGACAGAAATCTGCCCTGAATGCTTGCGCATCCGGCCTTTATTGCATGTTGTGTGTGCCGAGTTGGCGTCCCCACGGGGATTCGAACCCCGGTACTCACCGTGAAAGGGTGATGTCCTAGGCCTCTAGACGATGGGGACCCGGACTACAACAGTACTACTCTTCGAACTTGGTGGAGGTAAGCGGGATCGAACCGCTGACCTCTTGCATGCCATGCAAGCGCTCTCCCAGCTGAGCTATACCCCCGTTGGCGCGAAGAAGCAGTATTATAGGGGGCTCCTTGCTTCTTGCCAAGGGTGTTCCCGAAATTTTTTCAAAGAAATTTCTTAACGCGCGCGATGGTCGTCTCGCGGCCAAACAGCTCGATAACCGCGTCGATCGCAGGAGTCTGCAGCTGGCCAGTCAGGAACAGGCGCAGCGGCATGGCGATCTGCGGCATCTTCAGCCCGTTGGCGGCCAGCACTTCCTTGATCATCGCGCCCAGCGCGGCCTTGTTCCATTCCACGCTTTCGAGGCGCTCGGCGAACTGCGCCAGCGCCGGCTTGACCGCGTCGGTGACGTGCTGCTCCAGCAGCGCCGCTTCCGGCTTCGGATCGCGGTAGAACAGCATCGACGCGTCAGCCAGCTCGTTGATGGTGTTGGCGCGGTCCTTCAGCAGCGCGATCACCGACGCCAGCGGCGGCGCGCCGTCGAACTTCGCGCCGTCGCGCTGCAGCTGGCCCATGGCCAGTTGCGCCAGGCGTTCGTTGTCGGCCTGCTTGATGTAGTGGTTGTTCACCCACGCCAGCTTCTCGAAGTTGAACTGCGCCGGGGACGCCGTCAGGTTCGACAGGTCGAACCACTCGGTGAACTGCTCCATCGAGAAGATCTCGTCGTCGCCGTGGCTCCAGCCCAGGCGAGCCAGGTAGTTCAGCATTGCTTCCGGCAGGTAGCCTTCGTCCGCGTAATTGACCACGCTGACGGCGCCATGGCGCTTGGACAGCTTGGCGCCGTCGGAGCCGAGGATCATCGGCAGGTGACCGTATTCCGGCAGCGGCGCACCCATCGCGCGCAGGATGTTGATCTGGCGCGGCGTATTGTTCACGTGGTCGTCCCCGCGCAGTACGTGGGTGATTTTCATGTCCCAGTCGTCGACCGCGACGCAGAAGTTATAGGTCGGCGTGCCGTCGGGGCGCGCAATGACCAGGTCGTCCAGCTCCTTGTTGGAGATGGTGATCGGACCCTTGACCACGTCGTTCCAGGTCACGTCTCCATCGAGCGGATTCTTGAAGCGGACCACCGGCTTGCGGTCGGCCGGCACCGGCGGCAGGACCTTGCCCTCTTCCGGACGCCAGGTGCCGTCGTAGCGCGGCTTTTCGCCGGCGGCGCGCATGCGCTCGCGCATCGCTTCGACTTCTTCAGGCGACGAGTAGCAGTGGTAGGCGGTGCCGGCTTCCAGCATCTGTGCGACAACTTCGCGGTAGCGATCCATGCGCTGCATCTGGTAGAACGGGCCTTCGTCGTGCTCGAGGCCCAGCCACTTCATGCCGTCCAGGATGGCCTGCACCGCTTCCGGGGTCGAGCGTTCGACGTCGGTGTCCTCGATGCGCAGGATGAAGGTGCCGCCGAAGTGGCGTGCATAGGCCCACGAGTACAGTGCGGTGCGTGCGCCGCCAAGGTGGAGATAGCCGGTAGGGCTGGGAGCGAATCGGGTACGGACAGGCGTGGTCATTGAGGTCGACAGCGTAAGAAACGAAAGGGTCTATTTTAACCGGATGTAAGGGGACTGTCCCCGAAAGGGGACCGTCCCCAGCTCTTTAGCAGGCGCAGTCGGTAGGCATGCAAACGATCGGGGTCACGGGCGCCTGGCGACGTGGCGCGCAGTCTCCACGAACGCCTGCACCGCCGGTGCCGCCCGCGACAGGTCCCGCAGGCCAAGCCCCACCCGCCGCCGAATCGCCGGCCGGAACGCAACCGCCTTCAGGTGCGGATAGGCGCACGCCAGGTCACCGGGAAGCGACAGCTCGGGCATCACGGCCACGCCATCGCCCGCCTGCACCATGCCGAGGATGGTCATCACCTGCGAAATACGATAGCGCACCCGCAGCGTCAGCCCGGCCCTGGCGAACGATGGCTCGACCAGCGCGCCGCAGCCGGTATCGGACATGATGAAGGGCAGTTCGTGCAGTTCGGCCGCCGTCACCGACTGCTTTGCCGCCAGCGGATGCGCGGCCGGCACCAGCGCCACCATCTCGTCCTCCACCAGGGGCACGGTGTCGAAGCTCTCGTTTGGCAGCACCACGAAACCGATATCGACGCGGCGGTCCTGGATCCACTGCTTTACCTCGTTGTCCGAGCCCTCGTCGATCTGGACCTCCACGCCCGGGTATTTGTCGCGGAAGGCATGCAGGATCGCGGGCAGGAGCTTGAGCGACGACGTTGGACCAAATGAGCCGATCCGAACCAGTCCCTGGCGCAGGCCGCGCGCCGCCGAGACTTCCTGCTGCATCGCCTCGGCCAGGCCGAGGATTTCACGTGCACGAGTCAGCAGGCGCTTGCCGACTTCGGTCACTTCCACCGTTGACTGGTGCCGCACGATCAACGGCACGCCCAATTCCTTTTCAAGCGACTTGATCGCATGCGAAATGGCGGACTGGCTGATCCCGAGGCGTAGCGCCGCCGCGGTAAAGCCCTGCAATTCGGCGACCAGCGAAAATATCTCAAGCTGTGTGAAGGTCATTGGCAAGCCATGAGCGTTTGCTCATTTTTCTATGAGTGTTGATTAGTAATAATATATGACCATACCAACCCGGAAGCAATCCCCATCATGAAGATTTCCGCACCAAACGCCGCCGTTGTGGCGCCCGCCCTGCCGCCGCATGCTTCCGTGGCCGCGTCCACCAGCCTCACGCCGGTTTACGCCAAGCTGGTCGCGGTTGGCCTGCTCTGGGGC
Organism: Telluria sp.; assembly: GCA_035759315.1. GTDB lineage: Bacteria > Pseudomonadota > Gammaproteobacteria > Burkholderiales > Burkholderiaceae_D > Telluria. The sequence continues at coordinate 8,793 of DASTVB010000063.1, read as the reverse complement.
GGCACGTTCATCGCGGGACGCACGCTGGCCCATGAACTGCCGGCCATGGTGGTCGCGGCAATGCGCTTCGCCGTCGCCGCCGCCCTGCTGCTGGCGCTCGCGTGGCGGATGGAAGGCGGCCTCCCGCGCCTGGACCGCTCGCAGATGCTCGCCACCGCGGCGCTGGGAGCGACCGGCATCTTCTTATATAACCTGTGCTTTTTCGGCGCGCTGGCGCATATCCCCGCGGGGCGCGCCGCGCTGTTCGTCGCACTCAACCCGGTGGTGACCGCGCTGGCGGCCGCGGTGATCCTGCGCGAGCGGCTCACGCCGCGCAAATGGGCCGGGATCGCACTGGCATTCGTGGGCGCGACCATCGTCATCACGCGCGGCGACCTGGCCGGCGCGATGCACGACATCAGCCAGTCGCTGGGTGTCGGTGAGCTGCTGATGCTGGGATGCGTGTTCGCCTGGGCTGCCTATACCCTGATCGGGCGGCGCGCGCTGAAGAACCTGTCGCCGATCGCGGCCACCACCTATGCGGCAATCTGGGGCCTGCTGTTCCTGTCGGTGGGCGCGGCGGGCCAGCTCGGCGACGTCGATTGGGCGGCGATGAACTTCAAGCTGTGGGGATCGATCGTCTACCTCGGCGCGTTTGGCACCGTGATCGGCTTTGTCTGGTACTACGAAGGGGTGAAGGCGATCGGGCCGTCGCGGGCGTCGGTCTTCAACAACCTGGTGCCGGTGTTCGGGGTGCTGCTAGCGGCGCTGCTGCTGGGCGAGGCGATCCTGGTGTCAATGGTGGTCGGCGGCCTGCTGGTCGTGGCTGGCGTCACCCTCACCAACCGCTAGCGCATCGGGGACTGTCCCTACGGGACTGTCCCCTGCTTTTAAGCGGCGCAACGGAAGGCCGGGGACAGTCCCGGAGGGACAGTCCCCTTCCCATTCCGTGTCAGTCGTTTTTGACGACGATGTTGGGGAACTTGCTGGTCATGTCCTTCGCCTTCTCGGCGATCTTGATGGCCACCTTGCGCGCAATCTCCTTGTAAACCTGCGCTACCGCACCGTCAGGATCCGCCACCACGGTCGGCTTGCCCGAGTCGGTCTGCTCGCGGATCGCCATGGTCAGCGGCAGCGCGCCCAGGAAGTCCACGCCGAAGTCCCGGCACATCTTCTCCCCGCCGCCATGCCCGAAGATCGCTTCGGTATGCCCGCAGTTGGAGCAGATATGGGTGCTCATGTTCTCCACCACGCCCAGGATCGGGATGCCGACCTTCTCGAACATCTTCAGGCCCTTGCGCGCGTCCAGCAGTGCGATGTCCTGCGGCGTGGTCACGATCACGGCGCCGGTAACCGGCACCTTCTGCGACAGCGTCAGCTGGATGTCGCCGGTCCCAGGCGGCATGTCGACGATCAGGTAGTCCAGGTCGCGCCAGTTGGTCTGCTCCAGCAACTGCTGCAGCGCCTGCGTGACCATCGGGCCGCGCCACACCATCGGTTCGTCCGGATCGATCATGAAGCCGATCGAGGACACCTGCACGCCGTGGTTTTCGAGCGGCTCCATGGTCTTGCCGTCCTTCGATTCCGGGCGGCCGGTAATCCCCAGCATCATCGGCTGCGACGGGCCATAGATGTCCGCGTCAAGGATGCCGACCTGCGCGCCTTCAGCGGCCAGTGCCAGCGCCAGGTTCACGGCGGTGGTCGATTTGCCCACGCCGCCCTTGCCGGAAGCGACGGCGATGATGTTTTTCACGGTCGGCATCAGCTTGATCCCGCGCTGCACGGTGTGCGCGATGATCTTCGAATAGACGTTGGCGGTGACGGCGCCGGCGCCCGGCAGTGCGCGCACCGCGTCTTCGGCCGCCTTGCGGATCGCGGCCAGCTGGCTGCGGGCCGGATAACCCAGCTCCACGTCGAAGGAGACGCTGTCGCCTTCGGCCTTGATGTTCCTGACGGTTTTGCCGGTGACGAGATCCTTGCCCGTGTTCGGATCGATGACCCCGGAAAGTGCTGTCTTGACGTCGTCCTGTGTGATGCTCATGCGGTTCTCCATTGGTGAGATGGCAAGTCTATAGCAAAACACTTACTGTCACCCTGATAAAACCGCTGGTAAAATGGTCTTTTTACCGCTCACCAACCCTCAAGACCATGACCCGCAAGCTGTTCGTCACCACCGCCCTCCCCTACGCTAACGCCCCCTTCCATATTGGCCACATGATGGAGTACATCCAGGCCGACATCTGGGTGCGCTTCCAGCGAATGCAGGGCTCGGAAGTGCACTTCGTGTGCGCCGACGACGCGCACGGTACGCCGATCATGATCGCCGCCGAGAAGGAAGGCATCACGCCCCAGGAGTTCGTCGCGCGAATCGCCGCCGGCCGCCAGCAGTACCTGGACGGCTTCCATATCGCCTTCGATAACTGGTATTCCACCGATTCGCCGGAAAACGTCGAACTCTCCCAGGGCATCTACCGCAAGCTGCGCGACGCCGGCCTGATCGTCACCAAGACCGTGGACCGCTTCTTCGACCCGGTCAAGGGCATGTTCCTCGCCGACCGCAACATCAAGGGCGAGTGCCCGAAGTGCGGCGCGAAGGACCAGTACGGCGACAACTGCGAAGTGTGCGGCGCGGCCTACCAGCCGACCGAACTGGTGAACCCGTTCTCCGTCTTCACCGGCTCCACCCCGATCCTCAAGCCTTCGGAGCAGTACTTCTTCAAGCTGTCCGACCCGCGCTGCTTCGCCTTCCTCAAGGAGTGGCTGAACACCCCGGGCCGCCTGCAGTCCGAAATGGTCAACAAGGTCTCCGAGTGGCTCGGCGAAACCGGCGAAAAGCTGGCCGACTGGGACATCTCGCGCGACGCGCCCTACTTCGGCATCCCGATCCCTGACGCGCCAGGCAAGTTCTTCTACGTGTGGCTGGACGCGCCGGTCGGCTACCTGGCCTCGCTCAAGAACTACTGCGCCAAGTCCGGCATGGACTTCGACGCGCTGCTGAACGACCCGGCCACCGAACAGGTGCACTTCATCGGCAAGGACATCGTCTCCTTCCACCTGCTGTTCTGGCCGGCGATGCTGAACTTCGCCAAGCACCCGATCATCGACAAGCTCAAGGTCAACGTGCACGGCCACCTGACCGTCAACAACGAGAAGATGTCGAAGTCGCGCGGCACCGGCATTTCGCCGCTGCGCTACCTTGACCTGAAGATGAACCCGGAGTGGCTGCGCTACTACATCGCGTTCAAGCTCAACTCCAAGGTCGAGGACCTGGACTTCAACGGCGACGACTTCGTCGCGCGCGTGAACTCGGACCTGGTCGGCAAGTACGTCAACATCGCCAGCCGCTGCGCCGGCTTCATCGCCAAGAAGTTCGACGGCAAGCTGGCCGGCTCGCTGTCGCCGACCGCGCAGGAATGGATCCGCAAGGCGCTGACCGTGGATGGCGTGGAGCGCCAGGCCGGCATCGCCGCCAACTTCGAAGCGCGCGAATACGGCAAGGCGCTGCGCGAGATCATGGAAATCGCCGACATCACCAACCAGTACGTCGACGAGAACAAGCCGTGGATCCTGGCCAAGGACGAATCGAAGGTCGCCGAACTGCACGACGTGTGCACCACCGCGCTGATCCTGTTCCGCCAGATCACCATCATGCTGGCGCCGGTGCTGCCTGAAGTGGCGCGCCGCGTCGCCTCCTTCCTGAACGACGCCACCCTGAACTGGAGTGCCACCAAGGGCGCCGCGGTGTACGAGACCATGCTGGGCCGCGCGATCGGCGAATACAGCCACCTGATGACCCGCGTGGACGCGAAGATGGTCGAGAACCTGTTCGACAAGCCGGCGATCGCAGCTCCGGCAGCCGCGCCGGCAGCAGCGGGTTCGCCAGCTGCCCCGTCGCAGCCGTCCACCGGCATCGAGGAACTGGCGCCCGAGATCAAGATCGACGACTTCTCCAAGGTCGACCTGCGCATTGCGAAGATCGTCGAATGCGCGCACGTGGAAGGCTCGGACAAGCTGCTGCGCCTGACGCTGGACGTGGGCGAAGGCCGCATGCGCAACGTCTTCTCCGGCATCAAGTCGGCCTACAAGCCGGAAGAACTGATCGGCAAGCTGACCGTGCTGGTGGCGAACCTCGCGCCGCGCAAGATGAAGTTCGGCGTTTCGGAAGGCATGGTGCTGTGCGCATCGGCCGCCGACGAGAAAACCAATCCAGGCCTGTATCTGCTGGAACCGTGGCCAGGCGCGCAACCTGGCATGCGCATTCGTTAAGCCATGGGGATAGTCGTACGGGCTGCAGTTGACGGCGACGCGGGGCTGATCGCCAGCCTGACGCGCGCCTGCTGGGCAGGCAAGATCGTGCCCAGCTCCAGCGGACATCACGAGACGGCCGAAACGGTGGCCGGCGACCTGCGCCACGGCGGCGCCTTCATCCTGCTGTCGGACGACGAGCCGGTCGGCTCGGTGCGCTGGCTGCCGCTCGACCTCGACCCCGACGTCTGGGAGATCGTCCGCATGGGCATCCTGCCGGGGCACCGCGGCGGCAACCTGTCGCAGCACCTGCTGGAGGCCGTGGTGCACACCGCGCTCGAGAGCGGTGCCACCGAACTGCGGCTGGCGATCCGCGGCGACCAGCCGATGCTGATCGATTTTTACTCGGCGATGGAGTTCGAGCTGGCCGACGAACTCGAACATTCCCATGCCGGGGACGCCGAGCCGTCGCCGCGCGTGATGCGGCGCATGCTGCTGTAAATACAGCGAAAAAGCCCGGAATTCCCCGCGTCTGCATGCTCGCGGTAAAATAGCGCGAACTTTTCTCCCTTCTAGCCAAACATGAAATTCTTGAAACAACACTCCCTGTACGAGTCCGACCACTCCCTGTTCATCAAGAAACTGAAGGAACAGAACCCGCACCTCGAAGAAGAGCAGCGCAAGGGCCGTGCCCTGCTGTGGGACAAAGCCCCGCTGACGCTCGACGAGCAGCAGCGCCGTGCCGACTCGCGCGTCAAGCAGCAGCCATACGTGTACCAGACCAAGGTCTGATACACCGGGCCACCACCATGTTGCCAGCAGAGTCGGCGGCCACCGAATTGGCCGACCCGGTCGCCGAACTCGAAGCGCTGGCTGCCGCCGGCGCAGCGCAAGCCGATCCCGCCGCGGCTGAACCCGTGGCAGGAGAACCCGCCATCGCGCTCGCACGCCTGTACGGCGAGCCGATGACGCGGCTGCCGCACGACCTGTACATCCCGCCCGACGCGCTCGAGATCTTCCTCGAGACTTTCGAAGGCCCGCTCGACCTGCTGCTGTACCTGATCCGCAAGCAGAACTTCAACATCCTCGACATCCCGCTGGCGCAGGTCACCCTGCAGTACCTGAAGTACGTCGAGCAGATCCGCCTGCACAACCTCGAGCTGGCGGCCGAATACCTGCTGATGGCGGCCATGCTCATCGAGATCAAGTCGCGCATGCTGCTGCCGCAGAAGCCGTCGGCCGGCGACGACGAAGCGGACGACCCGCGCGCAGAACTGGTGCGACGCCTGCTCGAGTACGAGCAGATCAAGCTGGCGGCCTACGACCTGAACTCGATCCCGCAGGTGGACCGCGACTTCACGCGCACCGAGATCTTCATCGAGCAGAGCCTCGTTCCGGTATGGCCGGACGTGGACGTCGACGACCTGCAGCGCGCCTGGGCAGACGTGATCCGCCGCGCCAAGCTCACCCAGCACCACAAGATCAGCCGCCAGGAACTGTCCGTGCGCGAGCACATGTCGGCCATCCTGCGCCAGCTGCAGTCCTCGCGCTTCGTCGAATTCGCCGACCTGTTCGACCATGGCGCCAGCGTGCCGGTGGTGGTCGTACACTTCGTCGCGATGCTCGAGCTGGCGAAGGAAACGCTGATCGAAATTACCCAGGCCGAACCGTTCGCGCCGATTTACGTACGCCTCGCGTACTCGCCGGCCTGATTTTTGCGGCCGGCACCCGATTCAATCCAGGAAAAACCAAGAACATGAAGATCGTTACCACCATCGAAGAACTGCGCGACCAGCTCAGTGGACAGCTGCGCACCGCATTCGTGCCGACCATGGGCAACCTGCACGAAGGCCACCTGTCGCTGATGCGACTGGCGCGCAAGCACGGCGATCCGGTGGTCGCATCGATCTTCGTCAACCGCCTGCAGTTCGGGCCGAACGAGGACTTCGAAAAGTATCCGCGCACCTTCCACGCCGACGTCGAGAAGCTGGAGAAGGAAGGCGTGTACGTGCTGTTCGCGCCGACCGAAAAGGACCTGTACCCGGAGCCGCAGGAATACCGCGTGATGCCGCCGGACGGCCTTGGCAACACGCTGGAAGGCGAATTCCGCCCGGGCTTCTTCTCGGGCGTGACCACCGTCGTGCTCAAGCTGTTCTCGTGCGTGCAGCCGCGCGTGGCGGTGTTCGGCAAGAAGGACTACCAGCAGCTGATGATCGTGCGGAACATGACGCGCCAGTTCGCCATCCCGACCCAGATCATCGCCGCCGAGACCTGGCGCGCCGACGACGGCCTGGCCCTGTCCTCGCGCAATATGTACCTGTCGCAGGACGAGCGCGCCGAAGCGCCGCGCCTGTACCAGGCGCTGAACCACGTCGCCGGCGAAATGCGCGCCGGCCACACCGACATCTTCTCGCTGGAGCATGCGGCGATGGACATGCTGGCGCAGCGCGGCTGGAAGCCTGACTACATCTCGATCCGCAAGCGCATCGACCTGCAGCCGCCGACCGGCGGCGACCTCGCCCGGGGCGAACCGCTGGTGGTGCTCGCCGCAGCCAAGCTCGGCACCACCCGCCTCATCGACAACCTCGAAATCTGAGGCGCCATGTCGCCGTCGGGGACTGTCCCCGCAGGGGACCGTCCCCCGGTGTTTAGAGTGCAGACGGCCGATATGAAGCACTCGAACGTAAATAAGGGGACGCATCCCGGTATCCCGTGAGGGAAACCGGGGTACGTCCCCAATATTCAGGCCATCGAAAAATATCAAACACCGGGGGACAGTCCCCTGCGGGGACAGTCCCCTACGTCGTGACGTTCTGGGCCCAGGCGAGGGCCGAAAGGTGGGCTTTATTGACTTCGGCCGGGGTGATGCCGAGCGAGGACGCCAGCGATTCCACCAGCGCCGAATTGAGTTCGCAGGCTTCGGCCAGCGCCAGGTACGGGCCGTACATGCCGCCACGCGTCAGCAGCGCGCGCACCACTTCGTCCGGCAGCTGGATGGTGTCCAGCACTTCCTTCATCGGCAGGCCGAGCAGGCGGTCCAGCAGCGAGAACATGCCGGTCACGAACAGGTTTTCGCCTTCGCCGCGCGGCAGCGCCTTCTGGCCCAGCAATTCGGCCAGGCGGCCGCGCACGACCGCGGTTTCCATCAGCACCGGCGAGTAGCCGCTGGTCGAGGCGGTCGCCAGCAGCAGCGTCAGCCAGCGGTACATCGGCGAGTAGCCGAGCAGCGTGATGGCCTGGCGCAGCGACTGGATCTCGCGCCCGGCGCCGAAGCCGGCCGAGTTGATGAAGCGAAGCAGCTTGTATGAGAGCGCAGGGTCGCGCTTGAGCACGTTCTCGATCTTCGGGATGTCTTCGTTCTGCTGCACCATCTGCATCAGCTGCAGGATGATGGTCTGCGCCGGGTTCATGCCCTTGACCGGGGTGCCCGGGCGCGGGGTCAGGTGCAGCTTGCCGACGAAGGCGTCCAGGCCGAGCGCGGCGCAGGCGTCGAAGTCGGCCCAGGTGGTCACCGGACGGCCCACCATGCGCACGCTGGTCTGCTTGAGCGCGGCGTAGGTGCGCGCCTGCTCCGCCACGTCGGCGCCGGCAAAGCGCACTTCGACGTACGACGCGCTCTGTCCGACGTTGCGGCCGAGGTGCGCCAGGTCGCCGTCGCGCACCGAGATGCCGACGCCGCCCGCGCGCAGGCCCTGCGCCGCGGCCAGCGTGTCCGGGTCGGCCAGGTCCGACGCTTCCAGCGTCAGGACGGTCTTCTCCGGCGGCAGGTCGTACAGGGCGTCGAGCGACAGCATCGCCGGCACCGCGTCCAGGAACAGGATCTTGTCGCGAAGGAGCCAGCCGTGTTCTTCGTGGTGGACGTGCTCGGCGACGAAGGCCACCAGCGACTCGAGGTCGGCGCCGGTGATCTCCTGCCCTTTGTGCTTCTGCCAGCTCAGTTCATACCCGAGCACGCGCTGCTTCGGATCGAGCAGCGGTTCGCGGACGAGAAAATTAGTTTGGTGCATGGGGTTCTATTCGCGTGCGCAGGACAGCCGTTCAGAAGCCGAGGGAATCGAGCAGGTCGTCGACCTGACCCTGGTTGGCGACCACTTCGCTGTTGCCTTCGGGGTTGATCTGCGGGCCGTTGATCAGGCCATGGTCGAATTCGCGGCGCACGTCCGGCGGCGCGAAGTCGACCAGCATCTGCACCAGTTGCTGCTCCAGGTGCTGCGCGATCGAGGTAACGCGCGAGATCACCTGGCCGGTGAGGTCCTGGAAGTCCTGGGCCATCATGATTTCCATCAGGTAGGCGCGGGTCGCGGCGGTGTGCGCCTGCGCCTCGCCCATCCGGGCAATCGTCTGCTCGGCCAGCGCGCGGGCGCCGGCGTCGAGCGTGCCACCGTCGATCAGCGCCTGCCACGACTGCTGCAGCGCGCCGGCGTCGGCGGCCATCTTGTCCTGCAGCGGGCTGGCGGCGTCGGTGGCGTTGAGCACACGCTGGGCAGCCTGTTCGCTCATCTTGGCCACGTAGGCCAGCCGGTCGCGCGCATCGGGAATGTCGCTGGCGGCTTTTTCAATCAGCTTGTC
>DASTVB010000062.1:0-31605 GCA_035759315.1 Telluria sp. | reverse complement strand
GAGCAGGTGATCACCGAAGGCAAGCAGAACCTGCGCCCGGGCGGCAAAGTCAGCCTGCCGGGCCAGCGCGGCGGCGCCGGCGGCAAGCGCGGCGACGGCGCGGGTAACGCGAAAGGCGCACCAGCATGAACATCTCCGAACTTTCCATCCGCCGGCCGGTGATGGTGGTACTGCTGTCGATCTCGCTGATCCTGGCGGGATTGCTGGCTTACCGCAGCATCCCGGTGGCCGCACTGCCAAGCTATAACACCCCGGTTATCAACGTCAGCGCCAACCTGCCGGGCGCCAGTCCCGAGACCATGGCGTCCTCGGTCGCGCTGCCGCTGGAGAAGGCTTTCTCCACCGTGGCCGGCATCGACCTGATCACCTCCACCAGCACCCGCGGCAGCACCTCGGTCACGCTGGAGTTCAACCATACTGTGGACGTCAACGAAGCGGCGGTCGACGTGCAGGCCGCGCTGCTCAGCGTGCAGCGCGCGCTGCCGCAGGAGATGACCGACCTGCCTTCCTACCGCAAGGTCAACCCGGCCGACGCGCCGGTGCTGTTCATGGCGATGACCTCGCCGTCGATGAACCTGTCGGAACTGAACGACTACGCGGAAAACCTGGTTGCCCCGGCGCTGTCCACGCTGCCCGGCGTGGCGCAGGTGCAGGTCAACGGCCAGAAGCGCTTCGCGGTGCGGATCCGCGCCAAGGCCGAGCTGCTCAACGCGCGCAACCTGACGCTGGAAGAACTGGCGGCCTCGGTGCGCGCGGCCAATTCCAACGCGCCGCTCGGGACCATCGACGGCCCGAACCAGACCCTGGTGATCCAGGGCAGCGCCCAGCTTGAAAACGCGGCCCAGTTCAAGGAACTGATCATCGCCATGCGCAACGGCGAACCGGTGCGCCTGAAGGACGTGGCCGACGTCGAGGACAGCTACCAGTCGGTCAAGGCCACCGGCAGCTTCAACGGCGAACGCTCGATCGTGCTGCTGGTGCAGCGCCAGCCGAACGCCAACACGGTGCAGGTGGTGGACGGCGTGCGCAAGCTGCTGCCGAAATTCCAGGCGCAGCTGCCGGCCTCGATCAACATCAACCTGGTCAACGACCGCTCGGTCTCGATCCGCGACGCGATCCACGACGTCAACCTCACGCTGGCCGGCACCGTGCTGCTGGTGGTGCTGGTGATCTTCCTGTTCCTGCACCGCCTGTCGGCCACCTTCATCCCGGCAGTGACGATGCCGATTTCGCTGCTGGGCGCGCTGACGCTGCTGTACTGGATGGGCTACAGCCTCGATAACATATCGCTGCTGGGTATCACGCTGGCGGTCGGCCTGGTGGTCGACGACGCGATCGTGGTGCTCGAGAACATCGTGCGCCACATCGAAGAGGGCGCCACGCCGCTGCGCGCCGCGCTGACCGGCTCGCGCGAGATGGGCTTCACCATCGTCTCGATTTCGATCTCGCTGGTGGCGGTGTTCATCCCGATCTTCTTCATGCCGGGCGTGATCGGCCTGCTGTTCCGCGAATTCGCGGTGGTGGTGTCGCTGGCGATCCTGGTGTCGGCCGTGGTGTCGCTGACGCTGGTGCCGATGCTGGCCAGCCGCCTGCTGCCGCCGCACTCGGCGCATGGCGAGACCACCCGCATTGGCCGCCATTTCGAACGCTGGTTCGCCAAGCTGCGCGACGGCTATGCGCACACACTCGACAAGGCGCTGCTGCACCGGGGCGTGGTGCTGCTGGTGGCGATCGCCACCTTCGTACTGACCGCGGTCCTGTACATCACGATCCCGAAGGGCTTCTTCCCGGAAGAAGATATCGGCCAGCTGCGGGTCACCGTGGAAGCGTCGGAAGACACCTCCAGCGACGCCATGCTCAAGCTGCAGAACCAGGTGGTCGAGATCATCCGCAAGGACCCCAACATCAAGGACGTGACTTCGTTCAGCGGCGGCGGCAACAGCGGTCGCATGTTCATCGTGCTCAAGCCGCAGTCCGAGCGCGCCAAAATGCCGGAGGTGATCGACGGCCTGCGCAAGGCGACGCGCGGCGTGGCCGGCGTGCAGGTGTTCTTCAGCCCGACGCAGAACCTGCAGCTGGGCGGGCGCCCGTCCAAGAGCCGCTACCAGTACACGCTGCAGAGCGTGAACGGCGGCGCGCTCAACGAATGGGCCGCCAAATTCCAGGATGCGATGCGCAACGACCCGGCCTTCCGCGACGTCACCAGCGATTCGCAGAACACCGGACTGCAGGCCACGCTGCGGATCGACCGCGACAAGGCCAACGTGCTGGGCGTGCGCCTGTCCGACCTGCGCAGCGCGCTGTACGCGGCGTTCGGCGAGCGGCAGGTATCGACCATCTACACTTCCGCCGCCAGCTATTCGGTGATCCTGGAAGCGGCCGAGGCGGACCGCCAGTTCGAGGAATCGATCGGGCGCATCTCGGTGCGCAGCGATTCCGGCCAGCTGGTGCCGCTGTCGAGCTTTGCGGCCATCGTGCGCACCGTCGGCCCGACCGCGATCAACCACCAGGGCCAGCTGCAGGCGATCACGCTGTCGTTCAACCTTGCGCCGGACGTGCCGCTGGGCCAGGCAACCGAGCGGATCGCCGAGATGGGCCGCGACATGAAGCTGCCGCCCACCATCATCACTACCTACGGTGGCGACGCGGCGGTGTTCCAGGATTCGCAGGCCTCGCAGCTGATCCTGATCGTGGCGGCACTGGGCGTGATCTATGTGCTGCTGGGCGTGCTGTACGAGAGCTACATCCACCCTCTGACCATCCTGGCCGGCCTGCCCTCGGCGGCCGTCGGCGCGCTGCTGACCCTGAGGCTGTTCGGGATGGAGCTGACCATCATCGCGATCATCGGCATCCTGATGCTGATCGGTATCGTGAAGAAGAACGCGATCATGATGATCGACTTCGCGCTGCACAAGCAGCGCGAGCACGGACTGGCGCCGGCCGAAGCGATCCGCGAAGCCTGCGTGATGCGCTTCCGCCCGATCCTGATGACGACCCTGGCCGCGATGATGGGCGCGCTGCCGATCGCGCTGGGGATCGGCGCCGGTGCCGAATTGCGCCAGCCGCTCGGCCTTGCCGTGGTGGGCGGCCTGATCTTCTCGCAGGTGGTCACGCTGTACATCACGCCGGTGATCTACCTGTATCTCGACAAGTACAGCGGTTCCGGTCCGATGACCGACGACCACCTGGAGCAGCTGGAAAAAGTGGAGAAGCTGAAGACGCGAACGCGAATCACCGGGGCAGGGTAACAAACTGTAACAACGGAGGGCGGTGCATTGCTGTAGTGTGCATGGTTTGACAACCCCGCGGTGCGGTCCGGCGCGTATTTCACAAACGCGCCGGAGTCTGGCAAACTGGCCGGATTCTTCGCCGTTCCTGAAAGCTGTTGCATTGCGTGACCATTCCCACAACATAAACCAATCCGGCTTCTGCGAGCACTGCGGCCAGGCGCTGCCAGGCGACCGTCCGGTGACGGCGTATGGCGAGAAGGGCACCAACAAGACCGCGATCGCGGTCACGATCGGATTGCACCTGCTGCTGGTGCTGGTGTTCCTTCTCAAGCCCGAGCCGGAAACCAAGCCGTTGACCGGGCCGGAGGGCATGATGGTGATGATCCAGACACCGTCGGCCAAGCCGCGCGAGCAGGCCCCGAGCACCCGTCCGAAGCTGCCAAGCCGCTCCTTGCCGCGCATCGAGATCCCGCGCCTGCCCGACACGATTACCCTGCCTGAGGAAAAGCCGGCGGAACAGGCGCGCGTCGAGCCGAAAGCGGAGCCGATCGAAGCGGTGGACATGGCCGACTATGTAGCCAAGCGCCGCAAGGAGCGCGGCGTGGCGGAGGAAACGGATTCCCAGGGCGAGAACGAAAAGGCGATGCGCAACATCAACGCCAACGTCGCGCGCGCAAATGCGGCTTCGCGCGATGACGGCACTGGCGGCATCTTCGAGGTCACCAACCGGACCTTCAACAGCGCGACGGTCAAGTTCCGCGGCTGGAACCCTAATTTCAAGCGCCGCTGGATGCAGTCGGTGACGGTGGAAGTGGGCAGCGAACGCGATATCGAAACCGCGATCGTGAAGAAGATGATCGAGATCATCCGCAAGGAAAAGACCGGCGACTTCGAGTGGGAGTCGCACCGGCTGAACCGCAACGTGACGCTGTCGGCGCGGCCGCAGGACAATGAAGCGCTGATGGCCTTCCTGTACAAGGAAATGTTCCGCGACTACCGCCCCCCACGCGAGTAAGCGCGGGGAAGGGGACTGTCCCTACGGGACTGTCCCCAGGTGTTCGCGCTCAGAGGTCGCGCACAAAACACCGGGGGACGGTCCCCTGCGGGGACAGTCCCCGTCCGTCTATTTGGCTTCGTACCAGCGCTGGGAGCGGTTCACGACACCGACCACCAGCAGCATCACCGGCACCTCGATCAGCACGCCCACCACGGTCGCCAGCGCCGCCCCCGACTTGAACCCGAACAGGCTGATCGCCGTGGCCACCGCCAGCTCGAAGAAGTTCGATGCGCCGATCAGGCTCGATGGCCCCGCCACGCAGTGCGGCACGCCCAACCTGCGGTTGAGCAGGTAGGCCAGCCCCGAATTGAAGAACACCTGAATCAGAATCGGCACCGCCAGCATCGCGATGATGGCCGGCTGCGACGTGATCGCCTCGCCCTGGAACGCGAACAGCAGCACCAGCGTGAGCAGCAGCGCGGCGATCGACAGCGGCCCGAAAGTCTTCACCGCAAGCTCAAGGTGCGCCGGCCCCTTGGCCAGCAGCGCCTTGCGGATCAGCTGCGACAGGATCACCGGGATCACGATGTACAGCGCGACCGAGGTGAACAGCGTTTCCCACGGCACCGTGATCGACGCGAGTCCCAGCAGCAGCGCGACCAGCGGGCCGAACGCGACGATCATGATCGAGTCGTTGAGCGCCACCTGCGACAGCGTGAAATACGGATCACCCTTGCACAGCTGGCTCCACACGAACACCATCGCCGTGCAGGGCGCGGCGGCCAGCAGGATCAGGCCCGCGATATAGCTGTCGTGCTGGTCGGCTGGGAGCATGTCCGCGAAGACGTGGCGGATGAAGATCCACGCCAGCAGCGCCATCGAGAACGGCTTGACGAACCAGTTCACGAACAGCGTCACGCCGATGCCGCGCCACTGGCTCTTTACCTGGCCGAGCGCGCCAAAGTCGATCTTGACCAGCATCGGCAGCACCATGCACCAGATCAGCACGCCGACCGGCAGGTTCACGCGCGCGACTTCCAGCTCCGCGATCGCCTGGAAGGCGCGCGGGAAGGCCTGGCCGAGCAGGATGCCGGCAACGATGCACAGCGCCACCCATACGGTCAGGTAGCGTTCGAAGAATCCGATCGCCGGCGCCGCGCCACCGGCCACTTCCGTGGTGTGCGCCGACATCAGGCGCCCGCCACCGGCGTGTCGCCGATCGTGTCGATCTCGCGCTTGATCGCCTGCCTGTCGAGCTTCTCGATCGGCAGGCTGACGAAGGTCCGCACCCGCGCCATGATCTGGCGGTAGATCTTTTCGAAGGCGGCGCGCTTCTCCTCGTCGCTGCCTTCAACCGCGGCCGGGTCTTCGAAGCCCCAGTGCGCGGTTGCCGGATGGCCCGGCCAGTAAGGGCAGGTCTCGCCGGCCGCGTTGTCGCACACGGTGATGATGAAGTCCATCTGCGGCGCGTCGGGCAACGCGAACTCGTCCCAGCTCTTGCTGCGCAGCTGGTCTACCGGATAGCCGGCCTTTGCAACCAGTTCGGCCGCGAACGGGTTGACGCGGCCACCCGGCTTGCTGCCTGCGCTGAAGCCGCGGAAGCGGCCCTCGCCCATGGTGGTGACCAGCGCTTCGGCCATGATCGAGCGGGCCGAATTGCCGGTGCAGAGGAACAGGACGTTATAGGTTTTCTCGGACATCGGGCTCTCCGGCGATCAGCAGCAGCTTGCGCCCTGCGTGGCGGATGCCGGCACGCAGCACGGCGCGGATTCGCCGAGCTTGATGCGCGGCTTGGCCAGCGGGACGCAGCACGCGGCGTCGGCCGCCACTTCTTCCGGCGCGCCGCCGTAGACCGGGATGCTGTCGAGCGTGTGGAAGGTCTCCCACGCGATGCCGGACGGGTCGCTGATCCAGTGCTTGTCGGACTTGGCGTAGCAGCAGGCGGTGTTTTCCTCGGTCTCGATCTCGCCTTCGAGGCGGGCCAGGCGCGACTTCATCTCGCCCAGTTCTTCGGCCGATTCCACCTGGATGCCGAGGTGGTTCACGCCGGCTTCGGCGCCGCGGCTGGAGATCGCGAAGTTCACGCGCGGGTCTTCCAGCTGCCACTTGGCGTAGTCGGCTTTGACGATGGTCGGCTCGCTGGCGAACATCCCGGAATAGAACTTGATGCTGTCGGCGAGGCTGTCGACGGATACGTGTACGTGCAGGCGTTTCATTTGCATTCTCCTTCGGTGCAGGTGTTGGCGCTGACGGGAGAACAGGTGTTCCCGCCGCAGCAGTTTTCAGTCAAAAATCCGAGCAGGCCGTTCATCGTCGCGAAATTCGCGGTGTAGATGAGCGAGCGGCCGGCCTTGGTCTGGGTGATCAGGCTGGCATGGGTCAGCTCCTTCAGGTGGAAGGAGAGCGACGAGGGCGGGATCGCCAGATGCTCGGCGATTTTCGTGGCGGGCATGCCCTCGGGGCCGGCCTGGACCAGCAGGCGGTAGACCGCCAGGCGTGAGTCCTGGGCCAGGGCGGCGAGGGCGGCGACGACTTCCTTGTCTTGCATGGTGGGTGCGTTCTTGGATTCCATACTTCGATAATAATGGAAGAATAGCGAAAGCGCAAGTGGGGAGAAGGGGACTGTCCCCGAAAGGGGACTGTCCCCCGGTGTTTGGATATGGGGATAAAGCGTCGAACACCGGGGGACAGTCCCTTGCAGGGACAGTCCCCTTCCTGTTTTGGCGGAATCGAACATGATTATGCCGAATCGGACAACGCGGAATATGCGGGAACCTGTCATCCCCGCGGACGCGGGGGCCCATGCTGAGCCTCCCGGAGAGGAGGCGTCAGTGGCCAGGCGGATTCGGTATGGGTCCCCGCGTGCGCGGGGATGACAGGGCGGCGGGGAAAGGCGGGGGACAGTCCCATAGGGACAGTCCCCAACTGCGCCCCAGGCTTATTTCTGCAGCAGGCGGGCGATGTCGCGGGCGAAGTAGGTGAGCACGCCGTCGGCGCCGGCGCGCTTGAACGCCATCATCGATTCCATCATCACCTTGTCGTGATCGAGCCAGCCGTTTTGCGCGGCGGCCTTGATCATGGCGTACTCGCCGCTCACCTGGTAGGCAAAGGTCGGCACGCGGAACTCGTCCTTCACGCGGCGCACGATGTCCAGGTAAGGCATGCCCGGCTTGACCATCACCATGTCCGCGCCTTCGGCGATGTCGAGCGCCACCTCGCGCAGCGCTTCGTCGCTGTTGGCCGGATCCATCTGGTAATTGTTCTTGTCGCTCTTGCCCAGGTTGCCCGAGGAGCCGACCGCGTCGCGGAACGGGCCGTAGAAGGCCGACGCGTACTTGGCCGAATACGCCATGATGCGCGTGTGGATGTGGCCCGAGGCTTCCAGCGCGTTGCGCATCGCGCCCACGCGCCCGTCCATCATGTCCGACGGCGCCACGATGTCGGCGCCCGCTTCGGCGTGCGCCAGCGTCTGGCGCACCAGCATCTCGATGGTCTCGTCGTTCATCACGTAGCCGGTTTCGTCGATCGGTCCGTCCTGGCCGTGGCTGGTGTACGGGTCGAGCGCGACGTCGGTCAGGATGCCCAGCTCGGGGAAGCGCTTCTTCAGCTCGCGCACCGCGCGCGGCACCAGGCCGTCCGGGTTGGCGGCTTCTTCGCCATGGTGCGTCTTGGTCCCTTCGATCAGCGGGAACAGCGCCATCACCGGGATCCCCAGCTTCACGCAGTCTTCCGCCACCGGCAGCAGCATGTCGACCGACAGGCGCTCGACGCCCGGCATCGACCCGACCTGCTGGCGCTTGCCGGCGCCGTCCAGGATGAACACCGGGTAGATCAGGTCGGAGGCCGTGATCGTGTTTTCGCGCATCAGCGCGCGGGAGAACGGGTCGCGCCGCATGCGGCGCATGCGGATAGCCGGGTACGAAGTCATTCGCTTGCTTCCTTGTCAGTGTCGGTGGAGTCGGGCTGGGCCGGCTCGTCGAGGCCGGCCAGTTGCAGGATCTTGGCGTCGGCTTCCTCGATGCCGATGCGCTTGAGCGCCGAGAACAGCTGCACCGTGAACGGGAAGCCGTTGCCGTCTTCGTCCACGTAGCTGTCGAGGATCTGCTGCGCCTGGCGCAGCGCGTTGGTCGACTCGTTGCGATTGAGCTTGTCGGCCTTGGTCAGGATGCAGTGGATCGGCTTGCCGGTCGGCGCGAACCATTCCAGCATCTGGATGTCGAGTTCGGTGAACGGGCGGCGCGAATCCATGATCAGCACCAGCGCGGCCAGCTGCTCGCGGCGCTGCACGTAGTCGCCCAGCAGGCGCTGCCAGTGCAGCTTGGCGGTGCCGGACACTTCGGCGTAGCCGTAGCCGGGCAGGTCGACCAGCATGGCGCGGATCTCTTCGACGATGGTCGGGTCCTTGCGGTGCTGCGCCACGTGGGCGCCGCCGATCGAGAAGTAATTGATGTGCTGCGTGCGTCCCGGCGTCTTGGAGGCGAACGCCAGCCCCTTCTGGTTGGTCAGGATGTTGATCGCGGTCGATTTGCCCGCGTTGGACCGTCCGGCGAAGGCGATCTCCGGCACATGGGTGTTCGGCAGGTCGCGCAGCTGGTTAACGGTAGTAAAGAAACGGGCTTGCCAGAGTAGGGACATGGGAGGGGTAGAAAATGCAACAAGTGGGCTGAACCCGAGAAAGCTATTGTACAATAAGGGGTTACGACTTGCTGCAACGCAAAAGCTTCGCGCCATTGCGCAGGCTGAAGAAAAACCAAATTTATTGACTTTGTCTCAGGGTGTTTGAATGAATCGTGCGCTTTCTCCGTTTATGAAATCCTTGTTGGTAGCAACCCTGGCTGTTTCCGGCTTTGCTTCGGCGTCAACGCCAGCGCCGGCGGCCGTCAAGGCTGATCCAGCCAAGGGCGCGAGCCTGTACGACACGGGCGACGCGGCGCGCGGCCTGCCGGCGTGCGTTTCCTGCCACGGCGCAGGCGGCAACTCGACCATCGCGGTCAACCCGAAACTGTCGGCCCAGTTCCAATCCTACACCCA
Organism: Telluria sp.; assembly: GCA_035759315.1. Taxonomy (GTDB): domain Bacteria; phylum Pseudomonadota; class Gammaproteobacteria; order Burkholderiales; family Burkholderiaceae_D; genus Telluria. The sequence goes on along the minus strand of DASTVB010000062.1, from coordinate 22,347 downwards.
CAAGCAGCTGGTCGACTTCACCACGCCGGCGCGCAACAATCCGGTCATGACCACCTACGCCAAGATGCTGACGGACGACGAAAAGAAGAACGTCGCCGCCTACCTCGAGTCGCAGCAGGCCAAGCCGGGCGCGGCCCGCAACAAGGATTCGCTCGACCTGGGCAAGAAAATCTACCGCGGCGGTATCGCCGGCACCGGCGTGGCCGCGTGCGCAAGCTGCCACGGTCCTGCCGGCGGCGGCATCCCGGTCCAGTTCCCGCGCATCGCCGGCCAGAACACCGACTACACGGTCGCCCAGCTGCAGGCATTCAAGTCGGGTGCCCGCACCAACAGCCCGCAGATGGCCACGCTGGCCAAGCGCATGTCGGATGAAGAAATGAAGGCCGTGGCCGATTACATCGCCGGTCTGAAATAAGCAACCGCGCCCGCGCGGGCGCGTTGCAGAGCATCGCAAAGGGCGGCAGCTGTTCAGCGTGCTGCCCTTTTTGTTGAGGGGTAGTCCAAGTTATGAGTAGTAACCCAGGGATGGAAACCAGGCGGCGCAGCAGCCTGGCGTCTGACATCGTCGAACTGATGTCGTCGATGCGGTTTGCGATCAGCCTGCTGACCGTGATTTCGATCGCATCGGTCATCGGCACGGTGCTCAAGCAGAACGAGCCGATGCCGAACTACGTCAACCAGTTCGGCCCGTTCTGGTTCGAAGTGTTCTCCAAGCTCGGCATGTACACCGTGTATTCGGCCTGGTGGTTCCTGCTGATCATGGCCTTCCTGGTGGTATCCACCTCGCTGTGCCTGGTGCGCACCACGCCGCGCCTGATGCGCGACATGCGCAGCTGGCGCGAGAACGTGCGCGAAACCTCGCTGCGCAATTTCCACCACAAGGCCGAATGGGCCGCGCCGGTGCCGCGCGCCGCGCTGGCGGCGCAGACCGCGGAGCGCCTGGCGCACGCCGGCTACGCCAGCCGCATCGTCGACAAGGACGGCGCCACACTGGTCAGTGCCAAGAAGGGCGGGGCCTCGCGCTTCGGCTACATCTTCGCGCACGGCGCGATCGTGATCATCATGCTGGGCGGGATGCTGGACTCCGACCTGCCGATCCGGTTCCAGCAGTGGGCGTTCGGGAAGACGCCGTTTTCCGGCAGCGGCCTGATTTCCGCGATCCCGGAACAGCACCGGCTCAGCATCAACAACCCCACCTTCCGCGGCAACACCCAGATCGCCGAAGGCCAGGCCAGCGACGTCGCCATCATCCCGCAGGGCGAAGGCGTGATGCTGCAGGAACTGCCGTTCACGATCCAGCTGACCAAATTCCATATCGACTTCTACTCGACCGGCATGCCGAAGCTGTTCGCCAGCGACGTCATGGTGAGCGACAAGGAAACCGGCAAGACCTTCCCGGCCACGATCAAGGTCAACCACCCGCTGCTGTACAAGGGCCTGGCGGTGTACCAGTCCAGCTTCGAGGACGGCGGCACCAAGCTGAAACTGGCCGCCTATCCGATGACCGGCACCGACAGTGCGCCGTCCGAGATCAGCGGCGCGGTCCACGACAGCACCCCGCTCAAGCGCGGCGGCGAGGAGTACACGGTCGAATGGTCGGGCTTCCGCCCGTTCAACGTCGAGAACATCGCCGGCAACGACCCGCGCGCGGTGACCCAGGGCGAATCGCTCAACGAACAGCTGGCGCGCACGCTGGGCCAGGCCAGCGGCTCGGCCGGCAAGACCGCCAACAACAAAGACCTGAAGAACGTCGGCCCGAGCGTGCAGTACAAGCTGCGCGACAAGACTGGCCAGGCGCGCGAATACCTGAATTACATGCAGCCGGTGACGCTGGACGGCGTCCAGATGTTCCTGTCCGGGATGCGCGCTTCGCCATCCGACAACTTCAGCTACCTGCGCATTCCTGCCGACGACGAGTACAGCGTGCGCGACTGGATGCGCCTGCGCGCAGCGCTGTACACGCCCGCGCTGCGCGAGCTGGCGGCGCAGCGCTACGCGCGCCGTGCGATGGCCGGGGAATCGGCCAACAACCCGCTGGCGGCGCAGCTGGCCGACTCCGCGCTCAAGGGCGTGACCATCTTTGCCGGCGAAGGCGACCAGCCGGGCGGCTTTATCTCGGTGGCGCGCTTCCTCGACAAGCTGCCGCAGGCCGAGCGCGAGAACGCGGCCCGCATCTACATGAAGATCCTTAACGGCACGCTGTGGGAACTGTGGCAGGCCGCGCGCGAGAAGGATGGCCTCGCGCCGGTGCCAACCGATGAGAAGCACGCGCAGTTCCTGCAGCTGTCGACCAATGCCCTTGCCGACAGCATGTTTTACGGCGCGCCGGTATACTTGAAGCTGGAAGAATTCACCGAAATCAAGGCGTCGGTCCTGCAGGTCACCCGCTCGCCGGGCAAGACCATCGTCTACATCGGCTGCCTGTTCCTGGTGCTGGGCGTGTTCGCCATGTTCTACATCCGCGAACGCCGGATCTGGGTCTGGCTGCGCGACGATGCGCAGGGCAGCCACGCGCTGATGGCGATGAGCACCCAGCGCAAGACGCTCGACTTCGAGCAGGAATTCAACGAAATCAAGGCGAAGCTGCCACAAACGGCGTAAGCCAAGGCTGGAGAACCATATGGAACTGTCCCAAACCCAAACCTACTCGCAGGCGCCCGGCTACTTCAAGCGCCTGACCGCCTTCGACTGGCTGTATGCGGTCGCGCTGTTCGGCGCCAGCCTGTTCGCGCTACAGCGCTACGGCAGCTTCATGGACGTCTACGAAAAAGCGATCCTGCTGCTGGCCGCGCCGACCTTCGTCGCGCTGGGCTGGCACTGGAAGCCGGTGCGCTGGCTGATCCCGCTGGTCGCCGCGCTGTCGCTGTACGGCATGTCGCTGTATGCGGGCAGCCTGGATAACGCCAACACGCGCTTCTTCCTCAAGTACATGCTGTCTTCGCAGTCCGCGATCCTGTGGATGAGCACCCTGTTCGTGTTCGCCACCGTGTTCTACTGGATCGGCCTGGTGGCACGCTCGGAATTCGGCGGCGCGGTCGGCAGCAAGCTGACCTGGTCGGCGATCGTGATGGGCTGGACCGGCATGATGGTGCGCTGGTTCGAGTCCTACCTGATCGGGCCGGACGTCGGCCACATCCCGGTGTCGAACCTGTACGAAGTGTTCGTGCTGTTCGCGCTGATCACGGCCATGTTCTACGTCTACTACGAGTACCGCTACAAGACCCGCCAGCTGGGTCCTTTCGTCCTGCTGATCATCACCGCGGCCGTCGGCTTCCTGCTGTGGTACACGGTGGCGCGCGGCGCCTCCGAGATCCAGCCGCTGGTGCCTGCGCTGCAGAGCTGGTGGATGAAGATCCACGTGCCGGCCAACTTCATCGGCTACGGCACCTTCGCGCTGGCCGCGATGGTCGCCACCGCCTACCTGCTCAAATCGCACGGCAAGCTGGTGGACCGCCTGCCGGCGCTGGAAGTGCTGGAGGACGTAATGTACAAGGCGATCTCGGTCGGCTTCGCGTTCTTCACCGTCGCCACCATTCTCGGCGCCCTGTGGGCTGCCGAAGCGTGGGGCGGCTACTGGTCGTGGGACCCGAAAGAGACCTGGGCGCTGATCGTCTGGCTGAACTACGCGGCCTGGCTGCATATGCGCCTCGTCTCCGGCCTGCGCGGCAATATCGGTGCATGGTGGGCGCTGGTCGGCCTGCTGGTCACGACCTTCGCCTTCCTCGGCGTGAACATGTTCCTGTCGGGCCTGCATTCCTACGGCGAACTGTAAGGGCCGGGCCGTTCAAGATGGTGTAAGGTATGCACGTAAGTCCTCCCGGCGGCCCCGGGAGGACAGCAACCGGAGCACCATCCATGCTGATCAAAACCCATCCTGACGGCATCCTCACGCCGCACTCCTCCGAGATCACCCCGGAGCACGTCTACCTCGAGCGCCGAAAATTCATCGCCCGCATGGCCGCCGGCGCCGCCGTCGGCAGCGCGCTGTGGGAGATGGCGAACCGCCAGGCCTTCGCGCAGCAGGCGAGCGCCGCGGCACTGGCGGCGCGCCGCAATCCCGCCTACGTCGCGCCGGACAAGCAAACCAGTTTCGAAGACGCCACCCACTACAACAACTACTACGAATTCGGCACCGACAAGGCCGATCCGGCCGAGAACGCACACACGCTGCGCACGCGGCCCTGGACCGTGTCGATCGAAGGCGAAGTGAAAAAGCCGATGACGCTCGACATCGACGCCATCCGCAAGATCGCGCCGCTGGAGGAGCGGGTCTACCGCCTGCGCTGCGTAGAGGGCTGGTCGATGGTGATCCCGTGGGTCGGCTATTCGATGTCGGAGCTGATCAAGCGCGTCGAGCCGACCGGTAACGCGAAGTACGTGGAGTTCGTCACGCTGGCGGACCCGAAGCAGATGCCGGGCGTGCGCAGCCGCATCCTCGAGTGGCCCTACACCGAAGGGTTGCGCATGGACGAGGCCATGCATCCGCTGGCGCTGCTCACGGTCGGCATGTACGGCCGTGTGCTGCCCAACCAGAACGGCGCGCCGGTGCGCGTGATCGTGCCGTGGAAGTACGGTTTCAAGTCGGGCAAGTCGCTGGTCAGGATCCGCTTCACGCGCGACCAGCCGCGCACCTCGTGGAACGTGTCGGCACCTGGCGAATACGGCTTCTACGCCAACGTGAACCCGACCGTCGACCACCCGCGCTGGTCGCAGGCCACCGAGCGGCGCATCGGCGAAGACGGCTTCTTCAAGCGCAAGCGCGACACGCTGATGTTCAACGGCTATCCGGATGTGGCGCGGCTGTACGCGGGCATGGACCTGAGGAAGTTCTACTGATGGCGGTGGCTTCCGCGCCGCGCGGCGCACTGACGCCGCGCCAGGTGACGTTGGTCAAGGCCGCGGTGTTCGTGCTGGCGCTGCTGCCCTTCGTACGCATCGCCTGGATGGTGCTGGGCGGGCGCCTGGTCGAGCCGATCGAGTTCATCACGCGCGCCACCGGCGACTGGACCCTGTACCTGCTGTGCATCACGCTGGCGGTGACGCCGCTGCGCAAGCTCACCGGCTGGAACTGGCTGGCCCGGCTGCGGCGCATGATCGGCCTGTTCACGTTTTTCTACGCCTTCTTGCACTTCAGCGCTTTCGTCTGGTTCGATCATTTCTTCGACCTGACCGCGATGTGGCGCGACGTGTTGAAGCGCCCCTTCATCACGGTCGGCTTCACCGCCTTCGTGATGCTGATCCCGCTCGCGCTCACCAGCACCAATGCGATGATGCGCCGGCTGGGCGGCAAGCGCTGGCAGTGGCTGCACCGCCTGGTCTATATCGTCGCGCCGCTCGGCGTGCTGCACTTCTGGTGGATGAAGGCGGGGAAGAACGACTTCGCCGAACCGGCGCTGTTCGCGGTCATCGTCGCTGTCCTTCTCGGCGTGCGCCTCTACTGGTCACGGGCCCTGGCGCGGTCCTGACACCGCGGCCGGACGGCGTGCCAGCTCCGCCGGTACGCACGGGTCGTCGTGGTCGAGGGCGGAATGCAGGCGCAGCCGCGCTCCACCGACCTCGATGTCCTGCAGCTGCGGCGCTGCGGGCCGCACCCGCCCTTCGATCAGATCCTTGCGGATCGATGGGCAGCCCGCGGCATAGTACGAGAGATGGCCCACGCGACGCCATTTGCCGTCGGCTTCCTGGCCCATCACCGCAGTGCCGCCGCCTGGCGCGGTCCCGACGAGGATCACCTCCTGTTTGCCGTCGCCGGTCACGTCGAGCAGGATTGCGTCGCAGGCCGCGCCGCTCCGGCGCAGGCATGCAGGGAGCTCGCCCAGCTCCGTTGCCGCGCTCCAGTCGGTGCGCTGGAAGCTCTCCGGCAGCTGCGCGCCCTTGGGCCATACGGCCAAGTTGGTGGAGACCGATCCCGGGGCAATCGCGTCCTTCATCTCGCGGTCCCATTCGCCCCGCATTTTTCGCACATTGGCGATGCGCTGGCGGGTCGCCGCGCCATTGCTGCCGATGGCGCTGGACTCGATGCGCGCTAGCGCGTCGCGGCCATAACGCGCGCCCTGGAACTGCAGGTAGGCAAAGTCGAATTTTTCCAGTGGCACCTTGCCCGATTCCAGCCGCGCCACCTGGTTGGCGACCGACAGGCGGGCAGGATCCGCCAGCGGCGAGAACAGCAGCAACAGCGTGCCGAGGACGACGAAGGCGGTGGCGATATTCACGTGCGGGATGGTGGTGAGCCAGCCGCCGCGCAGCGCGCCCGCGGCGTAGCCGAAGGCGTAGCAGCTCGCAACCAGGATGCAGGCCGCCGCGATGATGCGCTCGACCGTCCAGCCATAATCGCCGACACGCAGCGCCAGCGCATACAGCGCGATCGCCACCAGCGGCAGCAGCAGCACCGCGGCCGCGCGCGCACTTGCACGGATCAGCGGCGCCGCCGATGCCGGCGCGCTGCCATCCTGCCAGGCCGCGTTGATCAGCACCACCAGCGCGGCCGCTGCACCCAGCAGGACCGCGGTCGCGTGGCCGGTGGCCCACAGCGAGCCCAGTCCGGTGAAGGGCAGTGTCAGGACGAAGGCGCCGACGATCAGCGTAATCACCGGCAGCACCCAGGACATCAGCGTCAGCAGCAGGGCGCGGATGCCCTGCACGATGGCGGGGCGAACGTCCGTCAGGTGGATCGCGCAGGCGAAGGCGAAGGTGGACGCCGGAATCGAGAAGGCGGGCTCTTCGATCATCTTCTTGAGGAAGTCGAGCTTCACCAGCAGGAACAGCTGCGCGCCAAGCAGCAGCGCCAGCCACACTGCGCCGACGAATGCGCCGCTGAAGGCAAGCTGCACCACCAGCTTCCAGGCGATGTCGTAATGGCTTTGATAGCTGGCGATCCTGCGTCGTTCGCGCACGCCGGCCAGCACCAGCGAATGGGCGATGAAGAACCCGGCCAGCATGAAGCCGATCAGGACCGGGGACGGTGTCCTCGGAGTCCGCTTGCCGTGGGAGTAGTCAGGCAGCGACGGGGCGGCGGCGTCGGACACGCGCCAGATGTCGTAGAAGGCCAGGGCGGCGATGATGAGCGCCGCAGTGCCGGCCCACACCAGCAGCTGCCTGCGGTTCATGTGGCCAAGGCTGCTGATCGCGATCGCGGGCACCAGCACGCAGACCAGTACGAGCGGCGCGAACAGGAGCGGTTCCGTCGCCGGCCAGGTGTAATTGCTGCCGGCGCGGAACAGCAGATACAGGAGCACGCCCTGCAGCAGGCCGGTGAGCAATCGCGCGGTGCCGACTGCGGGCCGGGCGAAGGGCCCGGGCGTGTCGGACAGTGCGGCGGCGTTGGTGGTATTCATCGCTCCCCCTGGTGTTGTTGTTGGGCGCAATCGTAGCAGTAAATTCCTGTAAGGCATGCATATCCATTTCTGGTTGCCAAAGCGGATGCCAACCCGCGATACTCATCGGCACTATCGAACCTGGAGTCGCCAATGAATGTTCGCCGCCCCCTGCTGGCCCTGCTGTGCGCCAGCTTCGCCCTCGCCGCACACGCTGCCGACCAGGACGTCGACGTCGGCGCCAGCCTGCCGCGTTTCGCGCTGGTGAAGCCGGGCACCCACCATTACCTGCGTTTCCTCCGCACGCCAAAAGACGGCGCCAGCCAGCCGATCGATATCTGGACCCGCGAGATCCGCTTCGAACAGCGGGACGGCAAGCAGCTGATGCGCATCGTCCAGCGCTGGGACGGCGTCATGCCCGCGCCGTCGACGCGGCATCTCGATTCCTGGTTCGAGACGGGCACGTTCCGGCCACTGAGCCATCAGCGCATCAGCGAAAAGGACGGCAAGCGCGTCGTCGAGGGCTTCGTTTTCGCTCCGGACAAAATCAGCGGCATGCCGGACCTGCCGGACAATACGCAGAAGGACCTGCTTGTGGCTTCGGACGAGCCGACTTACAACTTCGAAACCGATATCGAATTCCTGCAGGCGCTGCCGCTCGCAGAGGGATACGGCGCGCGCATCAATTTCTACCACCCTGGCGGCAAGACGCCGCCACAGCGATACACCTTCCGCGTCACCGGATCGGCCATGATTCCCGGGCCGGCAGGGCCGGTCGATTGCTGGGTGGTGAAGACTGACTACAACCGGCCGGGGGCCGAATCGACCTTCTGGTTCGCCAAGGGGACGCAGCTGATGGTGAGGCAGGAAAGCCCGATGCCGGACGGGCGCGTGATGATGAAAACGCTGATCGACTAGCGGGGGGCGTGGGGCACTCCGCGGGGAACGCCTCGTTTTTACTCGTTTTTGCTCAAATCTCCGCGCGCGTCCTGATGTTGAACGCCGGGTTTCATTCGGGGGTTTTGCGAGACGGGGAGGGGCGGGCGAGGAAAAACGAGCAAATGCGCGGTGAAACGAGGCGTTTGCCCGGGAGGCACGCTGGACACCGGGGGACAGTCCCCTGCGGGGACGGTCCCCTTCCTTCGCTTACTTGATGAGGGACTCGAGGGCGAACAGGTCGGCGGGGTTCTCGCGCTGGCGCACCAGGTGCAGCTTGTCGCCGTCGACGATCACTTCGGCCGCGCGGCCTCGCGTGTTGTAGTTTGAGGACATGGTGAAGCCGTAGGCGCCGGCCTGCATCACGGCCAGCAGGTCGCCCGGCTGCACGTTCAGCGAACGCTCGCGCGCCAGCCAGTCGCCCGATTCGCAGATTGGGCCGACCATGTCGTAGATGTGCGTTTCGCCTTCGCGCGGGCGCACCGGCTTCACGTCCATCCAGGCCTGGTACAGGGCAGGGCGCATCAGGTCGTTCATCGCCGCGTCCACGACGCAGAAGCTCTTTTCCTGGCCCGGCTTGAGGAATTCGACCTTGGTGAGCAGCACGCCGGTGTCGCCCACAATCGAACGGCCCGGCTCGAAAATCAGCTTGATCGGTTTGCCGCCATGGCGGGCGTTGCGCCATGCGTCGATGCGCTGATACAGGCGCGCGACGTAGTCGCCCACCGCGACCGGCTGCGCTTCGCCCGCTTCGCCATAGGAGATGCCGATGCCGCCGCCGATGTCGAGGTGGTGCAGCACGATGCCCTCGTCGCCCAGCGTGTCGATCAGTTCGATCAGCTTGTCCAGCGCTTCGAGCAGCGGCGCGTCGTCCAGCAGCTGTGAGCCGATGTGGCAGTCGATGCCCTGCACGCGCAGGTTCGGCAGCGCCGCCGCGGCGCGGTAGGTGTCGAGCGCGTCGTCGAAGGCCACGCCGAATTTGTTCGCCTTCAGGCCGGTGGCGATATAGGGGTGGGTCTTGGCGTCCACGTTCGGGTTCACGCGCAGCGATACCGGCGCCTTCAGGCCCATCTCGCCCGCCACTTCATTCAGGCGGTGCAGTTCGGGGATCGATTCGACGTTGAAGCACAGGATGCCCTTTTCCAGGCCGAGGCGCATTTCCTCGACCGTTTTGCCGACGCCCGAGAAGATCACCTTGGCCGGATCGCCGCCCGCCGCCAGCACGCGCAGCAGTTCGCCGCCCGAGACGATGTCGAAGCCCGCGCCTTCGCGCGCCAGCAGGTCGAGGATCGCCAGGTTCGAATTCGCCTTCATCGCATAGCAGACCAGCGCGTCGCGCCCTTTGCAGGCGTCGGCATATGAGTTGAAGTTCTCGAGCAGCGCCGATTTGGAATAGACATAGGTCGGCGTTCCGAACTGTTCCGCGACGCGGTCGAGCGCGGCCTGGTCGGCGTGCAGGACGCCGTCGAGATAGAAGAAGTGCGACATAAAGCTTAATTCGAAGGAGGAGGGGTGACGGTGGTGGTCGGTGCAATCGCGGTCGCGCCGCTAGGCTGCACCGGCGTGGGCGGCTTTTTGGGAAGGTACAGCGGGCCGGTCTGGCCGCAGGCGGCAAGCACGCCGGCCGCCGCGAACGCTACGGCTGTTTTCAGCGCGATGGAAGGCTTCACGTTTAGAATCACGTATTAATAAATGACATCCGGAGTGTAGCATGACCGAATCAGAATTTTTGGTGCAGGCAGAAACCGTCCTCGACACGATCGAGGCCAAGATGGACAAGCTGTGCGACGACGACATCATCGACGTCGAGTGCAAGCGCAGCGGCAATGTGCTGGAGATCGAATTCATTCGCAACGGCTCCAAGATCATCGTCAACAGCCAGGCGCCGATGAAGGAGATGTGGATTGCGGCGCGCTCCGGCGGTTTCCACTACAGAATGGAAGGCGGCAAGTGGACCGATACGCGCAATGGCAGCGAGCTGTATGAGGCGCTGTCGCAGCTGGTGACCGAGCAGTCGGGCGGCACCCCGGTCAAGCTGTAAGCATGAATGGTTGCGCGTCGCGCAACCGGTAAACGAAAAACCGTCATCCCCGCGCAGGCGGGGACCCATGTTGAGCTTCCGGTTTCGGTTTCTCGCTATGGGTCCCCGCTTTCGCGGGGATGACGGTTTTGGGCGAACTGTTTTTAGAACAGCTCGTTCTTGACGGCTTCAGGCTGCTTCGGCGCAGGCGCCGCCGGAGCCACCCCCGTATCCAGCGCAGTCACGCCAGTCCCCGGCGGATTCTCCTCGTAGTACCACTCGCCTTCCACGTTGATCAGCCCCGCCGGCACCGGACGCTCGATCACCGGTTCGCCCTTGAGCGCCTGCTGCATGTAGCCGATCCAGATTGGCAGCGCCAGTCCGCCGCCGGTCTCCTTGTTGCCCATGTTCTTGGGCTGGTCGTAGCCGATCCAGGCGATCGCCGCGATCTTCGGGCTGTAGCCGGCGAACCAGGCGTCCATCGAATCGTTGGTGGTGCCGGTCTTGCCCGCGATGTCGGTGCGCTTGAGCGACAGCGCGCGCGTCGCCGTGCCGTAGCGAACCACGTCGCGCAGCATGCTGTCGACGATGAAGGCGTTGCGCTCGTCGATCACGCGGTTCCCCTGCACGCCAGCCTTTTCCGGCGCGGCCTGGGACAGCACCTTGCCGCTGGCGTCGGTCACCTTGGAGATCAGGTAAGGGTTGATCCGGTAGCCGCCATTGGCGAACACCGCGTACGCGCCCGCCATTTGCAGCGGCGTGGTGGCGCCTGCACCCAGTGCGAGCGTCAGGTAGGGCGGGTTCTTGTCGGCGTCGAAGCCGAAGCGGGTCGCGTACTCCTGGCCGTAGTTGGCGCCGATCTTGTGCAGGATGCGGATCGAGACCATGTTCTTGGACTTGGCCAGGCCGCGCCGCATCGTCATCGGGCCTTCGTACTCGTTGTCGTAATTCTTCGGCTCCCATGGCTGGCCGCCGGTCTGGCCGGCGTCGAACGCGATCGGCGCGTCGTTGATCATGGTGGCCGGCGACAGGCCGCGCTCCAGCGAGGCCGAATAGATGAACGGCTTGAACGAGGAACCCGGCTGGCGCCAGGCCTGCGTCACGTGGTTGAACTTGTTGCGGTTGTAGTCGAAGCCGCCGACCAGCGCGCGGATCGAGCCGTCGTGGGTGTCGACCGCGATGAACGCCGATTCGATCTGCGGCAGCTGGGTGATCGCCCACTCTGCCTTCGCATCCTGCATCACGCGCACCACCGCGCCGCGCGCGATGCGGCGGTTGGCCTGGGCCTTGGGCGACAGCCAGTGCTTGGCGAAGTCGAGGCCCTTGCCGGTAATCTTGATCTCTTCGCCGGATGCGGTCACTGCCGTTACCTGGGTCGGCGAGGCTTTCAGCACCATCGCCGCGGCGATGTTGTCGCTGTCCGGATGGTCGGCCAGTTCGGACTCGATCGCCTCGTCGGCTTCTTCCTTGTTATCCGGGATCTCGATGTAGCCTTCCGGTCCGCGGTAGGGCTGGCGGCGCTCGTAGTCCATCACGCCCTTGCGCAGCGCCAGGTAGGCGGCGTCCTGGTCGGCCTTGGTGATCGTGGTGAATACGTTCAGGCCGCGGGTGTAGGTGTCTTCCTTGAACTGCTCGTACACCAGCTGGCGCGCCATCTCGGCCACGTACTCGGCGTGCACGCCGAACTCGCTGCTGTCGGTCTTGATCTTGATCTCTTCATCCTTGGCCTGCTCGTACTGGGCCGGCGTGATGTAGCCCAGTTCGAGCATGCGCTTGAGGATGTACTGCTGGCGGATGCGCGCGCGCTTCGGGTTGACCACCGGGTTGTAAGCGGACGGCGCCTTCGGCAGGCCGGCCAGCATCGCCGCTTCCGCGATCGAGATGTCCTTGAGTTCCTTGCCGAAGTAGATCTGGGCCGCCGACGAGAAGCCGAACGCGCGCTGGCCCAGGTAGATCTGGTTCATGTAGATCTCGAGGATCTGGTCCTTGGTCAGGTTCTTTTCGATCTTCCAGGACAGCAGGATCTCGTAGGCCTTGCGCTTGTAGGTCTGCTCGGACGACAGGAAGAAGTTGCGCGCGACCTGCTGCGTGATGGTCGAGGCGCCCTGGCGGCCGCCGGAGCCAATGGCGTTATGCACCGCCGCGCGCAGCATGCCGAGGTAATCGACGCCGCCGTGCTCGTAGAAGCCGGCGTCTTCGATCGCCAGCACCGCCTTCTTCATCAGCGGCGGGATGTCGTTGATGCGCACCAGCGTGCGGCGCTCTTCGCCGAATTCGCCGATCAGGACGTTGTCAGCAGAGAAGATCCGTAGCGGCATCTTTGGACGGTAGTCGGTCAGCGTGTCGAGCGACGGCAGGTTGGGGTAGGCCATTGCCAGGGCGAACACGACCACGAGCACCATCACCAGCAGCGTGCCGGTGAAGGCGCCCAATATTAATAGGGCGATGCGCTTGGGCGAGCGGCGGCTCGGCTGCGGCTGGGGCGTTGCGGTGTCCTGCGGTGATGAAGTCATGCGAAGCTTTGCGAAACTAATTGAAGAAATTCATTATAAGGCAGTGTCGCCAACGGGACTGTCCCGCCGGGAAAGGGGACTGTCCCCGCGCGCCAAGGCGGCAGTACTGTCCCCAGCCTTCCGTCGCTAAGCCTCCACCCCCGAAAGGCAGGGGACATTCCCGCCAGGACAGTCCCCGCCGTGGAATTACCGACAACTGTCATGTAAATAGGCAAATATAGTGTGGCGAATGCGGTACCTCCCCGAATGTTCCTCTTGCGAAATACCTTTACATTGGCGCATTCTTATTGCTACGATTTAACGTAGTGTCTTACGTATGCTAGCTAAATGGCGGATTTATAAACGAATTCCCCCATTTCGGCATTTTAGTTAATAGTTCCGCATGGAAATTAATGCGGACCAAAGTAGTGAAAACGGGTTGCGAGGGAGCACGCGCGTGAATGTCGATCTGGGAACATTATTCGGCCAAAAAAGTCCGCCCCTGGTAGGAGTGGATATCAGCACGTCAAGCGTACGCCTTGTCGAGCTGGCCTTGGACGGCAAGGAAGTGCGCCTCGAGCGCTACGCCAGCGAGCCGCTGCCGCGCGGCGCCGTGGTCGATGGCAACATCGAAAGCATCGAGCAGGTGTCCGAAGCGGTGCGCCGCGTCTGGAAGAAAAGCGGCACCCGCATCCGCAACGTCGCGATGGGCATGCCGCCCGCATCCGTGATCACCAAGAAAATCATCCTCCCGGCCGGCATGTCGGAAGACCAGCTTGAAGTGCAGGTCGAGTCGGAAGCGAGCCAGTACATCCCGTTCGCGCTGGACGAGGTGAGCCTGGACTTCGACGTGATCGGCCCGGCCCCCAACTCCACCGAAGACGTGGAAGTGATGCTGGCCGCGTCGCGCCGCGAAAAGGTCGAGGACCGGGTCGCGATCGCCGAGGCGGCAGGGCTGAAGGCCGTGGTGATGGACATCGAATCGTACGCCGCGCGCGCCGCGCTGGACCGCGTCACCGCCCAGGTGACCCAGGCGTCCGGCCAGATCGTGGCGCTGTTCCAGATGGGCGCCCAGGTCACCCATATCTCGGTGATGCTGGACGGCGAAACCATCTACGAGCGCGAACAGCCCTTCGGCGGCAACCAGCTGACCCAGGACATCGTGCGCGCCTACGGCCTGTCGTTCGACGAAGCCGAAGCCAAGAAGCGCGCCGGCGACCTGCCCGAGAACTACCGCGCCGACCTGCTCCAGCCTTTCCTCGAGAACGCGGCGCTGGAAGTCACGCGCGCGATCCAGTTCTTCTACACTTCGACCCCGTACACCCGCATCGACCAGCTGTACCTGGCCGGCGGCTGCGCGATGCTGCCAGGCCTGCTGGACATCGTGGCCGGCCGCACCAAAATTTCGAGCGCGGTGGTTTCGCCATTCAAGGGCATGCAGCTGGCGCCGACCGTGCGCGAATCGCAGCTGCGTACCGAAGCTGCCGCCTACCTGGTCGCCTGCGGCCTGGCGCTGAGGAGGTTCGACCAATGATCCGTATTAACCTCCTCCCGCACCGCGAGGCCAGGCGCAAGCAGAAGCAGGCGGCGTTCATCGCGCTGCTGGCCGCCAGCGGCGTGCTGGGCCTGGCCGTGGTGCTGGCCGTCGGCGCCTACAACGCCAGCCGCGTGTCGATCCAGGAAAGCCGCAACGCGGTGCTGGTCGAAGCGAACGCGGAACTGGACAAGAAAATCACCGAGATCGCCACCCTCAAGCAGGAGATCGAAGGCCTGAAGGCGCGCCAGCAGGCGGTGGAAGACCTGCAGGGCGACCGCAACCAGCCGGTGTACCTGCTCGACGAGCTGGTGCGCCAGATCCCCGACGGCGTGTACCTGAAAATGTTCAGGCAGGACGGCCAGCGCGTGCTGATGACGGGCGTGGCCCAGTCGCAGGAACGGGTGGCCGAGCTGCTGCGCAACCTGACTTCCAGCTCGCCGTGGCTCGAGCGTCCCGACCTGGCTGAAGTCAAGGCGATCGACGCGCCCGGCGGCAAGGGCCGCAAGGTGGTCGAGTTCACGCTGGCCGTCGCGGTCAAGCGTCCGCGCGACAAGGACGCCGAAGGCGCGCCCGGCACCCAGAGCGGCGCCGCTTCCGTCTCGACCGCCACCGGCGCGGCCGCGGGAGGTACGAAACCATGAGCATCGATATGAAAAACTTCGGCCAGTCGCTGGCGGCCCAGTTCCGCGACCTCGGCGGCCGCCATCCCGGCCAGTGGCCAATCGCGCCGCGCCTGATGGTGGGTGCGGGCGTGATGGCGGCGGTGATCGCCGCCGGCTACTTCCTGTACTGGAGTTCGCAGTTCGAGGAGCATGCGAGCCTGGTCCAGCAGGAGACCCAGCTGCGCGAGCAGTACCAGCTGAAGATGGCGCAGGCGATCAACCTCGAAGAGCTGAAGAAGCAGCGGGTGCTGGTCGACCGCTACGTCGAACGCCTCGAGAAGCAGCTGCCGAGCAAGGCGGAGATGGCTTCGCTGCTGTCGGACATCAACCAGGCCGGCGTCGGCCGCGGGCTGCAGTTCCAGCTGTTCAAGCCGGGCCAGGTGGC
Organism: Telluria sp.; assembly: GCA_035759315.1. Classification (GTDB taxonomy): domain Bacteria; phylum Pseudomonadota; class Gammaproteobacteria; order Burkholderiales; family Burkholderiaceae_D; genus Telluria. Next base: position 7,002 of record DASTVB010000062.1, on the reverse strand, counting down.
GCTGCGCGACTACTACGCCGAGCTGCCGATCGAGATCCGCGTGACCGGCAGCTACCATGACATCGGCTCGTTCGCGAGCGACATGGCCAACCTGCCGCGCATTGTCACGCTCAACAACATGAGCCTGGCGAACAAGGACGGCGTGCTGACGCTGGACGCGATCGCCAAGACCTTCCGCTACCTCGATCCTGAAGAAGCCGCGGCGCAGAAAAAGGCCGCCGACGACAAGAAGAAGGGAGCGAAGAAATGAGGACCATCATGAGCACCAGGTCCGCCTTCGCCGCCCTGTGCGCGGCGGCGCTGCTGGCTGGCTGCAGCGACGGCGACGTCGCCGAAGTGCGCGCCTGGATGGAACAGACCCGCGCCCAGACGCGCGTGTCGGTCCCGCCGCTGTCGGAACCGAAAACCTTCATTCCGTTCGCCTACGCGCACAGCGATGTGGTCGATCCGTTCAGCCAGGACAAGCTGCTGGTGGAACTGGCCCGCGCCGGCGGTGGCGGCAACCGCCCCGACACCGACCGGCCGAAGGAACCGCTTGAGTACTTCCCGCTCGATACCGTGCGCATGGTTGGCGCGATCCGCAAGGGCGGGGTGAATTACGGACTGCTGCAGATCGACCGCCAGGTGTACCAGGTGCGGGTCGGCCAGCGCGTGGGACAAAACTACGGCGTGGTGACGGCCGTCTCGGACGTCGCGGTCGATATTCGCGAAACGGTGCAGGACGCCACGGGTGACTGGGTCGAACGCATGACGAAGCTTGAGCTGTTAGAAGGCAAGGAGAACTCCAAATGATCGCACTACCATTCAACGCAGGACAGGGACTCATGCAGCGCGCGCTCCAGTACGGCGCGCTGGTCGCGCTGGCCATCGCCAGCGGCGCCTGCGCGGCACAGGACAACGCGATCGAATCGATCACCGCCAACCAGCAGGGATCGAACGTGATCCTCAAGGTGCAGATGAAGAACCCGCCGGCCAAGCTGCCGATCGGTTTTTCGATCACCAACCCGGCCCGCATCGCGCTCGATTTCGGCAAGACCGCCAACGCCACCGGCAGCAGCACCAAGGAGCTGAACGTCGGCGACCTGCGCAGTATTAACGTGGTCGAGGCGGGCGAACGCTCGCGCCTGGTGCTGAACCTGAAGCGTCCGCTGAACTTCGCCACGGCGATCGACGGCAACGCCGTGATCGTCACGGTGGACGGCTCGGGCGGCGTGGCGCAGGCGGTCGACGCCCGCGGCATGCCGGTGGCGCCGCCGGTCGCGGCCCCGGCCGCGCGCCAGGCCCTCAAGAACCTCGATTTCCGCCGCGGCGCGAACGGCGAAGGCCGCATCGTGGTCGACCTGCCGAACAGCCAGGTCGCGGTCGACGTGCGCCAGCAGGGCAACAAGGTGGTGGTCGACTTCCTCAAGACCGCGCTGCCGGAAACGCTGCGCCGCCGCCTCGACGTGACCGACTTCGGCACCCCGGTGGCATCGGTGACCACCGTGCCGCAGGGCGACAACGTGCGCATGACGATCGACGCCCAGGGCCTGTGGGAACAGACCGTGTACCAGAGCGACACCCAGCTGGTGATCGACGTCAAGCCGATCAAGGAAGACCCGAACAAGCTGACCCAGGGCTCGCAAGGCTACCGCGGCGAGAAGCTGTCCTTCAACTTCCAGAACGTGGAAGTGCGCGCCGCGCTGCAGGCGATCGCCGACATCTCGGGCCTGAACATCATCACCAGCGACAGCGTCGCCGGCAACCTGACCCTGCGCCTGAAGGACGTGCCATGGGACCAGGCGCTGGACGTGGTGCTGCAGGCCAAGGGCCTGGACATGCGCAAGAACGGCAACGTGCTGTGGATCGCGCCGAAGGACGAACTGCTGACCAAGGAAAAACTGGAGCTCGAACAGCGTGCCCAGATCGCCGACCTCGAGCCGCTGCGCTCCGAGATCTTCCAGCTCAATTACCAGAAGGTGGAATCGTTCCGCACCGTGTTTGGGCTTGACGCGACCGGCGCCAGCGGCCCTGGCGGCGGCTCCGGCAACGTGCTGTCCAAGCGCGGCAGCGCTGTGGTCGATCCGCGCACCAACCAGCTGTTCGTGACCGACGTCGCTTCCAAGATCGAGGACATCCGCAAGCTGATCCTCAAGACCGACATCCCGTCGCGCCAGGTGCTGATCGAAGCGCGCCTGGTCGAAGCGTCCGACACCTTCTCGCGCAGCCTCGGCGCCAAGCTCGGCTTCGCCGACATGCGCGCGATCCGCGGCGGCGACGCCGGCTACGCGGTCAGCGACAGCAACCGCCTGGCGCTTGGCGGCAACATGAACGGCATCGGCCAGACCACCGGCCAGCGTCCGGTGGACAGCCTGAGCAACTTCGCGGACAGCCAGCTGGTGAACCTGCCGGCGGCGGCGATCGGCTCGATCCCGCCGGCCACGGTGGCGTTCTCGCTGTTCTCGGCCGCGGCCAACCGCTTCCTGAACCTGGAACTGTCGGCGCTGGAAGCCGACGGCAAGGGCAAGATCATCTCCAGCCCGCGCGTGGTCACTGAAGACAAGGCGGTCGCCGTGATCGAACAGGGTATCGAACTGCCGTACCAGGTCGCGACTTCGAGCGGCGCCACCTCGATCACCTTCAAGAAGGCCAACCTGCGCATGGAAGTGACGCCGCAGATCACGCCGGACGGTAACGTGGTGCTGGAAGTGGACGTCAACAAGGACTCGCAGGGCCAGGAGACGCGCGCCGGCTTCGCGATCAACACGCAGCACGTGAAGACCAAGGTCATGGTCGAAAACGGAGGCACCGTGGTGCTGGGCGGTATCTACCAGCAGTCCGAACGCAATACCGAGACCAAGGTCCCGTTCCTGGGCGACGTGCCGGTGCTTGGCCGCCTGTTCAAGACGCAGGGCCGCGCCAACGACAAGACCGAACTGCTGGTGTTCATCACGCCGAAGATCGTCACCGACAGCATCTCGAACCGCTAATCCAACACAAACGGCCGTCCCTGCGGGGACGGTTCGCGCCTCGCGCCGAAACCAGGGAAAACAACAATGCAGCTCATGAAGAACTTGCCTGTCAAAGCACCAGTCCTCTCCACGTGCATCGTCATCGCAGCGCTGCTCACCGCATGCGGCGGTGGCGGCGGCAGCCCTGGCACCACCGGTATGCCGATCAGCAGCGGCGGCGGCACCGGCGGCACCGGCGGCGGCACTACCACCCCGACCACGCCGACCGTGGCGCTGGCGCTGGTGGACGGCAACGGCTCCGCGATCAACAGCCTGTCCGGCGCGCAGACCGGTTCGCTCAAGGCGACCGTCAAGTCGGCCAGCGGGGCGCTGCTGCCCAACACGGTGGTCACTTTTGCCGCCTCCGATACCGCGCTGGTCAACTTCACCCCGGCTTCGGCGCTGACCGACGCCAACGGCGTGGCCGTGGTCTCGGTATCGCCATCGAGCGTCACTGCCGCCGGCGCGCTGACCATCACCGCCACCGCGGTGGTCGATGGCCGCACCGCGATTGCGACCGTCAACATGGCGGTCGGCGCAGCCCCGCTCACCGTCGGCACGCTGTCGTTCACGCCGGCACCGACCGGAGCGCTGCCGGCGTTCAGCACCATCCAGCTCAACATTCCCGTCACCAGCGGCGGCCACCCGGCCACCAGCGTGTCGGGCCTGACCCTGTCTTCGCTGTGCGTCGGCGACGGCCTCGCGACCCTGGTCCAGGGTTCGCTCGCCAACGGCGTCCAGACCGCGACCTACACCAACAAGGGCTGCCTGCGCGGCACCGACACCATCACCGCCTCGATCGGCAATTCCAGCAAGACCATCCAGATCGACGTGAGCCCGGCCGCCATCGGCGCGATCACCTTCACCGGTTCCAGCGTCAGCGGTTCCTCGATCGTGCTGCGCGGTTCCGGCGGCCTTGGCCGCGCCGAAGCGGCGCAGGTGAACTTCCGTGTGGTCGACCAGCAGAACAACGGCCTGGCCGGCGTGGACGTGACCTTCAAGGCCACCACCACCACCGGTGGCCTGACGGTCTCGCCGCTCAAGGGCACCACCGACGCGGCCGGCAATGTGTCGACGGTGGTCTCGTCCGGCACCATCCCGACCCCGGTGCGCGTGATCGCCGAAGCAACCCGCGGCGGTTCCGTGATCAGCGGCCTGTCCGACACCCTGACCATTTCGACCGGCCTGCCGATCCAGAAGTCGATGTCGATGAGCACCTCCGCGCGTAACATCGAAGGCGCCACGGTCGACAACACCAAGGCCACCATTGCGGTGCTGATGGCCGACCAGTACGGCAACCCGATCTCCGACGGCACCGCGATCAACTTCGTCACCGAAGGCGGCGCAATCGGATCGTCCGCCCAGGGCGCCTGCGTGACCGTCAACGGCGGCTGCGAAGTGCAGGTGCGCAGCCAGGACTTCCGTCCGGTGAACAACCGCGTCACGCTGCTGGCCTATGCGCAGGGTATCGAGAACTTCACCGACCTGAACGGTGACGGCCAGTACACCTGCGCCAACCCGCTCATTTCCAGCGGTACCGTGTATCGTCCGCTGGTGGACACCTGCGTCAGCGGCGGCGAGCCGTTTGCCGACCAGGGCGACCCGTTCCTCGACACCGGCCTGCTGGCGGTGCAAACCGGTTTCGGCCCGATGACCAGCTTCGACGGCGTGTACCATCCGCTCAACGGCGACCTGCCGATCCCGTACAACCGCACCGCGTACTCGGCGGCTGGGGACGGCAAGTGGGGCATCAACTACATCCACACCTCGATCGAGCTGGTGTTCAGCGGTTCCACCGCGCACCTGGTGCGCCAGGTCTGCAACGGCAGCGATTGCCGCGACTGGACCGCGGCCGACGGCGACCCGACCCTGATCCTGGGCCTGGCCGGCACCAGCTGCCGCGAGCAGTCGCTGACTTTCCGCCTGTTCGACGACAAGAACAACCCGATGCCGTTCTCCAGCACGGTCGCCGCCACCAATGCCAGCAAGGTGGCGCCGAAGTCGGTCGCGCCGGGCCAGGTGCCGTCCACCACCATGATTGGCGGTACTATCCACAGTGTGGTCATCACGCCGGAAGAGAAATGCGCCTCCGGTTCGTTCGCGATTGCGGTGGCGACGCCGCTGGGCACCATTACTTCGTTTAACTTCAGATCCGAGTGACGGGAAATATCTTCCTGGTTGGCCTCATGGGGGCGGGCAAGACGACCATCGGTCGCCTGCTCGCCCGCAAGCTGAATAAACGTTTCATCGACTCCGACCACGAGATCGAAGCCCGCACCGGCGCTTCGATCCCCTGGATCTTCGAGATCGAGGGCGAGGCGAGCTTCCGCCGCCGCGAAGCGGACGTGATCCGCGACCTCACCTCGCAGGACGACATCATCCTCGCCACCGGCGGCGGCGCCATCCTCGATCCCGGCAGCCGCGCGCTGCTGCGCGAACGCGGCACCGTGGTGTACCTGCGCTCTACCGTCAACTCCATCCTGCAGCGCACCTCGCACGACAAGAACCGCCCGCTGCTGCAGACGGCCGATCCGCGCCGCCGGCTGGAAGAGCTGCAGTCCCAGCGCGAGCCGCTGTACCGCGAGATTGCGCACATCGTGGTCGACACCGGCCGCCCTAACGTACAATCGATGGTCCAGACGATACTGTCGCAGCTGTCCGCGCTCGAAAAGGCGCGCGCCGCCGCGCCCGCCAGGCCGCAGATGACCGAACACCCGTGCAAGACCCTCAACGTTGAACTGGGCGAACGCAGCTACCCGATCCTGATCGGGGAGGGCGTGGCCGGCCTGGTCGCGCGCTATGTCGCGGGCCGCACCGCCGCCATCGTCACCAACGACACCGTCGCCCCGCTGTACCTGGAACCGGTGGCCGCCGCGCTGCGCGCCGCCGGCAAGGACGTGGTGCAGGTGGTGCTGCCGGACGGCGAACAGCACAAGAACTGGCAGTCGCTGATGCAGGTGTACGACGCGCTGCTGTCCAACAAATGCGACCGCAAGACCACCGTGGTGGCGCTGGGCGGCGGCGTGATCGGCGACCTGGCCGGCTTTGCCGCCTCCAGCTACATGCGCGGCGTGCCCTTCGTGCAGGTGCCGACCACGCTGCTGGCGCAGGTCGATTCCTCGGTGGGCGGCAAGACCGGCATCAACCACGCGCTCGGCAAGAACATGATCGGCGCCTTCTACCAGCCGCGCGCGGTGCTGGCCGATACCGGCTCGCTGGATACGCTGCCGCCGCGCGAGCTGTCGGCCGGCCTGGCCGAGATCATCAAGCACGGCGCGATCGCCGACCCGGTGCTGTTCGGCTGGCTCGAGCAGAACGTGGCGCAGTTGCGCGCGCGCGATCCGCAGGCGCTGGCCCATGCGATCGGGCGATCCTGCGAAATCAAGGCCGACGTGGTGCGCCAGGACGAGCGCGAGGGCGGGCTGCGCGCCATCCTCAACTTCGGCCACACCTTCGGCCACGCGATCGAGGCCGGCATGGGCTACGGCGCCTGGCTGCACGGCGAAGCCGTCGGCTGCGGCATGGTGATGGCCGCCGACCTGTCGCAGCGCCTCGGCTACATCGACCAGCTGCAGTTCGACCGCATCCGCAACCTGGTGCAAGCCGCCGGCCTGCCGGTGGAAGCGCCGGCCATGCCGGTCGAGCGCTGGATCGAGCTGATGGAAGTCGACAAGAAAAACGAAGGCGGCGACATCCGCTTCATCCTGCTCAAGCCTTTGGGCAAGGCAGTGATCGAGCCGGCGCCGCACGAGCTGCTGCTCGCCACGATTGAAGCCTGCACCGCAAAATGAGCCCCGAACAATACCTCGCCCCCTACGCCGCGCTCTCCGCCTCCGGCCGCGGCCGCGGCCATCCGGAAACCGCGCACGCTTCGCGCAGCGAATTCCAGCGCGACCGCGACCGCATCATCCACAGCTCGGCGTTCCGCCGCCTCGAATACAAGACCCAGGTGTTCCTGAACCACGAGGGCGACATGTTCCGCACCCGGCTCACGCACAGCCTGGAAGTGGCG
>DASTVB010000061.1:0-8977 GCA_035759315.1 Telluria sp. | reverse complement strand
CCGCCCGCCCCGCTCATCACCGACACCGGGCTGACGACAGGCGTGAAGCGCAGGAAGAAGTTCGGGTCATCCTTCCGCGTGCCGGACACTCCCGCCATCGCCGGAAGGTTCTGCCAGGTGACGCAGTTAGCTTCGCGCATCACCATGACTTTGGTCTTTGCGAAATGCACGTCCACCGGGCTAAGCTGGAACGAGGCCTTGAAGCCAAGTTCGCGGGCAAAGATATCGGCGACCGCGCTGGCCTGGCGGTCGTTCGCACCGCCCGCCACCACCGGCATCAGGCGCGGCTTGCGGCTGTCGTCGACTGCGGTTTCGAACACGAACTGCAGGCTGTCGCCGACCGATGCCGGACCGGCCATTTTCCTGAGCACCGAATATCCGCTGTCGGCATACAGCACGTCGAAGATGCTGGCCTGGCCGGCCGCATTGCGCGCCTCGACCTGCTCGCCTTTAGCGAAGCCGGCCTCGATGCCCTGGTCGGCCACGATGAAATCGCCATCCTTGTCCACCAGTTTGGCGGCCACGTCACGCGGGTTGAAGGCTGCGCGCGCGGTGTCCACCAGGCTGCCCAGCTGGACCGAGATGTTCTTCAGCAGCGCTTCGCGGATCACCTGGTCGGCGGCACCGGACTGGTACTCGTCGCGGCCGAGGCGAAACGGCGAATACACCGTTTCGCTGATGGTGTACACCACCTTGCCCAGGTTCGGCTTGATGAACTGGAGGCTGAGGGTGACCGGGATCAGCACCTCGTTGTTGTCGCCCTTCGGCACTTCGTACACGGACGCACGCGTGACACCGGCCACCACCGCATAAGTGTCGGCGACGTTGAACGATGGCGCCTGCTTGCACTGCGCGTTGCCATCGTTGACGAACTTGTGGCCCCTGCCGATATTGGTATCGAACACCTGCTTCGGATGGATGATCGAAGCCGGGTAGGCGTTCGCCAGCCGGCCCACGAAATCGGCGACCAGCGCGCGCTGCGTTTGCGGCCCGTCGGGGCCGCCGAACAGGCGGTCCACGACGCGCTTGTCGACCAGCGGCCTGGCCTGCATCGCTTCCTGCGACACGCCTTCCAGCTGCTGGACCGGGAACAGGTAGAACTGCCCTGCCGCAGCCGCCGTACTGGCGGCCAGCAGCAGCGCCGCCACGATCGGACGGCGCATGGTCAGAACTCCGCCGGGCACTTGCCCTCGATGCAGAACACCATGTTGTTACCGCGCTTCTCGAAACGGGCATCCTTGTAGGCCGAATTGTCGGCCTCAATGATCTCGTCGATCAGGTTTTCCACGTTGTCGGCGAAATTTCCCTTGGCGACGACGGTCCAGCGGCGCATCTCTTCGCTTGCATTGTTGTCGTCGCCGAATTCAACGACGCCTTCCAGTTCCTGCACGCGGCGCGAGAATTCCCGGCGCAGCTTGCCCGGAACTTTCAGTGCGCTGTACAGGGCGAGCGTGTAGGTGCGGCCACTTGCGGCGGCGCGCTGCAGTTCCTTCTGCGCGCCGGTGCCAACGGTGTCGGCCAGCGAACGCGCGAGTGCGTCGGCAAGATTGGTGCGGCAGTTCTGGTCGGACGTGCCGACTGCGCTCTTGCCGATCGCGCCGGCCACCAGGCTTTCGCCGGTATCGACGTCCGAGGAGGACAGCTTGAGCTGGCCGGAGCACGCCACCTGGCCGTCCTGGGTCTGGCCTTCCGACTGCATCACCGCTTCGCCGTACACCAGGTATTTGGCCTTGTACTTGCCCTGTGCAGCCTTGCCGAGGTAGGAGTCGAATTTCTGCAGCTTGCGGATTTCATTGATGGTCAGGCGACGCCCGCCCTCGACACGGAAGTCCCTCTCCTCTGTGGACGACAGGCCGAATTCCTTGACCACCTGCTGCAGCTTCTGGCTGATCAGCGCAGACGATTCGTCGGCCGGCTTGGCGTTGTCGATGCCCGGGAAGGACTGCTTTACCTTCAGGTTCACCACGTCGTTCTGGCGCTCGACGTGATTCTGGTTGTTCGCGAAGCTCGAAGAGCTCGACGATTTTGCCGCCTTGGCGCTGGAGTAGTTGGCTGCCACCGCTGCCTGTGACGACGAGCTACCGGCCGCCGAGGACTTCTGCGATGCGGCGAATTGCGCATCGCGCGAACCGGCGACACGGGTGTCGCGGTCGCCGGACGCCTGCACGCTGCGCGAGGCGGCGAGCGAACCGCTGCCGTCCTGGTATGCCGCCGAACCGCTTGCGGAGCCGTTGAACGACTGCTTGTCCGAGCCGGCGAAGGCCTGGCGGTCGCGAGCGGCGACGGCTGATGACGAATTCGCGGCGTAGGCCGATTTGTCGGACGAGGCAGCCGCGAAGCTGCCTTTGGCGGCGCTGGCCGAGGAGCTCGAAGCGCTCTGGGCGCCGGAGCTCGACGAGCTATGGTCCGACAGCGATGACTTGTCGTGCGAGTACTCAATCTCGGTGGTGAGCGGCGCCTGTGGATCGAGCCTGGTGCCGATGCCATAGTACTCGTCGATCAGGAACAGGACTTTGGCTGCGTCGCCCGCGAGTTTGGAGGTGAGTTCGTAGGAACGCGCCAGGTCCTGGAACTGTGCCGAATCGACTTGCAGGACGGTCTTCGCGGTCAGCATATCGCCTTCCGCGCTGTAGCTGGTGCGAAGGTTGTCGGCGAGCTGGACTCGCATCTCATCCACGGCGGCCTTGACCTTCGGATTGTTCACATCGGCGTTGAGCCTAATTTTCAGGATATTGGCGACTGCGCCTTTTTCGGCCCGTTCGCGGGCGATCCGGCGTGCATTGACCAGGTCACCGTTCGCCTTGATGCTGAGCTCAGTGATGCCATTTGCGGAGAGGGTTTCTGCGTGGACGGGTGCGGCAAAGCCCAGCGCGAGCAGCGCCGAGACCAGGAGGGTCTTCTTCATTTTTTATAGATTTTAAGGTTGAGGAGGAAAAACGGTACTGCGTACTTAGTCCGGCAGTTTGACTGAGACGTCTCCTGCGCTGGCTTCAACGCCATCGGCACTGATCGTGGCCTGGGCGTCCGTGCCCGCTGTTGCGGACGGGACTACTGCCGGCGAGGCGGTCACAGGCCCGCCGTTCAGTCCGGCTGCCAGCGACACCATCCGGAGGTCGGTGCGTACCGGCTCGAGCAGCGGTTCGCCCATCAGTGAGACAGGGGCGACTGCGCCGGCTTTGACTGCTTCGGTGGCGTACCGCACGGCGCGCTCGACGTCCGCGGCCTGGGCGGATGCCTTGGCGAGTTCCCACGCCAGCTTGCCGCTGGCGTCGGTGTTTGTGGCAAGGAAGCTTTCGCCTTCCTTAATTGCATCCTGGAATTTGCCGGCGGTGACCTGGCGGCCGACGCTGGCGGTGACTTCGGCGGCGCTGGCTGGGGCGATCGCTGTCGCGACCTTTTGGCGGGCATCCTCACAACCGGAAGCCATACCCAACAGAACCACCAGACCTGCAAGCTGCAAACATCCCCTGACTGACTTCATTCTCACCTCTCCGATTGCTCTAGTTTTTATATCGAATTTAAGATATCTAACTGTACACAGAAATTTTATTTCTGTACAGAAATTTATGTAACCAAGTCACAAAGTGATAAGGAAACCGTTCGAGGGAGTTCGTGACGGGGGACGGCGCCTGGCAGTGAAACGTGCCGCGCTTAGGTAGAAAGCGGGATTTGGAAAGTCCTGAAGCGAGTAGCTGTTGGAGCTCGCTTTGGCCGCGGTGCACACGCGGCCTGCGATGTCGGGTGCTGCTTGCTGCTTGCTGCTGGCTGGTATGAACCAGCCGGGTCAGTTCATTGCTGCTTTTTCTGCTGCGGTCAGGCGCTTGGCGGATACGACCACCGTTGGGATGCTGGTGTCGGCGGCTGCAACCACGATCGGTGCCTGTCCGGCGGCTTGCGGGATCTGGGCGGTAGCGAAGGAGGCGCTGGTTGCGACGAATGCGGCAACGAGGAAGAGGCCTTCGATGTTTTTGCGTACTTTCATGATGTTCTCCGTGGGGTGATGTGAGTTGGTATGGTCGTACTGTACCCACGGCGGGCCTTGCGCTCCATCAGTATGCGATGAAGCGCCAAAAATGCGGGATGGACTGCGTAAAACGGGGGGCGTTGCCGGATTCGATTGACGGCGCGGATGGGTGACGGGGCATACGGGCCGTGGTTGAGGGCGGTATGCGAGCTGAAGCGGCGGCGCGGGTTCAGCATGGGTCCCAGCATTCGCGGGGATGACGGGCTTGGTTGCGGGCGGTATGCGGGCTGAGGCGGTGGCGGGGGCTCAGCATGGATCCCCGTGTTCGCGGGGATGACGGGCTATTCGCGGGCTTCGTCGTCGAGGCTGCGCAACCAGGCCAGCTTCTCGGCGATCTTCGCTTCGATGCCGCGCGGGACCGGTTCGTACCAGCGCGGCTCGGCCATGCCGTCGGGGAGATAGGTTTCGCCCGCCGCATACGCATGCGGCTCGTCGTGTGCGTAGCGATACTCCTTGCCGTAGCCGAGTTCCTTCATCAGGCGCGTCGGCGCGTTGCGCAGGTGGACCGGGACTTCGCGCGACTTGTCCTTGCGGACGAATGCAAGCGCGCGGTTGTAGGCGTTGTAGCCGGCATTGCTCTTGGCCGCCATGGCAAGGTAGATCACAGCCTGGCCCAGCGCGAGTTCGCCTTCGGGCGAGCCGAGGCGCTCGTAGGTGGCGGCCGCGTCGTTGGCGATCTGCAGCGCGCGCGGATCGGCGATGCCGATGTCTTCCCACGCCATGCGCACGATCCGGCGCAGCAGGTACTGCGGATCGGCGCCGCCGTCGAGCATGCGCACCAGCCAGTACAGTGCGGCGTCGGGATGGCTGCCGCGAACCGACTTGTGCAGCGCTGATATCTGGTCGTAGAAATTGTCGCCGCCCTTGTCGAAGCGGCGCGCGTTCAAGGTCAGCGCGTTCTCGACGAATTCGCCGCTGACTGTCGTGATGCCCGAGGCTTCGGCCGAGGTCTTGGTCTGCTCCAGCAGGTTGAGGAAGCGGCGCGCGTCGCCGTCGGCGTAGCCGATCAGGGTGGCGATCGCGACTTCGTCGAATTCCAGCTGCGGCATCACGCGTTCACGCGCGCGCGTCAGGAGCTGCAGCAGTTCGGCGTCGGTCAGCGCCTTGAGCACGTACACCTGCGCGCGCGACAGCAGCGCCGAGTTGACTTCGAACGAAGGGTTCTCGGTAGTCGCCCCGATCAGGGTGACCAGGCCGGACTCGACGAACGGCAGCAGCGCATCCTGCTGCGACTTGTTGAAGCGGTGGATCTCGTCGATGAACAGGATGGTGTGCTTGCCACTCGCGAGGTAGTGCTCGGCCTGCTCGATCGCGGCGCGGATGTCCTTCACGCCCGAGAGCACCGCCGACAGCGCGATGAATTCGCAGCCGAACGCATTCGCGGTCAGGCGCGCGAGCGTGGTCTTGCCCACCCCCGGCGGTCCCCACAGGATCATCGAATGCGGCTTGCCGGACTTGAACACCAGGTTCAGCGGCTTGCCCGGGCCGAGCAGGTGGCTCTGGCCGATCACTTCGTCGATCGTCGCGGGGCGCATCGCTTCGGCCAGCGGCGGCGAAGGCTCGGTTTTGAAAAGGTCGTCCATGGATGCTTTGCAGTGTGCGGAAACCATAGTCTAACGTATCGGCACCTGGGCAAATCCCGCGCCCGCGCAAGGGGAAGCGCGAATCGCGCCGACGCCTTGTTGTAAATACGTGTTTATGAACAGGAAAGGTGTGCGGGCTAGCCCGCCTCATGGATAGACTGCGTATGAAACACATCCAATAACAAATCCAGGTCACCGCGCGCTTCTATTTCCTTGGAAGAAGAAGAGCGCAATGAACACCAAAGAACTCCTGTGCGTGTGCACCGACGCGCGCCGCATGGCCGGCCTGTCCGCGGCCGAGATGCAGGGCTGGACCATGCTCACGGTGCCGACGCTGTCGGCGGCCGCCCATGCGCTGCGCGACCGCCGCTACCTGGTCGGCCTGCTGGTGGACGTGATCGGCCCGCCGCACCTGCTCAATGAAGTCGAACTGTTCCTCAGCCATCATAGCGAGGTCAGCTGGGTCGGCGTGGTTGAGCCAGGACTGGTACAGCTGCCCGCCTACCGCAACCTGGTCGCCAAGCACCTGTGCGATTACCACACGCGGCCGGTCGATTTCGAGCGCCTCGCGCTCACGCTCGGGCATGCCCACGGCCACGCCATGCTGCGCGATGCCGCCCTGCCCCTCCCCGCACCGCAGACGCGCCTGACCGGCACCAGCCCGGCCATCGAACGGCTGCGCGCGCAGATCCATAAGGTGGCCGGGGTCAATGCACCGGTGCTGATCTGGGGCGAGAGCGGCAGCGGCAAGGAGGTGACGGCGCAGGCGATCCATGACGCCTCGCCGCGCGCGGCGGGCTCCTTCGTGCCGATCAACTGCGGTTCGATTCCGCCCAACCTGATCCAGTCGGAGCTGTTCGGGCACCAGCGCGGCGCCTTCACCGGCGCCACCAAGGACAAGGCCGGCCTGATCGAGACCGCTGCCGGTGGCACCGTGTTCCTGGACGAGATCGCGGACCTGCCCAAGGACCTGCAGTCGAACCTGCTGCGCTTCCTGCAGGAGAAAACCATCTACCGCATCGGGGCAACGCGCAGCATCAGCGTGGACGTGCGCGTGATCGCGGCCTCGCACGTGAACCTGCAGGTGGCGGTGGCCGAAGGCGCGTTCCACGAGGACCTGTACTACCGCCTGAACGTGCTGCCGCTGACCGTACCGCCGCTGCGCGAACGCAAATCGGACCTGCCGCGGCTGGCGGACGAGCTGTTCCGCAGCTTCGTGCGCGAGACCGGCGGGCGCGTGAAAGGCTTCAGCAGCTGCGCGATGGATGCGCTGTTGCGGCACGAGTGGCCGGGCAATGTCCGCGAGCTGATCAACCGCATCCGCTACGCGATGGTGATGGCGGACGGCTCGGTGATCACGGCCCACGACCTCGGCTTGTCGCCGGATGCGCCCGGCGGGCTCGACGATGCGCTGGACCAGTCACGCGAGCGCGCCGAGCGCGCCGCGCTGCTGTCGAGCCTGGAACGCTGCGGACGCAATGTCAGCCAGGCCGCGCGTTCGCTGGGGGTGTCGCGCACCACCATCTACCGCCTGATGGAAAAGCATGCGATCAGCCGCTGAGCAGCGCGACGGGACACACCTGAACACATTTGTTACGGAGACGTTACATGACGGATGTGGAAACTCTTCCATACGCAGCACCCTGTTTTCCGCTTTTTCGCAATCCAAATAAGCGCTTAGCGAAGCTGTACCGCCCCTTGGCACGGGCTTTGCGTCAGGCTCCTACGACGGGCTCAAGGAGTTCGCCAAGTTTTCCATAACTCGACAAGCGGAGATGCTATGAACAAAAAAGTGTTAGTTGCGGCCCTGGCCCTGGCGTTTGGCGGCACGGTGGCGCAAGCAGCGGACCCAGTGAATACGGCTGGCGACACTGCGGACAACAACCAGACGGCGAACGTCACCTCGACCCAGTCCGGGCGGGGCGCGCATGCCAACGATGCGTCGACCGCGACGCAGGACAACCTCTACAACGACAACAGCACCGACCAGAACAACTCGACCGGCAATGCGCGCGGCGACGGCTACGGCGCCTCGGCCGCCAACAACGGCGGCACCGCCTCGTCCACGCAGGCGAACGACAACGACAACAGCACCGACCAGAACAACTCCGAGGGCGATTCGGACGCATCCGGCGTTGGCGCGGTGGCGGCCAACAACGGCGGGACTGCCACGTCTACCTTCTCCGACGCGTTCAACGAATCGTACGCCACCGCCACCAGCTCGCTGACCGGCACCGTGACAGGCAACACCATCAACAACATCGGCAATGTGGCCCGCAATACCGGTAACGCAAACGGCGGCGACGGCAGCGGCGGCACCGGCGGCCGCGCCCGCGGTGGCGATGCGCTGGGCGCCGGCGGCAATGGCGGCCGCGCGAACGGGGGCCAGGGCTCGACCGGTAATGCCGGCGGCGACGGGTACGGCGGATATGCCGAAAGCACCGCGGCGGTGGGCGACGCTCGCGGCGGGCGCGGCGCACGCGGCGGCGACGCCATTGACGCCATCAGCGGCGACGGCGCCGACGGCGGCGATGGCGGCGAAGGCGGCAGCACCGGCGGCGTCTCCGGCGGTTCGGGCGGCTCCATCGGCACGATCGACGGCGCCAACGGCGGTCGCGGTGCACGCGGCGCTGGCGGGGACGGCGGCACGGGCGGAGGAGCGGGCGACGCCACCGGCGGCGACGGCGGCAATGCAGGCCGTGTGCGCAGTGGCGACGGCGCCAGGGGCGGTGATACCGGCTCAGGCACTGGCGGCGCGGGCGGCGCAGGCGGCTCGGGCGACTCCGCGGGCAGCGGCGGCTCGGGCGGCGCAGCGGGCGACGGCACCGGCACCGGTGCGTCCGGCAGCGCAAGCGGTGGCTCGGGTTCGAACGGCGACACCAACGGCAACGGCGGCGCCGGCGCAGGCGGTGACGGCAGCGGCTCTGGCGGCGCAGGCGCCGGCGGCGAGGCCAATGGCGCGGGCGGCTCCGGCTCCAACGGCACCACCAACGGCAACGGCGGCGCAGGCTCGAACGGCGACGCCAACGGCGCGGGCGGGGCAGGCGCCAATGGCGACACCACCAGCGGCGATGGCGATGGCGGCAGCACCGGCGGCTCGGGTACTGGCGGCGCCGGTAGCGGCACCGGCGGCACCGGCACCGGCGGCGCAGGCAGCGGGACGGGCGGCACCGGCACGGGCGGCGCGGGCAGCGGCACCTCCGGGGCCGGCACCGGCGGTGACGGCTCGGGCACCGGCGGCACCGGCACCGGCGGAGCAGGCACCGCCACCGGCGGCACCGGCACGGGCGGCGCAGGCACCAGCGGTGACGGCACTGGCACCGGTTCGGGCGGCGGCGGCGGCGCCGGCGCGGCAGGCACTGGCACCGGT
>DASTVB010000060.1:0-11143 GCA_035759315.1 Telluria sp. | reverse complement strand
GGCTGGACAAACAGGTTGACCAGGAAAGGGCGGTCCGTCATCGAACGCACCTGCTCCACCTGGGCGGCAATGGTTTCGGGAGACAACAAGGATCCTGCCAGCGAACCCAGCCCGCCGGCCTTGGAGACTTCGGCGACGAGTTCAGGGGTACAGGCGCCGCCCGCCATTGGCGCCTGGATGATCGGATACCGGAACAAGGACTGCAGATCCATCGTTACCTCCACGATTTAGCCCTGTTGATAAGTGCTTGGATATCCACAGGTACGGAATGTGCACAAGCAGGTCGTTTGTCCACAGCCGATTTGTTGTCCAGATGTAGTTCCTGACAGATACAACGGTAACCAGCCTGCTTCTACAAGCTGCAAGCTTTTGATTCTGTGAAGAATTCATCAGTTATCCACAGGAAACAGCCTGCGTTAACTACTACTACTATATTTGTATACATACTTTATTAAACTACAGAAGCTGTACGCAAATCCGGGAAAACCCAAACCGGGCGAGACAAAAGAGGCCACACTCGCAGAAAAGTCATCTTTCCTGATGACCTTTCTAAAGACCGATCAACGGTTCTGTCACGGTAACTGTGGATGAGCCCGTCATCCCAGCGCATGCTGGGATCCATACTGAGCATCCGGCATAGGCATACGTCCCCTGATTGCAAACGACGTATGGATCCCAGCCTTCGCTGGGATGACGGAAAAATCGCCTGGATGCCAGCACAAGCTTAAAAAAACAGACTATCTCTGCTCTGTTTTTGCAAGCTTCTGTGGATAAGCCACTGAATATCCACAGGCACCGATTGTGTACAAGCAGCTCAGTTGTACACAGCCCTCTTTTTATCCAGATGTAATTCTTTCCTCATACAAAGACAAACCACCTGCTTGTACTGGCTTCAAGTTCTTGATTCTGTGGACAATTCGGCCCTTATCCACAGAAAACCTGCTGCGTTAACTACTACTACTATTTTTGTATACATACCTTATTTAAATACAGAAAACGCTGGCCGAACGTCAAAAAGGCCCTGTACCCTTCTGAACCGACTGCATAGCAATCAGAAAACAAGAATCAGGACCTGGATACATGAGACTTGGAATCATCAGCGCCCTCCATGAGGAACAGGAAGGCCTCGTGGAAGCCATGCAAGGCCCCCACAAGACCGTCCACGGCATGCGGGACTACTGGACTGGCAAACTCGGCAGTATCGACGCTGTGTGCGTCCTGTCGCGAATTGGGAAGGTTGCCGCTGCGATGACCGCTGTCAGCCTGATCGAACGCTTTGGAGTCACCCATATCCTGTTCACAGGTGTCGCAGGATCCGGGGATAGCTCGGTAAAGGTCGGCGATATCGTGATCGCGGAGTCGCTTGTCCAGCACGATATGAACGCTTCTCCCCTGTTTCCTCGCTTTGAAGTGCCGCTCACCGGCCAGTCGCACTTCCTGAGCGACGTAAAGATGAGTGCGAGGCTGGCCCAGGCTGCCCGCGACTTCGTCGACCATGACCTCGTGAATGCGATCGAAGTGGGAGAAAGAAAAGAATTCGGTTTACAGGCCCCCAGGGTCCATCGGGGGCTGGTTGCGAGCGGAGACCAGTTTGTTCACCAGAAAAGCCAGCTGGGGGCCATCAGGGACGCCCTGCCGGGCCTTTTGGCGGTGGAGATGGAAGGCGCTGCGGTTGCTCAGGCCTGTTTCGAGCTGGGGATCCCGTTCGCGGTAGTCCGCACGGTGTCGGACAACGCAAACGAAGACGCGGCGACCGATTTCATGCGTTTCGTGAAATCGGTCGCCGCGCGCTATTCGTACTACATCGTGATGCGGTTTAGCCAAGCATGACGTCGGCCGGCGTGTACTCGTAATTGAGGTAGGTGGCCACCGCTTCGTAGGTCACCTTGCCCTGGCAGACGTTCAGGCCATTGCGCAGGTGCGGATCCTCGCGCAGCGCCTTCTGCCAGCCCTTGTCGGCCAGCGCGACCGCGTGCCCGATGGTGGCGTTATTCAGTGCGAAGGTGGAGGTGCGCGCCACAGCGCCTGGCATGTTCGCCACGCAGTAGTGGATCACGCCGTCGACCACGTAGGTCGGTTCGGCATGGGTGGTCGCATGCGAGGTTTCGAAGCAGCCGCCCTGGTCGATCGCCACGTCGACGATAACGGCGCCCTTCTTCATCTTGCCGATCATTTCGCGCGTCACCAGCTTGGGAGCCGCCGCGCCCGGAACCAACACGCCGCCGATCACCAGGTCCGCCGAGAGCACCGATTCCTCGATCGAATGCGCATTGGAGTGCAGCGTGGTGATGCGGTTGCCGAACACGAGGTCCAGCTGGCGCAGGCGGTCGATGCTCTTGTCGAGTACCGTCACACGCGCACCGGTGCCGACAGCCATCTGCAGCGCGTTGGTGCCAACCACGCCGGCGCCGATGATAACGATGTGGCCCGGGGCCACGCCAGGCACGCCGCCCAGCAGCAGGCCCATGCCGCCCTTCGATTTTTCGAGGTGCGCCGCGCCGGCCTGGATCGACATGCGTCCCGCCACCTCGCTCATTGGCGCCAGCAGCGGCAGGCCGCCGCCCGCGCCGGTGATGGTTTCATAGGCGATGCAGATGGCGCCCGACTTTACCAGCGCAGCGGTCTGCTCAGGATCCGGCGCGAGGTGCAGGTAGGTGTAGAGGATCTGGCCTGGGCGCAGCATCGCGCACTCAACCGGCTGCGGCTCCTTGACCTTCACGATCATCTCCGCGCGCTCGAAAATCTCCTTCGCGGTGGCGACCACGGTAGCGCCGGCGGCCACGTACTCTTCGTCCGACAGGCCGATCTCGGCGCCGGCATTGGCCTGAACCAGCACGGAGTGGCCGCGCGAGGTCAGCTCCTTGACGCTGGGTGGAGTCAGGCCGACGCGGTATTCATGGTTCTTGATCTCTTTTGGAACGCCTACAATCATTTTTGAAGCTCCTTGGGTGAGTGACCTACAATTGCCACGCCGGCCTGCCTTAAGCCTGCCGTCATCCCAGCGAAGGCTGGGACGACGGTGCGACGCATAGAGACCGCGGCGACTTTTTTACGTTTTACATCATTACAATCCCAGCGTCATCAGGCTTGCGTTGCCGCCCGCCGCCGTCGTGTTGACACACAGGGCGCGCTCCGCAACCAGGCGCCACAGCGGAATCGTGCCGCCGGCGGTGGTCTCGATGACGCCCACGATCGAGCCGTCGCGCGAAGCCAGCTCGCCGCGCAGGCGCGGAGCCAGTTCGGTTTCGGCCAGCACGATCTGGAAATCGCCCTGGTAGGACGCGAGGTCCGCCACGCGCTCGATCCGCGCCAGCACTTCGCGCGGCAGGTCGGCCGGCACGGCATCGGCCGCGAACTCGGGTACCACCGCCAGGTTTCCGGTCGCAAGGCTCGCCGCGACCTGGTTCAGCAGGGCGCCACGGCTGGTTGCCGCGCATACCACCGCGCCGCGCGATGCGAACGCCAGCGTGTTGCGCTCGCCGGTAGGACCCGGCAGCGGGAGTGATGCGCCCAGCAGCGTGGTGCGGCCATACTGCTCGGCCAGCGCCACCGTTTCGGACTGACCCTGCGCGCGGCACCAGTTGAGCAGCGCGTCGAGTGCAGGCACGGCAGCATGTTCTTGCGCCATCAGTGCCGGCGCGTTGGCCTGCAGGCGCTTGAGGTAGAGCGGACCGCCCGCTTTCGGGCCGGTGCCGGACTTGCCTTCGCCGCCGAACGGCTGCACCCCCACCACAGCACCGACGATATTGCGGTTGATGTAGATATTGCCGACGTGCGCGCGCGACGCGACGAAATCGATGGTCTCGTCGATGCGCGAGTGGACGCCCAGCGTCAGGCCGTAACCGGTCTGGTTGATCGACTCGACCACCTTGGCCAGGTCGGCGCGCTTGTAGCGCACCACGTGCAGCACCGGGCCGAATACTTCGTAGGTCAGTTCGGACAGCGAACCGATCTCGATCACGGTCGGCGGCACGAAGGTTCCGTCCATCCCAGGCAGTTCGAGCTGGTAGAACGACTTCGCGCTGCCCTTCATGCGCTCGATGTGGCTCAGCAGGTTGGCCTGCGCTTCGGCGTCGATGACGGGACCGATGTCGGTGGACAGGCGGTCCGGAACGCTGACGCGCAGTTCCTTCATCGCGCCCTTGAGCATCCTGAGGGTCTTGTCCGCGATATCTTCCTGCAGGAACAGCACGCGCAGCGCCGAGCAGCGCTGGCCGGCGCTGTCGAACGCGGAGGTCATCACGTCCTGCACCACCTGCTCAGGCAGTGCCGACGAGTCGACGATCAGCGCGTTCTGGCCGCCGGTTTCGGCGATCAGCGGAATGTCGCGGCCTTCGCGCACCGAGCGTGCCGCCAGCGTGCGGTTGATCAGCTGCGCGACTTCGGTCGAACCGGTGAAGATCACGCCACGCACGCGCGCGTCGCCGGTGAGGGCGGCGCCAACGACTTCGCCGCGGCCGGGCAGGAACTGCAGCGCGGCGGCGGGAACGCCAGCCTCGAGGAACATCTGCACCGAGCGCCATGCGATCAGCGGGGTCTGTTCCGCCGGCTTGGCCAGGACCACGTTACCGGCGACCAGCGCGGCTGCCACCTGGCCGGTGAAGATCGCCAGCGGGAAGTTCCACGGGCTGATGCATACCACCGGGCCCAGTGCCTGCGGCTGCGGCGAACCGGCCGCCTGCACCGCGTAATAGCGCAGGAAATCGATCGCTTCGCGTACCTCGGCGATCGCGTTCGGAAGGGATTTGCCGGCTTCGCGCACGGCCAGCGCCATCAGTTCGGCGCAGCGTTCTTCGAACAGGTCGCCCACGCGCGCGATGATCGCTGCGCGGCGGCCGGCATCCATCGACGCCCATTCCGGGGCATGCGCCGCGGCTGCGGCGAGCGCGGTTTCAACGTCCGCAGCCTGCGCTTCGACGACGTGGCCGACGATGTCCTGGTGCTGGGCCGGATTGACGACCGGCTGCGATGCCGCGCCGGTGCTCACTTGCCCGGCGATCAGCGGCGCTGCGCTGTGCGCGCCCTGCCCGGCCAGCGCCGTCGACAGGTTGCGGAGCAGGTGTTCGTTGGTCAGGTCCAGGCCGGACGAATTCGGGCGCTCGGCGCCGAACAGCGCGCGCGGCAGCGGAATGTGCGGATGCGGCTCGCCGCCCTGCGCACGCGCCGCTTCGATCGGGTTGGCGATCAGCGCGTCGATCGGGACATTGGCGTCCACGATCTGGTTGACGAACGAGGAGTTGGCGCCGTTTTCCAGCAGGCGGCGCACCAGGTAGGCCAGCAGCGTCTCGTGCGAGCCGACCGGCGCGTAGATGCGGCATG
This sequence comes from Telluria sp., assembly GCA_035759315.1. Taxonomy (GTDB): domain Bacteria; phylum Pseudomonadota; class Gammaproteobacteria; order Burkholderiales; family Burkholderiaceae_D; genus Telluria. The sequence continues at coordinate 5,824 of DASTVB010000060.1, read as the reverse complement.
CCTTGCCGAGGTTTTCCTTGCCGACGACCTGGTCGTACAGCGTTTCGCCCATGCCGTGCAGGCACTGGAATTCGTAGTCGTCCACGCCGCGCTGCTGCGCCCAGGTGTAGATCACGGACAGCGAGTGCGCGTTGTGCGTGGCGAATTGCGGGTAGATCACGTCGGTCATGCCCAGCAGCTTGCTGGCGCAGGTGAGGTAGGACAGGTCGGTGTACACCTTGCGGGTGTATACCGGATAGCCCGGCATGCCGTCGACCTGCGCGCGCTTGATCTCGGAGTCCCAGTAAGCGCCCTTCACCAGGCGCACCATGAATTTCTGGCCGCTGCGGCGGGCCAGGTCAGCGAGGTAGTCGATCACGAACGGGCAGCGCTTCTGGTAGGCCTGCACCACGAAGCCGATGCCCTCGAAGCCTTTCAGCTCAGGATCGAAGGCCAGGCCTTCCATCAGGTCGAGCGAAATCTCGAGGCGGTCGGCTTCCTCAGCGTCGATGTTCACGCCGATGTTGTACTGGTAGGCCAGCAGGACCAGGCTGCGCACGCGCGGCAGCAGCTCCTGCATCACGCGGGCGTACTGTGCGCGGCTGTAGCGCGGGTGCAGCGCCGACAGCTTGATCGAGATGCCCGGGCCGTCCTTGATGCCGCGGCCGTTCGATGCCTTGCCGATCGCGTGGATCGCGGTCTCGTAGGCGCTGTAGTAAAACTGTGCGTCCGCTTCGGTCAGCGCGGCCTCGCCCAGCATGTCGTAGGAATAGCGGTAGCCGCGTTCCTCGTTGGCGCGGCTGTTCTTCAGCGCTTCGTCGATGGTCTGGCCGGTGACGAACTGGTTGCCCAGCATGCGCATCGCCAGGTCCACGCCCTTGCGGATTAGCGGCTCGCCGCCCTTGCTGATCAGCTTCGTCAGCGCCGAGGTGAGCGAGGTTTCGCTGCTGGTGGTGACCAGCTTGCCGGTGATGAGCAGGCCCCAGGTCGCCGCGTTGACGAACAGCGAAGGCGATTCGCCCAGGTGGCGGCGCCAGTCGCCCTTGCTGATCTTGTCGGCGATCAGGCGATCGGCGGTGGCGCTGTCCGGGATGCGCAGCAGCGCTTCGGCCAGGCACATCAGCGCCACGCCTTCTTCCGACGACAGCGAGAACTGGTGCATCAGCGCGTCCACGCCCGAGGAGCGGGTGCGCTTTTCGCGCACCGCGGTGACCAGGCGGGCGGCCAGCGTCTGCGCTTCCGGACGGGCGACGGCACCCTGGTCCAGCAGCCAGTGGACCGCTTCGCGTTCGTCGCGGCGATAGGCCGACGTGACGGCATCGCGCAGTGCGCTCTGGGATGGGCGGGTTTCGTCGAGCAGGGCCTGGAACGGGGTGAACGCGGTGGCTGAGGAAGCGCCAATTTGCATAGAAAACTCTTCAATAAAAACAGGTCAATGGTCGAACGCGCAGCCAAGCGCCGCTGTCGCCTTGCGAAGAGGGCGAGCGGCGCTTGCTGCGCGAAAAGATGATTCGATTGTAGTGGGAATTCTTACAGATTAATTCTGGTAATACGAAGTGGTGGCAATAGATAGTTTTTGGTGAGACAATTTCACCGAATAATATTAAAAGGAGAGTGTGGGATGCTGGACAAAATCAGCAAGAAGATCCTGTCTGAGCTTCAGAACGACGGCCGCATCAGTAACGTCGAACTTGCCGCACGGGTCAACCTCTCCCCCGCCGCCTGCCTGGAACGTGTACGCAAGCTGCACGAAGCTGGCTACATCATGGGCTACACGGCCCAGCTCAATCCGCAGCTGCTCGACGTGGCGCTGCTCGTCTTCATCGAAGTGGTGTTGGACCGCACGACGCCGGAAGTGTTCGACGCGTTCAAGAACAGCGTGCAGGTGATTCCGGAGGTGCTCGAGTGCCACATGGTGGCGGGCGGCTTCGACTACCTGGTCAAGGCGCGCGTAAAGGACATGGCGGCGTACCGCGAATTCCTGGGCAAGACCCTGCTGCAGAAGGGGGTGCGCGAGACGCACACCTATGCGGTGATGGAAGAGGTCAAGAACACCACCAAGCTCCCCATCAAGTAAGCGTTACAGAGGACTGTCCCCGCAGGGGACCGTCCCCCGAAGTTTGGGCGTATCGGCGGATATAAAACACCGGGGGACGGTCCCCTTTGGGGACAGTCCCCTCCTCAGATCTGGCCCATGGCGGCCTGGCCGGGAGCCGATGCGCTCATGCTTTCGAGGTGCGCGCGCAGCCACTTGTGTGCCGGACTACGCGCATCCCGTTCATGCCACAGCATGTCGAGGTGCACCGCCGGCATCGGGAACGGCAGTTCCTTGGTCACCAGCAGCTCTGCCATGCCGGTCGATGAAATCAGGTGGCGCGGCAGCACGGTAATCAGGTCAGAGTTGGCCACCACGCGTCCCGCGGTAAAGAACTGGTTCACGGTCAGGCGAATGCGGCGCTCGCGCCCCAGCTGGGCCAGCGCTTCGTCGACCAGGCCATGCGCGCGCCCGGAGAAGCTCACCAGCAGGTGGTTCGCCGCGCAATAGTCGTCCAGCGTCAGTTCGCCCTGCGCCAGCGGATGGTCCTTGCGCATCACGCCGACGTACTGCCCGGAATACAGGCGCTCGTGCCGGATCGGCGAGCTGACGTCGCCCGCCAGCTGCGCCGCCACGCCCGGGAAGAAGCCGACCGCGAGGTCGATGTCCCCGCGCAGCAGCATCGGACGCGGCTCGCGCGTGGTCAGCGGCACCATGCGCACGTTGACGTTGGGCGCTTCGGCTTCGACCGAGCGCATCAGGGAGGGCAGCCAGAAGGCGGCGGTCGCGTCGGCCATCGCCATGCGGAACGTCGCCTGCGCTTTCGACACGTCGAAGGTTTCGGGCGAGACCGCCGCTTCGAGGCTGGCCAACGCCTGGCGCACGGCCGGCCACAGCGCTTCGGCGCGCGGGGTCGGCTTGACGCCGTAGGCGGTGCGGATCAGCAGCTCGTCGCCCAGGCTTTCGCGCAGGCGCTTGATGGCGTTGGACACGGCCGGCTGCGTCATGGCGAGGTGGCCGGCAGCGCGGGTCAGGTTCTGTTCTGTCATCACTGCGTCGAATACGCGCAGCAGGTTCAGGTCAAGGGTCAGGAAACTCATTTGTCAGCCAGTTATCTGCATTCACGAATCATATAACAAACATCCGAAAACGGAATTAGATTTATATGTTGCAGCGCGGTATGATCCTTCATCCCATACATACAAATCCGAGAGTTATCGTGAGTTCGTCGTTCATCCTAAGCATGTTTGCCATCGCAAGTGCGGTCGTGTTCTTCCGCCCCCTGCTGACCGGTGTGGCCAAGGCCTTGCTGCTGGTCGTCAAGCCACGCCTGAGCCATGAAGAGCGTGCCGCGCGCGCGACCATGCGCGACCGGATGCTGGTCCAGCGCGCCATCAATTCTTCCAACTGCCCTAGCCACGCTGCCGAACTGCGCGCGATGGCGTCCCGCGGCTAAGCTTTCCAGGCTTAAAAAAACGCGGCGACCGGTGAAAACCGGCGCCGCGTTTTTTATTCCGTCATCCCGGCCGGCTGGGATCCGTGCCCAGCGTCCAACAAGATTGAGTCGATTTGCCAACTCGGCATGGATCCCAGCCTTCGCTGGGATGACGGTTTTTAGGGTAGCGGTTTTATTTCAGGCCGAGCAGCTGCGGCTTGAGGCTGGAATCGGCCGGCTTGTCGCCGATCCAGATACGCAGCAGCGCATTGTAGAAGGCGATGTCAGGGATCGTTTCGCCGATCTTGCGGCCGTTCAGCGAGGTCACGGTGCCGGTGCCAGGGATCCAGTCGAGGAACAGCACGTCGCCCTTCTTCAGGGTTTGCACCATCGCGAACACTTTACCCATCTGCATGGTCTGGCCCATCAGCGCCGAACGCTCCTGGTCGCTGGTGTTGGCGTTCAGGCCGTCCATGAAAGCCTTGCCGAAGTCTTCCGACGACAGTTCACGCATCATCACCAGCTGGACGCGGCGCGGGCCTTCCATCTTCTGGATCTGTGCGACGTTGCTGCTCTTCTCCGCCAGGTACAGGCCGGCCGCGTAGACCTTGATGAAGAACTTGGTGCGCAGGCCGGCGCCGTTCAGCTTGAGTTCCTTTCCGGCAACGTTCGCGGTATCGGTGAAGCGGATGCCGCCCACTTCCGCAGCGCTAGCGCCGGTAAATGCCACTGCCATGCACAGTCCGGCGAGTACGGATTTGAAGCTGAAGGTAGTCATGATGTCTCCATTATTGATTATTAGGGTTGTGGGTGCTGGCACCCCCGCTATGACTTCAGGACGCGCGTGCGCGCTCATCAGACGAAAGCGTTTCGTCGATGAAATATACCACTATGCTTTCTGTATCGCGCAGCTTTTTACAGCCGGTGACAGATGAGCTGCCACCGCCGTTACGGACGCTCGTTTTCGATCGCTGACAGCACTGCTTTTGGATCGGCCGACCGCTGCAGTTCTTCCGCCTCCGGATCGCGGCCGTGCCGAACCGGCAGGTCGGCGCGCAGCTGTTCGAGGAGTTCGATGATCTTGCTCGCCTTCTTCTCGGTTAGCAGGCTGAGCTGCAGGTCGAGGTGCACGTGGTGCTCGGCCAGCTTGGCGGCGTGGTTCTGGCGGATCAGCACGGTGGTGGAGATGATGAAGGCATTGACGGCGATGATCCCCTGCAGCCAGAAGAAGGGAGGCTCGTCGATCACGCTGCCGCCGCTCGCCTTTGCAATCAGGTTCCATCCGATCCAGGCGACGATGAACATCACGCTGGCGACCACGTAGCCGGGACTGCCAACGACCAGGCTGAAGCGTTCGATTATCGCCTGCGGGGCGGATTTGGCCATCTCATGCCGGGCGCAGAAGTCGGCAATCGTTTCGATGTTTTCGCTGACCGCATTCGGCAGCGGCTGGTCTGTTTGCTGGGTGTCTGGCATGGCGCTCTCCGTCGGGGCAGGATAGCACGTGCCCAGCGAAAGGCTGGGACAGTCCCCGGAATCAGGCTTTGGAGGAGACCAGGCGCAGGTACTTGGTCATCAGCTGGTCCTTGTTTTCCGGGTGTGCGGGATCTTGCGGAATGCAGGAGACCGGGCACAGCGTGGCGCACTGCGGTTCGTCGAAGTGGCCGACGCATTCGGTGCACTTGGAAGGATCGATGACGTAGATTTCCGGACCCATCGAGATTGCGTCGTTCGGGCACTCGGGCTCGCACACGTCGCAGTTGATGCAGTCGTCGGTGATGATGAGTGCCATGTTGCTTCTTGCGCGTTACGCCTGGTTTTCCGTTTTCATGGCTGCGATCTTCTTTTGCAGCCAGCGGTCCACCGACGGGAATACGAATTTGGAGACGTCGCCGCCCAGCATCGCAATCTCGCGCACGATGGTGCCGGAGATGAACTGGTACTGGTCGGAAGGCGTGAGGAACAGCGTTTCGACGTCCGGCAGCAGGTAGCGGTTCATGCCCGCCATCTGGAACTCGTACTCGAAGTCGGATACAGCGCGCAGTCCGCGCACGATCACGCGCGCGTCGTGCTGGCGCACGAAGTCTTTCAGCAGGCCGGAAAAGCTTTCCACCTTGACGTTCGGGTAGTGGCCAAGCACTTCGTTGGCGATCTCGAGGCGCTCGTCGAGGTCGAAGAAGGGGCGCTTGTTCTTGCTGTCGGCAACGCCAACCACGAGGGTGTCGAACAGGCCCGATGCGCGGCGCACCAGGTCTTCATGACCACGGGTCAGGGGATCGAATGTTCCCGGATAAACAGCTGTAACCATCGCGGCTCCTAGTGACGCACCAAAACTGAACGCGCATTATGCCTGAAAATTGTGCGGTGCATTATAT
>DASTVB010000059.1:0-3898 GCA_035759315.1 Telluria sp. | reverse complement strand
CGGCACGCGCAAGCCGCTGCCGGTGTATGTGGACGAATCGATTCTGGCGCTGCCCAAGCTGTACATCAACGGCGGGCGGCGCGGATACCTGGTCGGCATCGCGCCGCAGGTGCTGGTGGACCTTCTGAAGGCAAAAGCGGTCAGCTGCGCGCTGGAAGAATAGTGTATATTCAGCAGCCCCTTTTTCCGGGGCGCTGATACTTATAAGAAGAGGGGATAGAAAAAAGATGACGACGCTTGTGTTCACGATCGTGGCTTACCTGATCGGCTCGATTTCCTTTGCGGTGGTGGTGAGCAAGCTGATGGGCTTGTCCGACCCGCGCACCTACGGCTCCAAGAACCCGGGCGCGACCAACGTCCTGCGCAGCGGCAACAAGAAGGCGGCGATCGCCACCTTGCTGGGCGACGGCTTCAAGGGCTGGCTGGCGGTTTGGCTGGCGATCCGCTATGCCGAGCAGTACGGCGTCGGCGACGGCACCATCGCGCTGGTGTGCATCGCCGTGTTCCTTGGCCACCTGTATCCGGTGTTCTTCCGCTTCAAGGGCGGCAAGGGCGTCGCGACCGCGCTCGGCATCCTGCTGGGCCTGAACCCGTGGCTGGGCCTGGCGACGCTGGCGACCTGGCTGATCATCGCCTATGCCACGCGCTACTCCTCGCTGGCGGCGCTGATCGCGTCGGTGTTCGCCCCCTTCTTCTACGGCCTGATGTACGGCGTCGACGAAATCCTGTTCGCCGTCATCGCCATGAGCTTCCTTCTGGTGTATCGCCACGCCGGCAACATCGCCAATCTCATCGCCGGCAAGGAAAGCCGCATCGGCAGCAAAGCCGCCGGCGTCGCCAAGAAAAAGTAACCGTCCAGCAAAAAGGGGACGTACCCCTATTCCTTCGCGGGAATAGGGGTACGTCCCCTTTTTTTGGGACTGTCCCTCCGGGACTGTCCCCCGCCTTTTGTCGGATCCGACACATATTGTGCAGAATCGGACAAATTCGAAAGGCAGGGGACAGCCCCGACGGGACAGTCCCCGGCAGATGCCGTCACTTTTTGCTATGGTTGTGTTTTGAGCGGAGGCCCCATGAAGCAGCTGAAAATCGATTTCGTTTCCGACGTGTCCTGCCCCTGGTGCATCATCGGCCTCAAGTCGCTGGAGCAGGCGCTGACGCGTCTCAACGGCCAGGTGACGGCGGACCTGCACTTCCAGCCGTTCGAGCTGAATCCCCAGATGGCGACAGGCGGCCAGGACATGTCCGAGCACCTGATGCAGAAGTACAACATGACGGAGGAGCAGGCCGCCCACAACCGCGAGGGCATCCGTGCGCGTGGCGAAGCGCTCGGCTTCACCTTCAACCTCGACAAGCGTTCGCGCATCTACAACACCTTCGACGCGCACCGCATCCTGCACTGGGCCGGGCTCGAAGGGAAGCAGCACGCGATGGAGCTGGCGCTGTTCGACGCCTACTTCACCAAAGGGGAGGACCCGGGCTCGCACGAGGTACTGCAGCGCGTGTCGCGCGAGGCGGGGCTGGATGAGGAGCGCGCGAAGGCGATTCTGTCGTCCGATGAATTTGCGAAGGAGGTGCGCGAGCGCGAGGCGTTCTATCACCGCGCAGGCATCAATTCGGTGCCTGCCGTGATCGTCAACGACCGGCATTTGATCAGCGGCGGACAGCCTCCGGAAGTGTTCGAGCAGGCGCTGCTGCAGATCGCTACGCACGAGTGAGGGGGACTGTCCCTTTTGGACTGTCCCCAGCCTTTGACTTTCGTGGGGTCGCCACGAAAAGCAGGGGAGAGTACTGCCGCCTTGGCGCTTAGGGGCAGGCCCCTTCCTATGCTTAGACTACCTTGATGTCGTCCAGCGGCCAGCGCGGCAGCACGTTGAAGGAGTAGTCGCGCTTCGCCGCGTCCGGGTTGATCTGCAGGCGCATGGCGCCCGCAAACGCAATCATCGCGCCGTTGTCGGTGCAGAATTCCAGCTCCGGGTAGTACACCTTGAAGCGCTTGCGCGCAGCCGCCTCGTTCAGTGAGGCGCGCAGCTGCGCATTGGCGCCAACTCCACCTGCAATTACGAGACGCTTGAGGCCAGTGTGCTTCAGGGCGCTGACGCACTTCGCGGTCAGCACGTCGACGATCGCGTCGACGAAGCCGCGCGCGATGTTGGCCTTGTCCTGGTCGCAGATGTTGGTCGTGCCCTGGTTCTTGACCACGGTGAGCACCGCGGTCTTCAGGCCGGAGAAGCTGAAGTTGAAGTCCTTCGAGTGCAGCATCGGGCGCGGCAGCTTGTAGGCGGTCGGGTCGCCGAATTCGGCGAGGCGCGAAATCGCGGGGCCGCCGGGGTAGCCGAGGCCGAGCAGCTTGGCCGATTTGTCGAATGCTTCGCCGGCCGCGTCGTCCAGCGTTTCGCCGAGCAGCGTGTACTGGCCGACGCCATCCACGCGCATCAGCTGCGTGTGGCCGCCCGAGACGAGCAGGGCGATGAAGGGGAATTCGGGCGGCTCTTTCGCCAGCAGCGGCGAGAGCAGGTGGCCTTCGAGGTGGTGCACGCCGAGCACCGGCTTGTCGGTGGCGAGGCCAAGGCTGCAGGCGATCGAGGAGCCGACCAGCAGCGCGCCGGCAAGGCCGGGGCCCTGGGTGTAGGCGATGGCGTCGACGTCCTTCATGTCGACGTTGGCCTGGGCGAGCACTTCCTGCAGCAGCGGGATCGCGCGGCGGATGTGGTCGCGCGAGGCGAGTTCCGGCACCACGCCGCCGTATTCCTCGTGCATGGCGACCTGCGAGTGCAGGGCGTGCGAGAGCAGGCCGCGTTGTGTGTCGTACAACGCGAGCCCGGTTTCATCGCAAGAAGATTCGACGCCTAGAACGATCATGGAATGCCAGCTGCCGTGAATAAGTAACCCGCCATTGTAAACCAGCGCGGTGGGCGCCGTTGGGGACTGTCCCCGCAGGCGCCAAGGCGGCAGTACCGTCCCCCGGTGTTTGATTTCGCCCACTGGTGGTGGCGCATCGACGGATTGCGCGCTTAACCTTACATTCCGAACACCGGGGGACAGTCCCCTGCGGGGACGGTCCCCTTGGCCCATTACGGGCGCTGGAGGAGCTCGGCGTGGGCGGAGCGCAGCATCTCCACCGTGTCTTCCCAGCCGATGCAGCCATCGGTGACGGAGCAGCCGTAGATCAGCTGCGACAGGTCGCGCGGGATGTCCTGCCGCCCGCCGACGATGTTCGATTCGATCATGACGCCCACCAGCGAGCTGTTGCCGTGCTTGATCTGCTGGATCACGTCCTGCATCACGAGCGGCTGCAGCTCGGGCTTCTTGTAGCTGTTGGCGTGCGAGCAGTCCACCACCAGGTTCGGTGGCAGTTGGTTCTTGAGCAGCGACTGCTCGGCGATCTTGATCGAGACGGAGTCGTAGTTGGGACGGTCGCCGCCACCGCGCAGCACGACGTGCCCGTAGCCGTTGCCGCGCGTGCGGATGATCGCCGCGTTGCCGTTCACGTCGATGCCGAGGAAGGAGTGCGGATGCGCGGACGACAGGATGGCGTTGATCGCGATGCTGATGTCGCCGTCGGTGCCGTTCTTGAAGCCGACCGGCGTGGACAGCCCCGACGACATCTCGCGGTGCGTCTGCGATTCGGTGGTGCGCGCGCCGATCGCGGTCCATGCGATCAGGTCGCCCAGGTACTGCGGCGAGATTGGGTCGAGCGCTTCGGTGGCGGTCGGCAGGCCGATCTCGCACACGTCCAGCAGGAACTGGCGCGCCTTTTCCATGCCCACGTTGACGCGGAAGGAGTCGTCCATGTCCGGATCGTTGATGTAGCCCTTCCAGCCGGTGGTGGTGCGCGGCTTCTCGAAGTACACGCGCATCACCAGCAGCATGGTGTCGGCCACTTCGTCCTGCAGCT
>DASTVB010000058.1:0-9916 GCA_035759315.1 Telluria sp. | reverse complement strand
CTCCCGAGCACTAAGGCGAAGCTCAGTTTCGGCTTCCGCAAGGTCCCGCTGGACTACATTCGCGAGGTGTATTGACGGTTTTTTGCCACGTTCCGTCGAACACCGGGGATCCCTCGAACAATTAGTATGAAACTGGTAAGTTTCCCAATATAATCAAGCAATTATTCGGAACTCCTAATGCGGACTTCCTCTTTATTTGACTGCGCATGCAATTCTTTAGACGAGCAAAGATCATCGACGGTTGGCTCACGCTGGCGTTTCACGCCGACGGCGTCAGCGCCGCCTATGTGAAGCGGACCGTCAATGGCATGCCGATGGTCAGCTTTTGCGCTTGGTACGCCGGCAATGTCGGCCCCGACGAGCTCGAAAGAATCGGCAAAGAATTGCGTACCGGCAGCTACCAGTGCAGCACGTTGCTCGGCGGGCGCGACTACCAGGTGCTGTCGGTCGAAGCCCCCAATGTGCCGCCTGACGAACTGCGCACCGCCATCCGCTGGCGGCTGAAGGACATGCTGGACTTCCACGTCGACGACGCGACCATCGACGTGCTGGATGTCCCGGTCGAGCCCAACGCCCCTGGCCGTACCCACAACATGCTGGCCGTCGCCGCGCGCAACACCGTGGTGCGCCAGCGTATGGCGCTGCTGGGCGATGCCAAGATCGGCGTCACTGTCATCGATATCCCGGAAATGGCTCAGCGGAACATCGCAGCGCTGATGGAGCCGGAAGGCCGCGGCCTGGCCATGCTGTCGTTCAACGAGGACGGCGGCTTGCTGACAGTCACCTACCGCGGCGAGCTTTACCTGTCGCGCCGCATTGATGTGCCTGTGGCGCAGCTGGCCGAAGGCGGTTTGGACGCACGCACCGCGACCTTTGACAAGATCACGCTCGAGCTGCAGCGTTCGCTCGACCACTTCGACCGCCAGTACCACTACATCAACGTACCGAAGCTGGTGCTCGCGCCGTTCGCGGCCGACGGCCTGCCGGCCTACCTTGCCAGCAACCTGTACCTGCCGGTCGAATCGCTCGACCTTGGCACCGTCCTCGATATCGCGGCGGCGCCGGAGCTGTCCGACCCCGCCATGCAGCAGCGGTTCTTCCTGACGATCGGCGCAGCGTTGCGCCACGAGGAGGTCAAGCTGTGAGCCAGCAGATCAACCTCTTCAACCCGGTATTCCTCAAGCAGCGCAAGATCTTCACGTCGCTGGCGATGGCGCACGCGCTCGGCGTGCTGGGCCTCGGCCTGGCGACGCTGGCGTGGTACAGCCAGTACAGCGTATCGCAGCTGCAGGAGCAGGCCGACCAGGCCGCGCGGCAGCTGGAGCGCCGCCAGGCCAGGCTGAAGGCGGTAGAAGTGGAGCTGGCGCCCAAGCCCCTGGATGCGGGACTGGCGGCGCAGGTCGCGGCACGCGAGCTGCAGCTGAACGCCTTGCGCCAGGCCGACGACGTGCTCGAACGGGGCGCCTTCGGTAACACGCGCGGCTACTCCGACTACTTCCGCGCCTTCGCCCGCCAGGACGCCCCCGGCCTCTGGCTGACCGGCCTGACCATCGATGGCGCCGGCCAGGAGATCAGCATCGACGGACGCGCCAGCGAGGCGGAACTGGTCCCCGGCTACATCTCGAAGCTGTCTGGCGAAGCCGTATTGAAGGGCAAGAGCTTCGGTAGCCTGCAGATCACGACGCCGTCCGGCGGCGAAGCGGCTGCGGCGACGGCAGGCGCGGAGACGCGGCCTGCGGTGCGCTACGTCGAGTTCAGCCTTAACGCGCAAAACGGGAGCGGCGGATGAAGCAGTTCTGGATCCGCCTGTCGACCAGGGTAGACGCGCTATCGCTGCGCGAACGGATCATGCTGTTCGCCGCGGTGCTGGCCGGCGTGGTGTATGCGGTCGTCTCGTTCGTCCTCGCGCCTTCGTTTGAACAGCAGGAGCAACTGGCGGCGCAGATCGCCCAGCAGCAGAACGCCATCGTCCAGATCGAAGGTCAGATCGACGCGCTGGTGAAAAATGCGCAGATCGATCCCGACGACGCCAACCGTGCCCGCCTGAAGACGCTCGACGCTGAAGTCAACCGCCTTGGCAAGAGCATGCGCGAGATGTCGGAGAGCCTGGTCCAGCCGGAGCAGATCGCGCCGCTGCTGGAAAGAATGCTGCGCTCGAACGGCAAGCTGCGCCTGGTCTCCCTGCAAACGCTGCCGGTGACCGGACTGTCCGAGACCCTGCCGGCAGGCGTCCTGCAGCCCCCGGCGGCCGGCGCGCCGCCAGCGCAAAACACCGCCGCGGGCGCAACGGCCGCTGGCGCTGCAACCGCGCCTGGCGCGCCCGGCGCAGGCATGCTTCCGCCGGAAGTCGCGCGCCTGGCAGCCAAAGTGACGCCGCCGCCAGCGCCGGCCCCCGCCGCGGTCGTGGCGGCGCCGGTAGCCAAGGCGCCCGAGCTGATCTACCGCCACGGCGTCGAGCTGACGCTTGAAGGCGGATACGTTGACATGGTCAACTATATGAGCGCGCTGGAAGCGATGCCGGTACGGCTGATCTGGGGCAGGGCGAAGCTCGACGCCAGTAAATACCCGCAGTCGCGCCTGACGCTGACGCTGTTTACGCTGAGCCTCGAAAAAGATTGGATGAAGCTATGAGGCAAGCTCCTGTATGCTGTGCACTGGCGCTCGCGCTGGCATTTCCGGCTTCGGCGCAGATGCGCGATCCGACCGAGCCGCCGGCCGCCATGCGGCCCGTGCCGGCAGGCGCCGCAGGCGGGGCCGAAGCCGAACCAGTGGCCGGGCCGCGCCTGCAGTCGGTGCTGATCTCGACCAAGCGCCGGGTCGCGGTGATCGACGGTCATACCGTGCGCCAGGGCCAGCAGCATCGCGGCGCGCTCGTGGCCAGCATCACGCCGACGCAGGTGGTGCTGGTGCGCGGCACCGCGAAGGAAGTATTAAAGTTATACCCAGCCGCTCCGGCCAATGCACGAAGCAGGCAACGATAAAGAACAAACGGAAAAGCATGCGAACAATTCTCCTGAAGCTTTGCTGTGTCGCCGCCGTTTTCGCGCTTGGTGGCTGCAGCGCCCCCCAAAGCACGACCTACGATGCGATCCGGGCGGAAGTCGAGTCGGCGGCCAAGCCGGTGGCTTCGGCGCAGCTGGACGACATGGTCTCGAAGGCGCTGCTGCCGCCGGTGTCGGAACTCGCGCAGCAGATGCCGAAGGCGCGCCAGGCATTGGACGAACGCTTCGACGTCGCCTTCAACGACGTCCCGGCGCAGCAGTTCTTCAATTCGCTGGTGGCGGGTACGCGCTACAACATGCTGGTCAGCCCGCAGGTCACCGGTTCGATCTCGGCCAACCTCAAGGACGTCACGCTGGTCGAAGCGCTGGACGCGGTGCGCGAACTGTACGGCTACGACTACACCATCGAAGGCACCCGCATCTACATCCGTCCGCTGACGATGCAGACCCGGATGTATCGGGTCAACTACCTGGTGGGCCTGCGCCAGGGCTCGTCCAGCCTGCGCGTGTCGGCGACCTCGATCAGCCAGACCGGCAACAACCCGAACGGCCAGAACCAGCAGAACGGGCAGGGCGGTACCGGCCAGAATAACCAGGGCCAGAACCAGAACGACCAGAACAATCCAAACAACCGCCAGGGCCAGCAGGCCGAGAGCGCGAACGTGCGCACCGATTCCAGCAACGACTTCTGGCGCGAACTGCGCGAGGCGATCGAAGCGATCGTCGGCAAGGAAGCCGGCCGCAGCGTTGTCGTGAACGGGCAGTCCGGCGTGCTGGTGATCCGCGCGATGCCGGACGAATTGCGCAACGTGGACCAGTTCCTGAAAGCGACGCAGCTGTCGGTCGACCGCCAGGTGATCCTGGAGGCGAAAATCCTCGAAGTGGAACTGAACGATTCGTTCCAGAGCGGGATCAACTGGGCCTCCTTCGGCTCGATGAACGGGCATGGGCAGCAATCGTCGGGTGTCGGCTCCGGCGGCGCGGTCCTGCGCCCGCTGATCGACGGCGTCGCCAGCGCGCTCACCAGCGGCGGCCTGGCCGCGGTTCCCGGTTCCACGCTCGCGCTCAACAGCGGCACCAACAACGCCTTGTTCGGCCTGGCGTTCCAGACTTCGAATTTCGCGGCGCTGCTTTCCTTCCTGGAATCGCAGGGAACGGTGCACGTGCTCTCCAGCCCGCGCGTCTCCGCGATCAATAACCAGAAGGCGCTGCTCAAGGTCGGTACCGACGAATTCTTCGTGACCGGCGTGACCACCACGACCACCTCCGGCGCCGGCGGCAACACCACCACGCCAAGCGTGCAGGTGCAGCCGTTCTTCTCCGGCGTAGTGCTCGACGTGACGCCGCAGATCGACGAGAACGACAACATCGTCCTGCACGTCCATCCGTCGGTCAGCCAGGTCAACACCGTCAGCAAGTCGGTCAACCTCGGCACGCTGGGGACCATGAGCCTGCCGTTGGCGGCGTCGAACACCTCCGAGATCGACACCATCGTGCGTGGCCAGAACGGCCAGGTGGTGGCGATCGGTGGCCTGATGCGTCAGTCCGCGACCAACGACAGCAGTGGCCTGCCGGGCGCCAACCGTGTTCCGCTCCTCGGTAACCTGATGGGGAACAAGTCGCGCGTCAGCCAGAAGCGCGAACTCGTGGTGCTGATCAAGCCGACCATCGTGGAAGGCGGCAGCAGCTGGAACGACAACCTGCTCGACACATCGCGCCGTATCGATGCCCTGAACCCGAACAAAAAAGGCGGCAAGTAATGTATACCGCGCACTTCGGCCTTCGCGAAACGCCATTCGGGATCACGCCCGACACCAGCTATTTCTTCACCAGCCCGCACTCGCAGGAAGCGCTGAACACGCTGCTGGTGGCCGCGCGTAACGGCGAAGGATTCATCAAGATCACCGGCGAAGTCGGCACCGGCAAGACGCTCCTGTGCCGCAAGTTCATGGGCATGCTCGAGGATCACTTCGTCACTGCCTACATCCCTAATCCTTATCTTGAGCCGCGTACGCTGATGCTCGCGCTGGCGGACGAACTCGAGATCAAGCTGGAGCGGGACGTCGACCAGCACCAGCTTCTCAAGTCGATCTCGCAGCGCCTGATGGAACTGGCCGCGCAAGACAAGCAGGTGGTGCTGTGCCTGGACGAAGCGCAGGCGATCCCGGTCGAGAGCCTGGAAGCGCTGCGCCTGCTGACCAATCTCGAGACCGAGAAGCGCAAGCTGCTGCAGATCGTCCTGTTCGGCCAGCCGGAACTGAACGCCAACCTGGAACTCAATTCGATCCGCCAGCTGGCGCAGCGCATCACCTTCTCCTATCATCTGGGGCCACTGACGCGCGACGACATCGAGTACTACCTCGCGCACCGCCTGCGCATCGCCGGCTACACCGGCAGCCGCCTGTTCACGCGGGGCGCGGTGTCAAAGCTGTTCGCGGTCAGCCAGGGCGTGCCGCGCCTGATCAACATCCTCGCGCATAAATCGCTGATGGTCGCGTATGGGCAGGGCAAGCAGCAGGTCAGCGCAACCCACGTCACCGCGGCCGCGCGCGATACCATCGAAATCAAACGCAGGGTGTGGCCATGGGCCGCAGCGCTTGCGACGTTGCTGCTGGCCGGTGGCTCGATTGCCTGGGCATTGAGCAGATGAGCCTGATTAACAAGATGTTGCAGGACCTCGACGCGCGCAGTGTGCAGGGACAGGGCGGTAACGAACCGACGATTAACCTGATGGCGCGCCCGCGCCGCCGGTCGGCCAGTACGGTCATCACCAGTATTACCGCCGTGGTCGCGGCGGCGGTGCTGTGCGCCGGTGTCTATGCTGCGTGGGTCTTCTACCATAAACAGCGGCCCGCGCCGAAACCGGCTGCGACATCGGTCACCTTCACCAATGCAGCCGCCCGGTCGCCGGCGCAGGTGGCTGCCGTGACGCCGTCCGTGGTGGCGGCGCCGGCGCCGAACCCTGTCGTCGCCCCTCCTGCGGACGCGGCGCAACCTGCAGTGTTCGAGCCGGTCGCGCCACAGGCATCGGCGGCCAGGGCGTTGCCCGCCGCACGTGCAGCGGAAGTTGCGCCCACGAAGGCGGCGCGGCGGGCCAGTGATGAGCCGGTGATCGAAGTAGATGCCACCGCAGAACCGCAATCACGCGCGCCGACGGCCCGCGTCACGCCAAAACCAGCCAAGGCGGCGCCGCGCACAGGTTCCGTCCCGGTCGTGCAGGGCAGGGTAATGTCGCCGCAGCAGCAGGCAGAAGGCTTGTATCGCCGCGCAACGACCGCGCTGCAGGAAGGGCGCATTCGCGAATCGATTTCGCTGCTGGAAGACGCACTGCAGGCGGAGCCGCGCCATGACGCCGCGCGCCAGACCCTGGTCGGGCTGCTGATTGAAGCGAAACGCACCGAGGACGCGATGCGCGTGCTCCAGAACGGGCTGGTGATCGATCCACGCCAGCCGGCGATGGCGATGCTGCTGGCCCGCCTCCAGATCGAACATGGCGCAACCGGCATCGAAACGCTGATGCGCAGCCTGCCGTATGCGCAGGGCGACGCCGATTACCAGGGCTTCCTGGCCGGCGCGCTGCAACGCGCGCAACGCCATCGCGAAGCGATCGAGCAGTACCAGTCCGCGGTGCGCTCGGCGCCGGGCAATGGCGTGTGGTGGATGGGCCTCGGCATCTCGCTGCAGGCCGAGAAGCGCGCGCCTGAAGCTGCTGAAGCGTACGCGCGCTCGCTGGCGACCGGCACGCTGTCGCCGGAGCTGCGCACCTTCGTCGAGCGCCGCCTCGACCAGTCGCGCCGCTGACCAGCGCCGCCGGCACGGATACCCCCGGGGGTATCCCCCACCACCGACAAACTCGCCATATACGGCCCGGAGTATCCCCCTGCGCTGGCAAACCTGCCATATACCCCTGGGGGGTATGCGCAGGTGCGCCCTGTTTTGATCCCTCGGCCTGAAGACCGTCATTCCAGCGAAGGCTGGAATCCATTCGGCGCGCGCGCCACGATGGTGCGACTGTGGCTTCTGATGCGGAGTATGGATCCCAGCCTTCGCTGGGATGACGGTCTAAGAGCTGGCGGTCGAAATTGGCATGTACCCGTGACGGTATGCGCAGATCCGCCATGCATAAATTCCGGTGGCCTGAAGACCGTCATTCCAGCGAAGGCTGGAATCCATTCGGCGCGCGCGCCACGATAGCGCGACTGTGACTTCGGATGCGGAGTATGGATCCCAGCCTTCGCTGGGATGACGGTCTTGGGGCTAGTGGTCTGAAGCTGAGGCGGTGGATTCCTTGACCCACAGCTCGGGGACCATGATGCGGAACATACCGGCCTGCGAGGTCTTGCGTCCCAGTTTGAGCAGCGCCTTGTCCTTTGTGATCAGCACACTGGCGCCGGCGTCGCGCGCCAGTTCCAGGAATTTCTGGTCGTCCTTGTCGGTGCAGACGGGCAGCCGCACGAGCTTCGCGTCCGGCGCGACCACCCGGATCAGCGCATCGAAGCGTTCTTCGGACTGCGCGCGCGTGCTGTCGTCGACCGGCAGGTGCGGGTAGTGCAGCACGAAGCGGTATTCGTCGCGGCAGTCGGCGCGCGTCACCGCTTCGACGGTCCCGCTTTCGAGCGCGGCCAGCAGCGGCGCCCAGCGCGGATCCTTGAACACGAACAGGTCGAGGCAGACGTTGGTGTCCAGCACGATCCGCTGCGGGGAAGGTATGATGTCGGTCTTTGTGTCGTTCATTGCGTTCTTTATGCTGATTGTCCTGTCGCCGGCCAAGTCCCTCGACTTCGAAACACCCGTCAAAACCAAGCTCTCCACCACGCCCCGGTTCCTCGACCGCTCGGCGCAGCTGATCGACTCGCTGCGCACGCTGTCGCCTGCGCAGCTGTCCGAGCTGATGGAGCTGTCGGACCCGCTGGCGGCGCTCAACGTCGGCCGTTACGCTTCGTGGAGCGGCGCCGACGCCAATGCCCGCCAGGCGGTGATGGCCTTCAACGGCGACGTCTACGCGGGCCTCGACGCACGCTCGCTCAAGCCGAAGCAGCTTGGCTATGCGCAGGAGCGGGTGCGCATCCTGTCCGGCCTGTATGGCCTGCTGCGGCCGTTCGACCTGATCGAGCCGCACCGCCTCGAAATGGGCACCCGCCTGGCGAACCCGCACGGCAAGGACCTGTACGCGTTCTGGGGCGAGGCGATCACGCATGAACTGCGCGCCGATCTCGAAGCGCAGGGCGCTGGTGCGCTGGTCAACCTCGCATCGGAAGAATACTTCAAATCGATCAGGCCCAAGTTGCTGGGCGTGCCGGTGATTACGCCGGTGTTCGAAGACTTCAAGAATGGGAAGTACAAGATCATTTCGTTCTTCGCCAAGCGCGCCCGCGGCCTGATGGCGCGCTATGCGGCCGAGAAGGGCGTCACGGACCCGCAGAAGCTCAAGTCGTTCAAGGTGGACGGGTATGCGTTCGTGAAGAAGGAGTCGACCGAGACCAGCTGGGTGTTCCGCCGCAAGGTCGAAGCCTGATGCTGTCATCCCAGCGAAGGCTGGGATCCATGCTGAGCTACCGAAGTCGGAGGTTCAATATGGATCCCAGCCTACGCTGGGATGACGGTCTTGCGGTTATCGGATGAGGCTTAGTTCCAGAACTTCCACCACTGCTTCGCGACTTCCGGCTCCATGAAGCGGCTGTTCGGGAAGCTGCGCACGAACACGCGCTGGGCGTCGTCGCGCAGGTCGGCCATGCCCATCTTGTCGTACGAATTGATCATGATGAACAGCGCTTCTTCGATCGCGGGCGCGTTACCGTAGTCCTTGACCGCGCCCTGCGCGCGGTTGACCGCGGCCAGGTAGGCGCCGCGGCGGTAGTAGTAGCGCGCCACGTGCACTTCGTAGCTCGCCATCGCGTTGACCAGGTAGTTCATGCGCTGGATCGCGTCCGGCGTGTATTTCGAATTCGGGAACTTGTCGACCAGGGCCTTGAAGGCGGCGAACGCCTCGCGCGTCGCTTTCGGGTCGCGTTCGGTCGGGTCCTGGGTGTACACGACGTTCAGGAAGCCGACCGTGTCGTTGAAGTTGATCAGCCCGCGCAGGTAGTACATGTAGTCCACCTGCGGGTGGTTCGGGTGCAGCTTGATGAAGCGCTCGACCGCCGCCAGCGCCTCGGCCTGGTCGCCGCTCTTGTAGTAGGCATAGGCGATTTCCATCTGCGCCTGGGCCGCGTAGGTGCCGAACGGGTAGCTCGATTCGAGGCGCTCGAACAGCTTGATCGCGGCCTCGTATTGACCTGTCGTCATCTCATCGCGCGCCTCCGAGTATAATTTCTCCGCTGGCCATGCGCGGGTCTCATCTACTTTTTCCGGTAACAGGCTGCAAGCGGACAGGCCCAGCAGGAAGCAAGTTGCAACCACTACTTTCAAATTCTTTTGCATAGATATTTGCAGAAAACGTATTAACCGAGAAACAACGAAGGCTGATTATAGCCTATGGGACAGCTGTGAACTTAACTACCAGGCCGAATCAGGCCGACCTGCCAAACGAACTCGATCTGGACGAGGACCTCGACGTCGAATTCGTCGCCGAAGCCCCTTCATCGAGCGCCGCACCGATCACGCTGGAACTGTCGGCCGAGGCCTGCGGGCAGCGGCTGGACAAGGTCATCGCCGGCCTCGTGCCCGAATATTCGCGCGCGCGCCTGCAGCTGTGGATCGACAGCGGCCACGTCACCGTGGACGGCAAGCCGGCGCGCGGCAAGGACACCGTGTACGGCGACGAAACCATCGTCATCCTGCCACAAGCGGCGCCGGAAGACGAGGCCTATAAGGCCGAGCCGATCGACCTCGACATCGTCTACGAAGATGAGCATATCCTCGTGATCAACAAGCCGGCCGGCCTGGTCGTGCATCCCGGCGCCGGCAACTGGTCC
>DASTVB010000057.1:0-2089 GCA_035759315.1 Telluria sp. | reverse complement strand
CGTCATCAGCAGCAGCGTCTGCACCGGCAGGGTGTAGGTGGTGCCGCCGCCGGGGCTTGGCGCGGTGGTGAAAGCGGGAACGCCGGGTGCGGCCAGTACGGCCAGCGGCAAGAGCGCCAGTCCAGCTGCCGCCGCCGCCAGCAGGAATCGTTTATTTCGCATTACGCTTGTCGATCGTTTGTTTGAGCCAGTCGGCGAAATTCGAGGCCGACGGCGTGTGGCCGGCAATGGTGGCGCTGGCCGAGGCGTCGCCCTTGGGCATCGTGGCCAGTGCATTCACGCGCCCCGGCGAGGCGCCGACGACAATCCACTGGTCGCCGACTTCGATGACCATGATGCGTTCGCGTCCGCCGATGTTCAGGGCGCCGATCATGCGCAGGTTGGCCGAGTTGCCGGCCACGCGCGGACCGTAGCGCTTGGCGGCCCAGGCCAGCGCCGCCAGCAGGGCCAGCACCAGCACGAGGGCGAAGATGGTCTGCACGAGCGAACCGGCCGAAGGACCGGGCGCCGCCTGCGGCAGCCGGGCCGGATTGGCCGGAGTGGCGGCCGGGGGGCCGCCGGGAACGGCGGCCGGCGTGTTCGCAGCCGGAGCAGGAAGGGGAGCAGAGGCGGGGACAGAGGCCGGCGCGCTGCTTGCCGCAGGCGCCGGCGTGTTTGCCGGCTGCTCGGCAAAAGCAGCGAGCGGCAGCACGAGCATCGATGCCAGCAGCGCGCTTGCTGCGACCATGTTTGCTGAAAGGAAGGCAGGGGCGCGCGTCGACATCATTTATTCAATTTTCTGATCCGTTCCGAAGGCGTGATGATATCAGTCAGGCGGATACCGAACTTGTCGTTCACGACCACGACCTCGCCCTGGGCGATCAGGCAGCCGTTCACCAGCACGTCCATCGGCTCGCCGGCCAGGCCGTCGAGTTCGACCACCGAGCCCTGCGCCAGTTGCAGCAGGTTCTTGATGGCGATCTTGGTGCGGCCCAGTTCCACGGTCAATTGCACCGGGATGTCGAGGATGAAGTCGATGTCGTTCGGGGTATCCGGACGCACGTTCTTGGTGCCGAAGTCCTGGAACACGGCGGCGCTGGCGGTCTGCTGCTTTTGCAGCGCGGCGGCCTCGGCGGCGGCCTGCTCGGCAATCGCGGCGCCCCAATCGTCGTCGAGAAGTTGGTCGTCCTGGTTGTCAGACATGGTGTTTCTCCTGAATTACTTGAAGCTGTCGCTGTTGGCCAGCAATTTCTCGACCTTCAGCGCGTACTGGCCGTTGAAGACGCCGTAGGAACATTCCATCACCGGCACGCCGTCCACGGTCGCCTGGACCATCTCGGGAACGGTGATCGGGATGACGTCGCCGATTTTCATGTTGAGGATGTCGTCGAAGTTCGCCTTGCCATGGCCGAGTTCGGCCACGAGTTCGACTTCGGCGACCTGGATCTGCTGCGTCATCAGGCGGATCCAGCGTTTGTCCACTTCCAGCGCCTCGCCCTGCAGGCTGGAGGTGAGCGCATCGCGGATCGGCTCGATCATCGAATACGGCATGCAGAAGTGGATCTGGCCCGATACGGGGCCGAGTTCGATCGTGAAGGTGGACGATACCACGACTTCGTTGGGCGTCGCGATGTTGGCGAACTGGGTGTTCATCTCCGAGCGCACGTACTCGAACTCGATCGGATACACCGGTTCCCACGACTTGCCGTAGGCCTCGAACACGACGTCGAGGATGCGCATGATGATGCGCTGCTCGGTCTGGGTGAAGTCGCGGCCCTCGACGCGGGTATGAAAGCGTCCGTCGCCGCCGAACAGGTTATCGACCAGCAGGAACACCAGGCCCGGATCGAAGACCATCAGCGCGGTGCCGCGCAGCGGCTTCATGTGGATCAGGTTGAGGTTGGTCGGGACCACCAGGTTGCGGATGAATTCGCTGTACTTGGAGACCCGCACCGACCCGACCGAGACCTCGGCGCTGCGGCGCAGGAAGTTGAACAGGCCGATGCGCAGCAGGCGCGCGAAGCGCTCGTTGATGATCTCGAGCGTCGGCATCCGGCCGCGCACGATCCGCTCCTGGGTCGCCAGGTTGTAGGTGCGGACTCCCGAGGTG
>DASTVB010000056.1:0-19734 GCA_035759315.1 Telluria sp. | reverse complement strand
TGTGGATCGAGCGCAAGATCGAGGGCGAGCGCAGCGCGCGTATCCGCCTCGACCGCCAGCCATGGTCATTCAACAAGCTGGCCCGCAAGACGGCCAAACACCTGGGCTGGGGCGCGGTCGCGCTGTGGACGGGAATCACCTTCGTGGGCTACTTCACGCCGATGCGCTCGATGGGCGGGGAGATCCTCGCCCTGGCGCTCGGCCCGTGGGAGACCTTCTGGGTCGGCTTCTACGCGCTGGCCACCTACGGCAACGCCGGCTGGCTGCGCGAACAGGTGTGCAAGTACATGTGCCCCTATGCGCGCTTCCAGAGTTCGATGTTCGACAAGGACACGCTGATCGTCACGTACGACAAAGAGCGGGGCGAGCCGCGCGGTCCGAACTCCGGCGGAGACTGCATCGACTGCACCATGTGCGTGCAGGTCTGCCCGACCGGGATCGACATCCGCA
Source organism: Telluria sp. (assembly GCA_035759315.1). Classification (GTDB taxonomy): domain Bacteria; phylum Pseudomonadota; class Gammaproteobacteria; order Burkholderiales; family Burkholderiaceae_D; genus Telluria. The sequence goes on along the minus strand of DASTVB010000056.1, from coordinate 19,284 downwards.
ACGGCCTGCAGTACGAATGCATCAGCTGCGCCGCCTGCGTGGACGCCTGCAATTCGGTGATGGACAAGGTCGGCACGCCGCGTGGCCTGATCCGTTACGCGACCGAGAACGCACTCGCCAAAAAATGGAACCCGGCGCAGATCGCGCGCCGCGTGATGCGGCCGCGCGTGCTGATTTACACCGGGCTGCTATGCCTGATCATGGCCGCGTTCGTTGCCTCGCTGGCGATGCGCAACCCGGTGATGCTGGACGTGATCCGCGACCGCGGTTCCATGGGGCGCGAAGTGGAGGACGGCATGATCGAGAACGTGTACCGCCTGCAGATCATGAATACGACCGAAACTCCCCACGTGTTCGCGATCAGCGCATCGGGGATCGATTCGGTGCATGTGGCCGACCCGCAGGAGGCGAGCCTCGAGGGCGCCAGCACCCGCGCGGTGGCGGTGCGCGTGCGCGTCAAGCCGGGCATGGCGCAGAAGGGCGCCAACCCGATCGAGTTCGCCATCGTCGCAAAGGATGATCCCGCGCTGCGGGTGACGGAAGAAGCGGTATTCATCGTACCGCGCCGCTAATCAGGGAAACGACATGGAAGCGCACAAGGACAATTCGCAGGCACCCTGGTACAGGCAGCGCTGGCCATGGCTGCTGATGATCGGCCCGGCCTGGGTGGTGGTGGGCGCGGTCATCATGATCACGCTGGCCTTGCGCACGCCGGATGCGCTGGTGGTGGACGACTATTACAAGCGCGGCAAGGCGATCAACCAGGACCTGAGCCGCGACCGGGCGGCGGCGGCGATGCAGTTGCAGTTCGAGGCGGCCTACAGGCCGGCGGAGGGGCGCCTGGCGGGCGTGCTGAGCGCGGGCGGCAAGCCGGTATCGGGACCGGTGCTGATCCAGCTGGTGCATTCGACCCAGCCTGAGAAGGACCTGAAGCTGCAGGCGCAGGCCGGAAGCGATGGCAGGTTCTCGGTGGCGCTGGGGATGCTCGAGCGCGCGCGCTGGCAGGTGATCGTGGAAGGCGAGCGACGCGACTGGCGGCTGACGGGGCAGTGGAAGTGGCCGGAGCAGCAGTCCGTCACGCTGGTGGCGGACGGCGCGCCCTCACCGCTAAAGTAGAGAAGTGAGCTCATCGCTACATTCGAAACCGTCATCCCAGCGAAGGCTGGGATCCATGCTGACTAAGCGACTTCGGTAGCGGTCCCTGGATCCCAGCCTGCGCTGGGATGACGGTCTCGCGTTTACCGATCAATCGGCGGCGGGACCGCCGCAGGTTTCGGTGCCGGCGGCAATCGCCTTGAGCATCGCCGGATCTGCAATAATCACTTCGCGCTTGTCGACCACGATGCAGCCCTGTTTCTTGAAGCGCGACAGCAGGCGGCTGACACTCTCGATGGTAAGGCCGAGGTAGTTGCCGATTTCTTCGCGCGACATGCGCAGCGCAAAGCTGGTCGGCGAATAGCCGCGCGCCGCATAGCGCGTCGACAGGTTGACCAGGAAGGCGGCGAAGCGCTGGTCGGCGCGCATGTTCCCGAGCAGGAGCATCACGTTCTGTTCGCGCGTGATTTCCTGGCTCATGATGCGGTGGAAGTGGCGCAGCAGCGTCGGCACGTGGCCGAACAGGTCTTCCAGCCGGTTGAACGGGATCTCGCACACTTCGCTGTCTTCCAACGCCACCGCGTCGCAGTGGTGGTGGTCAGAGCTGATCGCATCCATGCCAAGCAGTTCGCCCGCCATCTGGAAGCCGGTGATCTGCTCTTCGCCGCGCGCGTTGATCTGGAAGGTCTTGAAATGGCCGAAGCGGATCGCATAGAGATTCTTGAACGGCTCTTCCATCTTGTACAGCCGCTCGTCCTTCGCAACCCGCCTGCGCCCGCCGATGATCTGGTCGAGGCGATTGATTTCGGCGTCCTCGAGTCCCAGTGGAAGGCACAACTGGTGCATGCTGCATCCAGCGCAGCTGGCCTTCAGTGCGTTCATGTTGATCGCGGACTGGGGTACAAATGGAAGTGTTTGGCTCATACCGGTATTATAGGGCCATATACATGGGTCCGCAGCGCCATGGACCCTTATTGCCCAGTTCTTATTCCATCTTTTCAATGACAAATAAACATATTCCGGACGACGCCCCCGACACCGATGCGGACGACGAGGCGGCGGTTCGCGCCTTGACCGACCTCGCGCTCGAATGCGCGCGCAAGAAGACCCCAGTGGCGGAGCTCCAGAAAGAAGTGCGCAAGCACTTGCTGAAGAAGCACGACGACGTGCTGTACGACGCAATCGACGAAGCGCGCGAGATGGCCGATGGCACCTATGCGCTGCTGCGCGACACGGTGGAAGAGTCCAGCGCCACGGTGCTGCTGCGCGGGCGCAGCGCGCGCGGCGACGCGCCGGAGATGGAGATCAACGCGTTCGCGATTCCTGTGTTCGTGCGCAGCACGGGCGGGCTGAAGCCGGAGCAGGGCTTCGAGGACCAGCCTGCGTACGAGCAGCTGCTGGAGAGCTTCACCGCGCGCGGGCTCGAGAGCGAGGGAGCCCGTGTGGTGCTGATCCAGCACTGGTACGACCTGGCGGAGATGGACCGCATCACCTATTCCAACCTGAACGAAATAGTGCGCGAGGTGGCGCATGGCATGGACGAAAAGAAGGTCAAGCCAATGCCGGCGCTAGAGCGCAGCATGAGTGGCTGGGACGGGGCGCAGTTCGCGCCGGATGACGAGGCGCTGGAACTGCGTTTCCTGCTGGGGTTCTCGCTCAAGCGCGCTGACGATCCGTTCTACACGGTGCCGGCCAGTGAAGCCAAGGCGGATGCGTACTTCGAGCAGCGCATGGAGCGCTATCGCGAATGGACCGACTTTGCGGAACCGCTGCTGGCCCGCCTGGCGGCGCCGGGGCGCGCGATCGAGATGAGCTTTCTTTACCAGGACCTGTTCTTCGGCGCGAAGGAGCAGGGCGCGAACGAGTTGTTCATGCTGCAGCTGCTGGCGGACGTGCGCGCCGTGCTGGAAGAGCGCGGCCTGGGAGGCGGGGACGCCACGGCGGCGCTGGTGCGGGCGGACGATGGGTATGCGGTGCGCGCGCAGCTGCGCGACGCGTCTGGCGAATTGATTGGTGAATTCGACAAGCCGCTGGATGTGCCGGAGCAGTTCGACGAAGCGGCCGCCGATATGGAGGATGCGCTGGCCTCGCTCGGTATCCGCAAGGTGTAGGAGGGGACTGTCCCTTCGCGCCAAGGTGGCAGTACTGTCCCCGGCCTTTCGTCGCGTCTCCCGAACTTCAAAAGGCAGGGGACAGTCCCGCAGGGACAGTCCCCTTCCTGTTCAGAAGCCGGAAGGGTAGGTTTCCGGCGGCTCGTCGCCGGCCATGGCGCCGCGGTCAAGCGGCCGTACCGAATCGGTCAGGTCGAAGTGCATGATCGCGTCGAACTGCTTCGGCAGGCTGGCCATGAAGTAGTGGCTCTGGCGCTCGGTGCGCGGCAGGTACACCACGCCGATCGCGCGCTGCAGGCGCTCCTCCAGCAGCGCATGCGCCGCATGGTTGCGGTCGCGCAGCGAAAGGTAGAAGCGCTCCATCCCGCAGCGATGGAACACATCCTCGTAACTGTGCGGCATGCCCGGGTTGACCCGCTTGCGCTCGGGCGGTTCGTCCCACGCCGATGCCGCGGTCACGTAGCCGTGGTAGGTCGAGAAGCCCACCAGCACCACTTCGTCCTTGCCCCACTGCTGGCGCGCCAGCTGCCCCACGGTCCATTCGCCCATGCGCCCGACTTCGGTCGCACGCGCGTCGCCGATGTGCGAGTTGTGCTCCCACACGACGATCTTGGCCGGCTCGCCGGACTTCTGCGACAGGTGGCGGTCTAGCGCCTCCAGCGTTTCGGTCATGTGCCGGTCGCGCAGGTTCCAGGACGAGATGCGGCCCCGGAACATGGTGCGGTAATACTCCTCCGCGTTGTGCACTAGGCGCGCGTTCTGGTGCGCGGCGAAGAACTCGTCGCCGTCCTTGCGCGCATAGTCGCCGGCGCGCTGCTGCATTTCGCGCAGCTGGCTAAGTACTTCGCTTTCGCAGGAATCGGACATGCCGATGCCCGCCGCGTAGCCGTAGCGCTGGCTGTCGGAGTGGTAGTGGTCGAAGCAGCTGTAGCGCGACTGCGCGTCGCGCGCCGCTTCGGGGTCGACCTTCTTCAGGTAGCGCAGCACTTCGTCGATCGAGGTGAACATGCTGTACAGGTCGAGGCCGTAGAAGCCGGCCTTGTCTGGCACGCTGTCGTTATGGCCGCGCATCCACTCGATGAAGTCGACCACGTCGGTGTTGCGCCACATCCAGGTGGGGAAGCGGCGGAAGCCGTCCAGCGCCTGCACCGCGTCGGCGTCGTCCGATTCGCCGCGCACGTAGCGGTTGACGCGGTAGGCGTCCGGCCAGTCGGCTTCGACCGCGACCGCGGTGAAGCCCTTCTCAGTAATCAGGCGCTGGGTGATTTTCGCCCGTTCGGCATAGAACTCGTGGGTGCCGTGGGTCGCTTCGCCGAGCAGCACGAAGCGGGCGTCGCCGATCATGTCGAGCAGGGCGTCGTAATCGCGTGCGCCGCCATCGAGCTCGCGCGCGTGGTGCCGGATCGTGTCCGACAGGGTGAGGTCTTTAATGCTGGACATAAGCTAACGCGTAAACTGGGTTGAGATGTCGGCCTCGCGCTCCGCCTCGGCATCGTCCGGCTGGCGGGCCGCTTCCAGCAGGCGCTGGACTTCCTGGTCGCTGGTCTGGTCGAAGTGCGCATACCACTCGCTCACCGCGCGAAACATCATGGGCGCGCTGAGGCACACCATTTCGTCGACTTCGGCGGCGATCATGTCGCGCGAGTCGGGGGCCGCCACCGGCACCGCGACCACGACCTTGGCCGGCTTGTGACGCTTGAGCGATTCGACCGCGACCCGCATGGTGGCGCCGGTCGCAAGCCCGTCGTCCACCAGGATCACGGTCTTGCCGGTCACGGAGCGTGGCTTGCGCCCGCCCCGGTAGACCAGTTCGCGGCGTTCGATTTCCTGCGTCTCGCGGTCGATCACTTCCTGCACCACCTGGGGCGGTACGTGCAGCTGCTGGACCACGGACGTCTGTAACACGCGCACGCCGCCGCTGGCGATCGCACCCATCGCATATTCCTCGTGGCCCGGCAGGCCGAGTTTGCGCACGAGCAGGATGTCGAGTGGGGCGTGGAGGGCGGATGCGATGGCATAGCCGATCGGCACGCCACCGCGGGGAAGGGCCAGCACGACGACGTCGTCCCGGCCCGCGTACTGGGTCAGCTGGCGGGCCAGCTGGGCGCCCGCATCCTCGCGGTTCTTGAAGTGGTGAAATTCGTTCATCCGAGTAAACACCTCCGCAGTGGAGAAGAATTGCCAATAGATTATAGGACTCGACTTAAGCGGACATGCATACGGTTGCCATAGGCAATTTATGCGGGCGAATCAGCCACCGCCGATGCCGCGCATGACCCGCCCCGTCCCCTCGCATTCTGGGCAGGGCTTGCCATCTTCGAGCTTGCCGGTGCCGGAGCAGTTGTTGCAAATGCCTTCACCGGCCCCAACGGTTCCCGGCTCGGCCTCATCGCCGGGGTGCAGCTTTTCTTTCGGTTCCATGATGGATCCTCCTGGTGAGATGCACTGATTTTAGGCAGGTGTACGGGGAGGGGGCGCGCCCTTGCCTCGCTCCACCAAAGGGGCAGGAATCGTCGGCGCATTCCTACATGCCGCCTAACACACATCTGCGCGAAGGTGTAGGTCCTAAACACCGGCAACTGACTCGAAATTGTCATTCCGACATCGATAAACTTGCTCCAAAGTGCACAGTTAACCGATGGTTATTCACAAAATCAAGCGCGCTCCCGACGGCGAAATTTATTAAGCAGCCTCAGGGGTTGACACCGTAAGTCATTGATTTAATTGGGTGATGCTAGCTGCCTCAAGAATGGGCAGTTTGTTGGAACCCGCATCAGTGCTGGCCTCCCGCCTGTCAAGCCGTCTTTGTCCACAAAGTTATTCACAATCGGTGTGGATATCCCAAAAAGTCGTTTGAGTTCAGGGACTTAGCAAGCGCGGCATGTCCGCTTGGCAACAAGTTTGTAGGAATTCTCCTCATCCACTCGCGCGACAATGCGAGAAATTGCTTGCCGGCTTCTACTGGATAAATGTACAGTTGTAGCAATCCCCAAATAATTTACCGAATGTCCGCTGTCATCGAATCCCCGCCCGTCGCCGATCCCTTCGCCAGCCTCAACGAGGCCCAGCGCGAGGCGGTCGAACACGACATTGCCTTGCCCGCGTCGCAGGTGCGGCCGCTACTGGTGATCGCGGGCGCCGGCTCCGGCAAGACCAACACGCTCGCGCACCGCGTGGCGCGCCTGATCGCGTCCGGCGCCGACCCGCAGCGCCTGCTCCTGCTCACCTTCTCGCGCCGCGCGGCGCAGGAGATGGGACGGCGCTCCGGCAGCGTGCTGCAGAAGGTGATGAAGCTGTCGACGGCGTCCGCGCCGGCGACGCTGCCCTGGGCCGGCACCTTCCACAGCATCGGCGCGCGCCTGCTGCGCGAGTACGCGGGCCGCATCGGCCTGGAGGATTCGTTCACCATCCACGACCGCGGCGACTCGGAAGACCTGATGGGCCTCGTGCGCCACGACATCGGCCTGACCCAGACCGCCAAGCGCTTTCCGCTCAAGGGCACCTGCCTGTCGATCTATTCGCGCGTGGTCAACACCCGCGAGCCGCTGGGCGAGGTGCTGCAATCGGCTTTCCCGTGGTGCTGCGAGTGGGAGGAAGACCTCAAGCGCCTGTTCGGCGCCTACGTCGACGCGAAGCAGGAGCAGAACGTGCTCGATTACGACGACCTGCTGCTGTTCTGGGCCGAGATGGTGGCCGACCCGGAGCTGGGGCCTGAAGTGGGCGCGCTGTTCGACCACGTGCTGGTCGACGAATACCAGGACACCAACCGGCTGCAGGCGGCGATCCTGCAGGGCATGAAGCCGCGCGGGGAGGGCGTGATGGTGGTCGGCGACGACGCGCAGTCGATCTATTCCTTCCGCGGCGCGACCGTGCGCAACATCCTCGACTTCCCCAAGCTGTTCGGCGACGCGGCGCGCGTGGTTACGCTGGACCGCAACTACCGCTCGACGCAGCCAATCCTCGACGCATCGAACGCGGTGATCGCGGCAGCAGTGGAACGCCACGCCAAGACGCTGTGGACCGACAAGGCGTCGACCGCCAAGCCGCAGCTGGTGCTGATCCCGGATGAAGCGGAGCAGGCGCGCTGGGTCTGCAACCGCATCCTCGAGCACCGTGAAGCGGGCGTCGCGCTGACCCAGCAGGCGGTGCTGTTCCGCGCGGCCAGCCATTCGGCGGCGCTGGAGCTGGAACTCATGCGCCGGAATATCCCGTTCGTGAAATTCGGCGGCCTGAAATTCCTGGAAGCCTCGCACATCAAGGACGTGCTGGCAGTGCTGCGTTTTGCGCAGAACCCGAGCGGACGCATGGCGGGCTTCCGCGTCGCGCAACTCATTCCCGGCATCGGCCCGGCCACCGCCACGCGCCTGCTGGACGCGATCGGCGAAGCGGCCGAACCGGTGGCTGCGGTGGAAGCCTTCGACGCGCCGGCCAAGGCGGGCGGCGAGTGGCAGTCGTTCGTGGAGCTGTACCGCGGCCTGCGCACGCCCGGCCTGCGCTGGCCCGCGGACATCGAACTGGTGCGCAACTGGTACATGCCGCACCTGGAGCGCATGCATGACGACGCCGGCGTGCGCGCGGCGGACGTGGAGCAGCTGGCGCAACTGGCGGGCGGCTACGGTTCGCGCGAGACCTTCCTGGCCGAGATCACGCTCGATCCGCCGGAAGCGACCAGCGACCGCGCCGGCCCGCCGCTGCTGGACGACGACTACGTGATCCTGTCGACCATCCACTCGTCCAAAGGGCAGGAGTGGAAGTCGGTCCATGTGCTGAACGTGGTGGACGGCTGCATCCCGTCTGACATGGCGACCGGCAGCCAGGCCGACATCGAGGAGGAGCGGCGCCTGCTGTACGTGGCGATGACGCGCGCGAAGGAGCACCTGCACATCGTCGTGCCGAACAAATTCTTCATCAAGCAGCAGTCGCAGATGGGCGACCGCCACGTGTACGCGGCGCGCACGCGCTTCATCACGCCGGCGATGCTCAAGCACTTCGAGGAATCGGTGTGGATGGATGCGGCCACGGTCCAGAACCGCACGCCAATGCCGGACAGCGTGCGGATGTTGGTGCGCGATCGCGCCAGAAACGCGTGGAAGTGAGCAGATCGGCCTGATAAGCCGGGGTTATTACCGGATAACGCGAAAAGGGCGACGATCGGGCATAAATCGAGGGGAATGGGCAGAGTTATCCCCTGATGCGGTGCAACATGGAAAAATCGCGCCGGTTTTACCGTTGCGAGGCTTTCCTGTTCGCTAACTTATTGATTTTATTGACCTTCGTTTCGTGCACGAAGAACGTGCAGTTTGTTGAAAAGCCCATTGCGACGGGCCTTTCGGCTTGTCAAGTAGGGCTTATCCACATGTTTATCCACACTTGCTGTGGATATCGGAAAAACCCCCTATAAATCCTGTACTTAGCCGTTTTCGGTGCGCTGCGGAGAGGCGTTCGAACGGGTCTAAGAAGGGCCTTCAAGGCTTTGGGACGCTAAGAGGCTCGACCGCTGTCATGATGCGGTTTGCCATTTCGGACAGTCTTCCAAGGGTCTTGCTGTCCAATTCGTTCGACAAGATCACCAGGGCCAGCTTCGATTCCGGTTGCAAGATGCAGAAACTTGCATAACCAGGAAGCGCGCCATCTTGAAAGATGACCCTGCGTTGTCCTTCGCGCATCACCTGCCAGTTCAGGCCAATGGAAAAGTTCTCGTTGTTGTATGTTGCCTTGTGCGACAACGCGACCATCGGATCGCTCTCGTCGAGCTGCCAACGCGCATAGAGGAGCATGTCCTTGACGGTCGACTTGATGGCGCCTGCACCCTGAGAATTTGATGACTCCTGAGCCTGGATGGTGCCATCCTGCTCGTGGCCAGGTGCGAGGCGGGCCGCTTGGGCCGGCGTCAGCTTGATTGCGGTATCCCGCATACCGAGTGGCGAGGTGATCAGGCGGCGGAGAAGGGTCTCGTAATCCTGGCCATACACACGCTCAACAACATAACCCGCAAGCTGGGCACCGGCGTTGGAATACTGGAAGTGCGCACCCGGTGCGGCCTTTAGCTCGACCCTGCCCAGGGCGGCGTAAAAGTCTTGACGGCTGCTCTTGGCGACGATTTCGTTTATTCGCACTGGAAAAGGTACAGGACTGTCAAATTGGGGATCCGCTTCCGGCGGATTGGGCAGGATAAAAGGAAGGCCAGAGCGGTGATTCAGCAAATGGAACAGGCGTACCGGTTGCTGCTCAAATTGCAGGTTGGCATACCGACCATCGAGGTACTTGACCACCGGATCCTTGGTGTCGAGCTTGCCGTCAAGTTCCGCTTTGGCCAATAAGGCACCCGTGAACGTTTTCGTGATGGATGCGATGGCGAACAGCGTTTCATCGGTCGGCGCGACAGGAAGCGCCTTGCTGACGCGGCCGAAATGGTAGGTCTTGTCTTGTCCCTTATACGAAATACCGATGGAAAGCGCGGCGGTACCCGGATTGTCGAGATAGGCTGCTGCCGCAGCGTTGACAATGGCGTCCATGGACGCTGGCGCTGGCACGGCCCTGGCGGCTGTGGCAGCGGCATCTGCAGGGACGGTGCCGAAGGCGAGAACAGCATATGCCGCGCCTGCGCAACGGAGTGAACGAAGGGAAGTGGAGGTCCAGCGAAGGGACATGGCAGAGGTCCTGTTTCGGCCGCACGGGATGTGCGGCTTGATGTGTCAGAACTATATCGTTTGCCCACCGCGATGGTATTTCAATTGCGACAGAATGCAATTTCCGGGGAATGAACAGACGACAACACTTTAATAAATCATCTCTTTTTTAGGTGTGGCGGTGCGCTGCGTACAGGCGTCGGAAAGCGTCCAGGAACGCTGCCTTGGCGGCTGCCGGGTCCATTGCCCTGATCGGGTCCGGCAGGGGGCGGACGTCGTCCAGGTAGGCCCAGCGCTCGGTCGAATGCGGCATCAGGTCGCGCTTTTCGGTCGCCAGCGCGATCAGGTCCGCGCGCTTGATCGGCGCGTAGTCGTCGAAGTCGATCCCGTAGGTGTCGGCGATGATCGCACTGACCTTTTCCTCGATTTGCGCGAATTGCGGCAACAGCACCTTGAGTGGCTTGACCATGTCGCCCAGGTAGGCTTCGGCGGCATCGTGCATCAGCGCCGCGAACTGCAGGGGCTCAGGCACCAGCTGCGCCACCACGAGGCTGTGCTGGGCGATTGAGTAGAACTCGCAGGTCTGGCCATTGAAGCGGCACTGGTAGGCGAGGCCATGGGCGATGTCCTCGATGGCCACCTGGTCGATGCGGGGCACGAGCGGGTAGAAGCGGTTGCCGAGGTAGGTCGAAACGTAGGGCGTGGTAATCATGGCGTCGTGTGCGGCTGGTTCGTACAGCTATCTTACCCGCTGCCCCCTGCGCACGCGTCCCCGTCATTCCAGCGAAGGCTGGAATCCATGCTGAGCGTGCTCAAAGATTGCTAACGTATTGGACGCCGGGCATGGATCCCAGCCTTCGCTGGGATGACGGGGGGCAAGAGCTTGGCCCGGAGCAGCCCGGTTGGCATACAATCGTTTCATTAGCGTGCTTGCCGGGAGCGGTTTCTGGAACAGATCGATTGCGATGTACTGGTTGTGGGCGGCGGCATCAATGGTGCGGGCATTGCGCGCGACGCCGCCGGCCGCGGGCTGTCGGTGGTGCTGTGCGAGAAGGACGATCTCGGCGCGCACACTTCGTCGGCCTCCAGCAAGCTGATACACGGGGGCCTGCGCTACCTCGAACACTACGAATTCTCCCTTGTGCGCAAGGCGCTGCGCGAGCGCGAAGTGCTGCTGCGCAGCGCGCCGCACATCATCTGGCCGCTGCGCTTCGTGATGCCGCACGATGCAGGGCAACGGCCCGCCTGGCTGATCCGCGCCGGCCTGTGGCTGTACGACCGCCTGGCGCGGCGCGAATTCCTGCCCGGTTCCGAATCGCTCAAGCTGGAGGGGCATCCTGCCGGAGAAGCGCTCAAGCCGGAATTCCGGCGTGGCTTCGCCTACTCGGATGCATGGGTGGACGACGCGCGCCTGGTGGTGCTGTGCGCGATGGACGCGCGCGAGCGCGGCGCCACCATACTCACCCGCACCTTGTGCGGCCCGCTGCGGCGAGAAGGAGATTTCTGGCACGCGCGCCTGCTGCACGACGACGGCCGGCGCACCGATGTGCGCGCGCGTTGCCTGGTCAATGCCGCCGGCCCGTGGGCCGAAAGCGTCCGCCAGATGGCAACCGGCGTCCCCGCCGACCATGCGCTGCGCCTGGTCAAGGGCAGCCATATCGTTGTGCCAAAGCTGTTCGACCATCCGTTCGCCTATATCTTCCAGCACCGCGACAAGCGGATCGTGTTCGCGCTGCCGTACGAAACCGACTTCACCCTGATCGGAACCACGGACGTCGACTTCAGCGGCAGCCCGGATGCGGTGGCGATCGGCGAGGCAGAAACCGCCTACCTGTGCGACGTCGCGAGTCATTACTTCAGCAAGGCGGTGACTCCCGTCGACGTGACCTGGTCCTATTCCGGCGTGCGCCCGATCGTGGACGACCACGCGGCCGACCCGGCGCAGGCCACGCGCGACTTCCGCTTCGACTACGACGATGCCGGCGCGCCGTTGCTCACGGTATGGGGCGGCAAGATCACCACCTTCCGCAAACTGGCGGAGGAGGCGGTGGCGCGCATCGCGCCAGCGCTCGGGAACACGCGCGGCCCGTGGACGGCGGGGGCGGTGCTGCCCGGCGGCGACCTCTTCGGCGCCGACCCGAGCAGCCGCGGCGTGCTGGAATACGGCGAATGGCTGCGCGGCATGCGGCTGCGCTATCCCTTCCTGCCGCTGGACGTGTTTCGCCGCTACGGACGCGCCTACGGCACGCGCATGACCCGCGTCCTGGAGCATTGCAAGTCGATGGCCGACATGGGTCCGGAGATCGTGCCCGGCCTGTACGCCGCCGAGGTCTACTACCTCACCACCCAGGAGTGGGCGACGACGGCGCAGGACATCCTGTGGCGCCGCTCCAAGCTCGCGCTGCACGCCCCGCCGGGCAGCGAAGGGATCCTCGCGGCCTGGCTCGCGAACCATTGATGTGAGCTTTTTGTTGTCCTGATCCCAGGGAACAGCCGTCATCCCAGCGAAGGCGAAGGCTGGGATCCATACTGGGAATCCGGCTTAGGCACACGGCGCATGGACGCGCGCGCCGTATGGATCCCAGCCTTCGCTGGGATGACGGGGGGCTGGCCGCAGGGCGCGAAAAAAACGAAGGGGCGACACCGCGATGTTCGACGGTTTCGCCCCTTCTTCCTTCAGCAGCTCAGGTCAGTGCGCTGCGAGCCACTTGTCGATCTTCGGCAGCAGTTCGTTATTGACCTTGATGCGGGTCGCGATGTTCGCTGCGGCCGCCTCGGCGTCGCGGCGCGAAGTCGGCGCCAGATGCTCCTGCGCGTACTTCTCCAGCTTGGCGAGGGTCGATTGCTCCGCCGAGCCTTGCGCCAGGCGCGGGAAGTAGCGGCTGCGCGAGGTGACATCGACGCGCTCGTTGACCTTCGCGATATTCGCGAGCGCGAAATCGAACGCCAGTTCCGGATGGTTCTCGGCCACGGTGCCGATCATGTCGGCACTGTTGGTCACGCCAGGTTCGTCCGTCAGCGCCATCTCGAGCGCACGCTGCGCCAGCGCCTTGTCTTCCGCCGATGCCAGCAGGTCGTAGTAGCTGTCCTTGATCATTTGCGATTTCTCGGCCTTGGCCGCAGCGCGCATCTGCTCCCAGGTTGCAGCATCGGCGTGGCTTGCGACCACGTGCATGATGGCCTTGCGCAGCGGGCCAGGTACGGCGGTGGCATCGGTGGACTGCGCAGCGTAGCGGCGGCGCGCTTCGGCGATCACGCCCGCGTCGCCAAGGTTGCTGAGCGTGACGATCATCTGCTCGCGCAGTGTCGCGACGGTTTCCAGCTCGCCCTTGCGCGCGTTCCAGCCGATCTGCGTCATGACCGGGCGCAGGCGCTTGAGCGCGAACGCGGCAAATTTCTGGCGCCGCGCTTCGTCGCCGCGATAGCGGTCGTTGATGCCGTTGAAGGTGCCGGCGACACGGCCCCACACCTGCGGGTCCGCCGACAGCGGCAGCGCATTGGCGAGGTCGAGGAAGTGCGCCGGATCCTGGAGGCCGGCCATGCCCAGCGCCCAGCTGTCGGCGAGTACGCCAAGCTGGTCGATCGGCTTGACGTTCGCGAAGTCCTTGGACAGGCGTGCGAACAGCGCGTCCGAATACACGGTGCGGTAGTAGCCGGCCTGGCCGGCGTTGACGACCAGCGCGCCGCAGCCTGGCACCGTGAACTGGCCTTTGCCGCCGGTGACCAGCGCGCGTGCCGGCGTTTTCGAGCCCACGGTCTGGGCGATGACCGGGACGCGCCATGCCAGCGGCTTCTTGTCGGCGCGGTCGCGGGTGAATTCGCCCTGTTCCACGCTGACGTGGGTGTTGCCGGCCTTGCAGGTGGCGTCGACCACGCGGATCATCGGAACGCCCGGCTGCAGCGTGAAGTCATGTGCGATCGCAGTGACCGGCTTGCGCGCCGCGCGCTCGATCTCGCGCCACAGGTCGTCCGACACCGTGTTCGCATAGCTGTGCTTCTTGATGTACGCACGCACGCCGTCGCGCCACGCGGTTTCGCCGACGTAGTTCTCCAGCATGCGGATGACCGCTTCGCCCTTCTGGTAAGTGATCGAGTCGAAGGCCTGGCTGGCCTGTTCTACCGTCTCGACGTGCTGGACGACCGGGTGCGTGCTGGCGATCGAGTCGCGCTGCATGGCGTCCTCGCGCACCTTGACCGCGCCCAGCGTGCTGTTCCACTCCGGGTGCAGCTTCTCGGTCATGCGGCTTTCCATCCACGAGGCGAAGCCTTCGTTCAGCCACAGGTCGTCCCACCAGCGCATCGTGACCAGGTCGCCGAACCACTGGTGCGCCATTTCGTGCGCGGCGATGGTGAAGGCGCGCTCCTTGTCGCCCTGGGTCGAAATCGCAGGGTCGAGCAGGATTGCGTATTCGAAGGTGAAGATCGCGCCCCAGTTTTCCATCGCGCCGAAGAACTGGCTGCGGCCCGGTGCGGCGACATTGTCGAGCTTCGGCAGCGGGTAGCGCACGCCGAAGTAGTTGTTGAATTCCTTAAGCAGCTTGCCCGATTCATCGAGCACGTAGCGGGCCTGCTTGACATTGCCCTTCTTGGTGACGACGCCCAGTTCGGTGCCGGCCACATTGAGGGTGGCGCGGTCGAAATCGCCGAGCGCGAAGAACAGCAGGTAGGTCGACATCTTCGGCGAGCGGCCGAACAGCACGCGCTTACGGCCGTCCGGCAGCGCGGTGCTGGTCTTTACCGGCATGTTGCTCACTGCCATCTGGTCGGCCGGGATGACCGCTTCCAGCGTGAAGGTGGCCTTGTAGGCCGGCTCGTCCCACGATGGGATCATGCGGCGCGCATCCGAGTTCTCGAACTGCGTGTACAGCGCGCGGCGCTTGCCTTCCGGCGTATCGTAATCGAGCGAGAACAGGCCGTTGGCCTGGGTGCCGATCTTGCCGCTGTAGTCGAGTGCGAGCTTGTATTCGCCGCGTGCGAGCGGCTGTGCGAAGGTGAAGGTCGCGGTCTGGTTGGCCTCGTCCACGCTGATCTTCGGCTGCATCGGGGCGCCAGCGGCGCCGGTCAGCGACGCCGAAGCGAAGGCCATGTCGGCAGCGTTCAGCGTGATCGAACTGGTCGGCTCGAGCACGGTCAGCGAGATGGTGGCCTTGCTGGTAAAGGTCGCGGCGGCGGCGTTCGGCGTGATCGACACCTCGTAGTGGCTCGGTGCGACGCTACGCGGGAGCTGGGTGGTGGCGTCCGCGGCGATCGCGCGCGCGGGAGCTGCGGCTGGTGCGGCCACCGCAGGGGCGGCGGCGAAGGCGGAAATCAGTGCGGTGACAATAAGGGTACGGCGCATGTAGATCCTTCTATATATGTATGTTTGATGGGTGCCTTGCTGCCCGGCGACCCCGTGGAATCTATCGCCAAAGCTGCAACGATGTCAAACCATTCCGGATATGCACGCGCCGGAAAAAGCGGCTATGATCGCCGTTGCTAAAAAGAGAACATGGAGGGCATCAAGATGATAGACCTGTATTCCGCGGCCACGCCCAACGGCCACAAAGCATCGATCGCGCTGGAGGAACTTGGCCTGCCGTACGAACTGCATGCGTTCGATTTGTCCACCAATGTGCAGAAGGAACCGTGGTTCCTGGCGATTAACCCGAACGGACGCATTCCCGCCATCGTCGACCGCGCCGAGGATAACTTCGCCGTGTTCGAATCGGGCGCGATCCTGATGTACCTGGCCGAGAAGACCGGGCAGTTGATGCCGTCCGACATGAAGGGCCGCTCGCGTGTGGTGCAGTGGCTGATGTTCCAGATGGGCGGCATCGGCCCGATGATGGGGCAGGCCAACGCCTTCTATCGCTACTTCCCCGAAAAGATCCAGCCGGCCATCGACCGCTACCAGGGCGAGAGCCGGCGCCTGTTCACGGTGCTCGACTCGCACCTGGCAGGCCACGAATACCTGGCGGGCGACTACTCGATCGCCGACATCGCCAATTTCGCCTGGGTGCGCACGCACCCGTGGTCGGGCGTGTCGGTCGAGGGCCTGCCCAACCTGCAGCGCTGGCTGGTGCAGATCGAGCAGCGCCCGGCGGTGCAGAAGGGATTGCAGATGCCGCCTTCCAAGCGCGACCTCACCAAGGTGTCCGAGGAAGACGCGGAAAAGTTCGCCGCCGAAGTGCGGACCATGCTGGAAACAGGCCAGTCCAAGAACAAGTAAGCCAACCAAGGAGAATCAATGAAGCTCTACGTCAGCCCGTATGCCCCGAACCCGCGCCGCGTCACCATGTTCATGGCCGAAAAGGGAATCACCGGCATCGAACTGGTCACGATCGACCTGATGAAGGACGAGCACAAGAGTGCGGAATTCCTGGCCAAGAATCCGCTGGCGCAGACGCCGGCGCTCGAGCTGGACGACGGCCGCGTGCTGTCCGAAACGCGCGCGATCTGCACGTACCTGGAAGGGCTGTATCCGGAACCGAACCTGATGGGCGAGGGCTTCGAAGAGCGCGCGTTCATCGAGATGGCGGACCGCCGCGCCGAGATGAACGTGATGCGCCATGTGGCCGACTGGGTGCGCCACACCCATCCGGCGCTGGCGACGCTGGAAGTGCCGCAGTTCGCGGACTACGGCGCGGAGCAGGGCGCCAAGATGCGCGCCAAGGCGCGCTGGCTGGACGAGCTGCTGGGCAGGCAGGAATACGTGGCGGGGGACCGCTTCACGATTGCCGATATCACGGCGTTCTGCGGGCTGGAGTTTGCGCGCGGGCTGGTGAAGTTCCGGCCGGGCGATGAAGGGTTCAAGAACCTGGCGGCCTGGCGCGACCGTATCAACGACCGGCCATCGGCCGCCGCATCGAGATAGTGGAAGGGGACTGTCCCCGCAGGGGACCGTCCCCCGGTGTTAAGCGTTACCTCTGAAGCCAAACACCGGGGGACAGTCCCCTGGCGGGGACAGTCCCCTGTTGAGCGTTACCCCTAAACACCGGGGGACAGTCCCCTGGCGGGGACAGTCCCCTTGGCTTACGAAACGCGCTTGTACCACGGCTCGTCGGCGAACAGGGGGTGGTAGTTGTCGTACAGCGTATCGCCCGGCTTCATCACGCGGTCGATGCCAAGCACGCCGAACAGCGCCAGGCTGTCGTGGAACAGCTGCAGTACGCGCGTGCGCAGCACCGGACCATAGTCGGGCATGGCGCGCCGGCAGATGATCAGCTGGAATTCATTGGGCGAGGCGTCGGTCACAAGGTTGTACTGCGCCCAGGTGATCCGGTTGCGCAGGCGCGGCAGCAGCGTGGCGCGCTTTCCCTTGATATCGAAATAGTTGGCCAGGTTGCCCCGGCCGCCGCTCTTCAGGTAGTTCTCCTGGTACTCCTCCATCCGCTCCAAGGGAATCGACGCGTTGGCAGCTTCCGCGATCGCTTCCTCGTTCGGCAGCGTCGCGTAAATCTCGGTTCGCATGTGCAGCTGCTCTTCGGCCAGCAGGATCGCCAGCGACCACGCCGCCTCCGCGCCGGCGCAGTCGGGCAGCCACACCTTCGGCACCGGGGAGGCATGCAGGCACGCCAGCACGATGCGCAGCAGGCGCGCCAGCTCCGGGTCGTCGAACAGCAGCGCCGGCTGCACCGACAGGGCGCGCAGCAGCGCCGCACCCATGCCCGGCTCGTGCAGCACCGCGTTCTGCAGCGTCGACACGGTCGGCAGCGAATGCGCCTGCATCAGCGAACGGACCTTGTGGCGCAGCCTGCCGCGGTCGAATTCGCGGAAATCGAACCCGAAGCGCTGGAAAGTCGCCTCCAGCAGCAGGTCGATTTCCAGCTCCTCCGTCGCCAGGACTGTGCCCGGCTCCATTAACGGCAGCCGGGTCAATGCAGCCACACACGCATCAGCGACAGCAGCTGCGCCACATCGACCGGCTTGGTGATGTAATCCGACGCGCCCGCGGAAATGCACTTGTCGCGGTCACCCTTCATCGCTTTCGCGGTCAGGGTGATGATCGGCAGCGAACGGAACTTCGGAATGCGGCGGATCGCCCGCATCGTGTCGTAGCCGTCCATCTCCGGCATCATGATGTCCATCAGGACGATCTCGATGGTCGGATCCTTCTCCAGCACCTCGATGCCGTCGCGGCCGTTCTCGGCGAACAGCACCTGCATCTGCTGGCGCTCCAGCAGCGAGGACAGCGCGAAGATGTTACGCAGGTCGTCGTCGACGATCAGCACTTTGCGTCCGGCCAGTCCGCCGTCCTGCGCGTGGATCTCTTCCAGCATGCGGCGCTGGGCCTCAGGCAGGCTGGCGTGCGAACGGTGCAGGAACAGCGCCGTTTCATCCAGCAGGCGTTCCGGCGAGCGCGCATCCTTGATCACGATGGTCTTCGCATACTTCTTGAGCTTGGCCACTTCGCGCTTGTTCAGCTCTTTCGCGGTGTAGATCACGATCGGCAGGTCGCGCAGGTTCTTGTCCTTGCCGATGGTATCCAGCAGGTCGAAGCCGGAAATGTCGGGCAGGGTCAGGTCCAGCACCATGCAGTCGAAGTGGTTGGTCTTGAGTGCTTCAAGTGCCTGGGCGCCGTTCTCGACCGCGACGATGCGGATGTCCTTGGCGCCGATCAGGCTGACGATCGAGTCACGCTGCGCGGCCTCGTCGTCCACCACCAGCAGGCTGCGTTTGCCGCCCAGCAGGAACTTCTGGATGCGCGTGAACTCTTCGTGCAGCGCTTCCTTCGATACCGGCTTGCTCAGGTAGGAGATCGCACCCTGGCGCAGTGCACGTTCGCGCTCGCGCAGGCTGGACATCACGTGCACCGGGATGTGGCGGGTGCTCGGGTCGCGCTTGAGGCGGTCGAGCACCGTGAAGCCGTCGATGTCCGGCAGGTCGATGTCGAGCAGGATCGCGGACGGCAGGTAGTCGCGTGCCAGCGACAGGGCCGAGTCGCCCTTGTGGGTGACGATGGCCTTGAAGTTCTTCTCGCGCGCATAGTCCAGCACCACCTTGGCGAAGCGGTCGTCGTCCTCGATGATCAGCACCGACGGATCGCCCGGCGACACCAGGCCGCGGTCGTCGAGCACGTTGCCGTACTCGATCGACGGCGGCGAGCTGACCTCGTCCACCACTTCCACGGTGGTCACGTCCATCTCGCGCGGCGGAGCGTAGACCACGTGCGACGGCAGCGCGGCCGCAGGGCGGGCCACCGGCTGGCGCGCCAGGTCGTAGTTGATGAAGCCGGCGCGGTTGTACGGCAGGTACAGGGTGAAGGTGGAACCGGTGTTGACCACGGATTCCACGCGGATCTCGCCGCCCAGCAGTCGCGCCAGTTCGCGCGAAATCGACAGGCCAAGGCCGGTACCGCCGTACTTGCGCGCGGTGGAGCCGTCGGCCTGCTGGAACGCTTCGAAGATCAGCTGCAGCTTGTCGGATGCGATACCGACGCCGGTATCCTTGACCGAGAACGCCAGCACCGC
>DASTVB010000055.1:0-5671 GCA_035759315.1 Telluria sp. | reverse complement strand
GCGGGACGAGACTCGGAAACATCGTCGCGCCGGAGAAGGACCCACGGTCATCGCCGCGAACGCGGGGGACCCATGGTACGTCTGCTATTAGGCCGACGTCACCGCAGGTGAAAACTCAGCATGGGTCCCCGCGTGCGCGGGGATGACGGTTCGCGGGGATGACGGTTGCCAGGTACACCATGGAAGCGGCCGGCTACGGCCTGCGGTGTCGCCTGCGAGCGCCATTCGGGCAGATATTAGTTGATCTCGGGCAATATGATTGTTAGTCTTGGGCGATCATCGTTCGTTCACCCTATACGCTATCGCCATGGATACCCCACTGACCGCCAATCTCCAGCCGCAGGCCCGCTCACTGTATGGCCCGTGGGCCGACGTCCTCCTGCTCGGGGGCGGGTCCGTGATTGCGATGCTGCTGCTGCGCGCGCTGGACCTCGAAGGCGAAAGCATCGTCGTGCTGGCGGGCGTGATGCTGTTCCTCGCCAATTTCATGAACCACCCGCACTTCGCGGTGTCGTACCAGATCTTCTACAGCTCATGGGCCGACGTGAAGTCCGGCGCCATGCCGGCCGACCTGCGCCGCCGCTGGTGGATCGCCGGCGTGATCGCGCCAGTGCTGCTGGCTGTCGGCATCGCCGCCGGCGCCTTCATGCGGATCAACGGAAACGGCCTTGTGCTGGCGGTGGTAATGACCCTGATGGGCGTGCTCGTCGGCTGGCATTACGTGAAGCAGGGTTTCGGCATGGCGATGGTCGACGCAGCCCTGAAAAAGCGCTACTGGCCCGCGCCGGCGCGCAAGGCGCTGCTGATGAATGCCTACGCGATCTGGGGCGCCGCGTGGATGGTCGGTAATTCCACGGCAGTGGCGCGCAACTTCTGGGGAGTGATCGGCATCGACTACGTAGTGCCGGGACCGCTGGCGGCGGCCGCCGTCATCATCGCCTGCGGCACCACGACCTGGTGCGGCCTGGCCATGTACCGCTGCATCAGCCAGTGGCGCCGCGAGAACCTAAGCTGGAAACAGTGGCCGCTGGCCGGGCTGGTGGCGTACTTCATCACACTGTATCTCTGGATGGGCCTGCTCGGGCTGGAGCCAGCCTTCGTCCTGGTCATCCCGTTCTTCCACTCGCTGCAATACATGACCGTCGTGTCGCGCTACAAGTCCAACGAAGCTTCCGCGCACGGGTGGACGCGCATGCGCATGGTGTGGTTCGTCATGACCGCGGTCTTCCTGGGCGGCATGGGCTTCTGGCTGCTGCCAGGCGTGCTGGATTACCTGAGCACCGGCCAGATCCCGTATTTCGACACCAAAGTGGCAATCGGGATTGCCTGCGCGTGGATCTTCATCAACGTGCATCACTACCTGATCGACAACGTGCTCTGGCGCCAGGGGAACCCGAAGGTCAAGCAGTTCCTGTTCGACGCCCAGCCCGCACGCTAACGGAAAGGGGACTGTCCCTGCGGGACTGTCCCCTGCCTTTTGTCGTTCCTGCGAAAGCGGGAACCTATGGTGAGCTTCACTTCACCGGTACTGCGTGCGAAAGATCAGGGGACAGTCCCCGACAGTCCTAGCGCTCCAGGAAAAAGCGCAGCATCTCGGCCGACGCATCCGGTCCCGCCGGATCGGTGTATGAGCCGGCGGCGCTCCCACCCGACCACGCGTGCCCTGCGCCGTGCAGCTCCCAGTGTTCCGCCACGCAGCGCCCCGCGCCGTCCAGCACCGCAGTCTTCGTGTAGCCGCGGCCGCCCTTATGCTGCGCGCGTTCCCGCACCCGGCGCAGCGACGCGCCGCCTGCCTGCGACGCCGGCCGCAGGAACTGCTCCAGCACCGCTTCGCCATTCCCGGCATGGACGACGTCGTCGCGGTCACCATGGAACACGATCACCGGCACCGGCTTGCGCACCCTGCCCGCCGACCTGCTGCCGGCCGATGGCGCCTTCTTCATCGCCGCCAGTCCCGTGATCAGGTCGCGCGCACCGCCGACCGGCAGTCCGGAATGCACGCCAACCGCCGCATACAGTTCCGGATACGCCGCACCCATGATTGCCGCCATCGCGCCGCCTGCCGACAGGCCGGCGACGTAGACGCGAGAGGGATCCGCGTTCCAGTCCGCCATCACCTCACGCGTCATCCCGGCCAGCAGCGACGGCTCGCCGGCGTCGCGTTCCTGGTGTGGCGCCTCGAACCAGTTCCAGCAGCCCGACGCATTGGCGCCACGCGGCTGCTCGGGGTACAGCACCAGGCAGCCGTGCTGCTCGGCCAGCGCATTCATCGCGGTGCCGGCGGCGAAATCGTCCGGGTCCTGGGTGCAGCCATGCAGCATCACGATCAGCGGGCGCGGTCCCTGCGCAGCCGTGGAGGGCACGTATAGCTTGTAGCTGCGCGCGCCCGCCGCTGCACTGAACGAACGGTGCACGAACTCGCCCGGCGCGCGCGGGTCCGGCGCGGGCGCGCGGCGCGCTTTGCGTCCGGGCACGGTCCAGCGCGCCTTGAGCCCGACAGGAGGAACCGGCTCCGCGCTGGCGCGGGCCTGCTTCGACCAGTTGGGGATCTCGTTCAGGTCGACCAGTCCGGGGGCGGCGCCGTCGATACCGGTGCCGGTTTCGGCCGGCATCAGGCCGGCGGCACGCAGCGCGTCCTGGATCACTTCGGTCGCGGCGTGCGGGTCTTTGGCCTGGGTCAGGCGGGCAGCGTCCATCATCTGGCCGAGGAAATTTTCAAAGGGTTTCATGTTCGTATCCGTTCTTAAGTTTGTATGCGGTCGGCGAGTGCGCTCTTGACCGCCGGCGGCGCAATGAATGCGCCAAGTACGCGAATTGAGGCGATCGCGGCGACGGCGAGTTCCGGCGTCACGTCGTCCTCAAGCGTGGCCAGCCCGAGGACGTGGATTTCCAGCTGCTCGCCGGCTGCGACCACGCGCTCCAGATCGGCGCGGGAATAGGTTTGCAGTCCGGTCACGAAGCGTTTACGCAGGACAGTCTGGCGGATTGCTTCGGCATGCTGCCCCAGCAGGTTGCGGATCGCGGTGCGGACGAAATCGGTGCGGTTGGTGTAGAAGCCTTCGCCGATCAGCAAGTCCATCTGGGCGAGGTCGACCAGGCCCACGTTGACCGTGACCTTGTCCGTGTCAGGCAGCTTCGCCTTGATATCAACAACCTTCATTACTTATCCTCCTCTTATACTCTGGTTGGAGTATATATTGAAATAAGCATCCGTGCAGGTTTATTTGTGCGCCGCACAAAATATTGACTTGATGGAAATCAACTTGCGTAATTACAACACTTCCACACTCAGCAGTGGACCAACTCTCAAGTTGAAACTTACACTGCCTTTCCGCAATTTCCTGCGGAAACAATCGAATAACTCTAATTAACGGAAAATCCAAATGGCTAGGACTGACACTTTTCGCAAGCACCATGACGAGATCCTCGGCATTGCGCGGGAGATCAACGGACAACTGGGCAGCACCATCGACGACAACACCGCCGAGGCGATCCGCAAACTGATGGCGCGCCTGAACGGCCTGGTTACCCTGCACCTCGCGATGGAAGACAAGGCGCTGTATCCAGCCCTGCTGGCGCACAGCGATGCCAGCGTAAAGGACACCGCCCGCCGCTTCAGCGACGAAATGGGCTCGGTCGCCGAAGCATTTGTCGGCTACATGAAGAGCTGGTCGACCTCGGCCCAGATCAAGGCCAATCCGGTTGGCTTCACCACCGAAAGCAAGGCCATCTTCAACGCGCTGAGCAAGCGCATCCACCGCGAAAACGTCGAGCTGTACGTGCTGCTCGACGCAGTGGAAGCCTGACGCCGTCCGGCACGCTGGAACGCGGTACGAGAACGCCACCCACGGGTGGCGTTTTTGCATGCACGAGCCCGGGCAATCGCCGGCTGATAGAATAAAACCAGCGCCCGTCCGTCCTGCGACGCGCGCCTCCCGAGCGACCATGCTAACGATCAAACCCCTGCGCCAGATTCCACTCCTCGCCCTGTTGTGCGCGTGCATGCCGGCCTTTGCCGCGCAGGCAAGCGACCTGTCCGCACTGGTGAACGCCTACCGCAAATCGCCTGGCGAATGCCAGGGCCGCGCCGCGCAAGCCGCGGCGGCACTGAAGCCCGAACGGGCGCTGTCCTCGGTGCGGCTGGGGCCCGGCACGATCCTGGTCGCCGCGCTCGACGCCGCCGGCTATGAAGCGGAACTGGTCGACGCGATCCATGTCACCGGTCCGGAAGACGCGCTGGCCGCGTTCGAAGCATTGCGCGAGTCGCACTGCCAGACCCTGCTGCATTCCGCCTACACCGCAATCGGCGCCAGCCGCAGCGGCAACGAATGGACCATCGTCCTCGCGCGCCCGATGCCGGACCTGGCCCGCCTGCTGCCGGGGTGGGAGGATGCCGCGCGCGAAGTGCTGGCGGCGACCAACGCGGCGCGTGCCAGGCCGCAAACCTGTGGCGAGCGCCGCTTCGGTCCGGCGCCGGCACTGGCCTGGAACGGCGCCCTCGGCCAGGCCGCCCTCGCGCACAGCAAGGACATGGCCAGGCGCCGCGTGTTCGGCCACGCCGGAGGCGACGGCAGCGACGTCGGCAAGCGCGCCACCAGGGCCGGCTATGGATGGCGCAGCGTCGCTGAAAACATATCGTTTGGCCAGCGCTCCGCGGAGGAAGCGGTGGAAGGCTGGCTGGCCAGTCCGGGCCACTGCGCCAACCTGATGAATCCCGCGTTTACCGAAATGGGCGCCGCGTATGCGCTGCGCGGCGCGCCACGTCCGGCCGCCTACTGGACCCAGGTGTTCGGCCTGCGCTGAGTCCGCAGGGGACAGCGCGCAAAACCAAAGGCGGGGGACAGTCCCGGAGGGACAGTCCCCAAGCCCTCACCACATCAGGTCGTCGGGAATCTGGAAGGCTGCGTACGGATCGTCCTCGTCCACCGTAGCATTGGACTTGTTGACGCGCACCACCAGCGAGGCATCGCGCTCGGCGATCTTGTCTGCGATTACGCGCGGAACCAGTTCGGTGGTGCCGTTCTGGCACACGATCACCAGCCGCCCGGCCATCAGGTGTCCCTGCACCGCCGCCGACACATACATGCGCTCGATCTTGCTGCCATGCGTGTAGTTGTAGGCGATGTCGCCGTTCCCCTTGCTCTGTCGATTCTTCTGCACCATCTGCGCGATCTGCGCGGCGATCGCCTTCTGGAGCGCGGCGGCGTCGCGCTGGGCATTGAGCTCGCGCGCCCGTTCCGCATTCTTGCGCTGGGTCTCCAGCGCCGCAAGCTTCACCTCGTCGACGCTCTGGGCACCGGTGCGGCGTTCGATCTTCTGCTGCTTGCTCTTGTCCTGGTTGGCCAGCTTGACCTTCTTCTTGTCGACGAGGCCGGCCTTCAAAAACTGATCTTGTAACGAGGCCATGTGAGCTCCCTGAAATGGGTGCGCCGGTCAGGGCGGCGGCACCGTCGATTGAAAAGCCGCTAGCATAGCAAATGTCGGCGCGGCGAGCCCTGCCGGCGCGGATAGCGCCCAAGGAAACAAGGCGGAACTCGATGTGTTTGACCGGACATTGCACTGGCAGGAACTCCGAACAATCGCTGCACTTCCACTGAACGGGTGACCTATGAGACAGAAAACAGTCTTGATTGCACTTGCAGGCGTGGGACTTGTATCGGCGGCCATCGCG
>DASTVB010000054.1:0-8725 GCA_035759315.1 Telluria sp. | reverse complement strand
CGCCGCAAGGGCAACACCGGCGAAACCCTCCTGCAACTGCTGGAGTGCCGCCTGGACAACGTCGCATACCGCATGGGCTTCGGCTCGACCCGCGCAGAAGCGCGCCAGCTGGTATCGCACAAAGCATTCACCGTGAACGGCAATGTCGTGAACATCGCTTCCTACGCTGTCAAGAAGGGTGACGTTGTCGCCGTTCGCGAAAAGGCGAAGAAGCAGGCTCGCATCGTCGAAGCACTGTCGCTGGCCGAGCAGGGCGGCATGCCTAGCTGGGTTTCGGTTGACTCGAAGAAAATGGAAGGCACGTTCAAGACCTTCCCAGAGCGCAACGAGATCGCCAACGACGTCAACGAATCGCTGATCGTCGAACTGTACTCGCGTTAATAGCTAGACCCGAAACCGTCATTCCTGCGCAGGCAGGAATCCATACTGAGTGCGCCAAGGTGGCTCAGCATGGACCCCAGCCTTCGCTGGGGTGACGGCAGCAGTTTCCCGCCTGCTCAGACCGAGCGGGCGTTTTCACTAATGCCATCAGCCTTATCGGTGTAACGAGCCGAGGGTAATGAAAAGGACATTTACATGCAAAACAGTTTGTTGAAGCCACGTATCATCGACGTCGAAGCAATCGGCCCAGGCCACGCCAAAGTGGTGATGGAGCCGTTCGAGCGTGGCTATGGCCACACCCTGGGTAACGCGCTGCGCCGCGTCCTGCTGTCGTCCATGGTCGGCTTTGCGCCAACCGAAGTCACCATCGCCGGCGTCGTGCACGAGTACTCCTCGCTGGACGGCGTGCAGGAAGACGTGGTCGACCTGCTGCTGAACCTGAAGGGTGTCGTGTTCAAGGTGCACAACCGTGACTCCGTGACGCTGACCCTGAAGAAGGACGGCGAAGGCGCCGTGCTGGCGTCGGACATCGACCTGCCGCACGACGTGGAACTGGTCAACCCTGACCACGTGATCGCGCACCTGACCGCTGGCGGCAAGCTGGACATGCAGATCAAGGTCGAGAAGGGCCGTGGCTACGTTCCTGGTAACGTGCGCCGCCTGTCGGAAGACACCAACAAGACCATCGGCCGCATCATCCTGGACGCATCGTTCTCGCCAGTTCGCCGCGTTTCGTACGCAGTGGAATCGGCGCGTGTCGAACAGCGTACCGACCTGGACAAGCTGATCATCAACATCGAAACCAACGGCGTGATCACCCCGGAAGAAGCGATCCGCCAGTCGGCCCGCGTCCTGGTGGACCAGCTGACCGTGTTCGCGGCGCTGGAAGGCACCGAGGCAGCGGCAGAAGCGCCATCGCGCGCACCGCTGGTCGATCCGATCCTGCTGCGTCCGGTCGACGACCTGGAGCTGACGGTGCGTTCGGCAAACTGCCTGAAGGCAGAAAACATCTACTACATCGGCGACCTGATCCAGCGTTCGGAAAACGAACTGCTGAAGACGCCGAACCTGGGTCGCAAGTCGCTCAACGAAATCAAGGAAGTCCTTGCTTCGCGCGGCCTGACCCTGGGCATGAAGCTCGAGAACTGGCCGCCTGCAGGCCTCGAGAAGTAATTTGCAGCACCCGCACGCTGCATGTTGCAGCGTGCGTCAATCACCATTAAGAACCGGCCCGCGCGCATAGCGATCGAAGAGCTGGATTAAAACTTGAAAGGTAATACATCATGCGTCACCGTCATGGTCTCCGTAAGCTGAACCGTACCTCCGCACACCGCCTCGCGATGCTGCGCAACATGACCGTTTCCCTGCTGCGCCACGAAGCGATCAAAACCACCGTGCCAAAGGCCAAGGAACTGCGCCGCGTCATCGAGCCGATCCTGACCCTGGGCAAGACCGACACGCTGGCAAACAAGCGCCTGGCATTCTCGCGCCTGCGCGACCGCGAAATGGTCCTGAAGCTGTTCAACGAACTGGGCCCACGCTACGCCAACCGTAACGGTGGCTACCTGCGTATCCTGAAGATGGGCTTCCGCGTTGGCGACAATGCACCGATGGCCTACGTCGAACTGCTGGACCGTCCAGAGACGACCGAAGCAGTTGAAGTCGCCGACGAGTAATCGTTCGCTTCTTTGGAAAAAGCCGGCTAGCCCGGCTTTTTTTACGCCCGGGGCGCGGGGACTCTCCCCGAAGGGGACCGTCCCCTGCTCTTTACCCCGCGTCCCGATAGCGGGGACTGTCCGATTCGGCATAATCATGTTCGAATCCGCCACCGTGAACCTTTCCCGGCCCCCGGGCATTTACGAGGGAAAGCTGATCAGCAACCCCCCACTAAGCCTTGAATAAGGCAGGATCCATTGCCAAGGTGTACCATTCCGATGCTGCGAGCCCCAGGCTAACAAGGAATTCATGTCCCACTCACTGATCCACCGAACGATTCGCGCCGCACTGGCGTTGCTGCTGGCCGTCTGCGCCGGCCTGTTTGGCGTCGCCCACGCCGAAGAGGACTACCTCGATCCGGCCGACGCGTTCCGCTTCTCGGCCCGCATGGCCGACGCCAAAACCATCGAAGTCACGTGGAAAATCGCGGATAAGTACTACATGTACCGCGAAAAGTTCGCATTCTCGGCCAACGGCGCAACGCTGGGCGTTGCGGTCATCCCGCCGGGCAAGGTCAAGTACGACCAGACTTTCGAGAAGAACGTCGAGACCCACCGCGGGACGATACTGATCCGGATCCCGGTCGTGGCCAGCGGCCCGTTCACGCTCACCGCCCAAAGCCAGGGCTGCGCCGACGCCGGCCTGTGCTATCCGCCGCAGCAGCACACCGCGCAACTCGACCCGGCCGTCATCACGCCGGCCGAGTCCGCAGGAGGCGGCCTTTCGGGCATCCTCAAGGGCCTGATCGGCGCAGGGGAAGCCTCCCCGGCGCCTGCCGCGCCCGTCCAGCCGGCGATCCAGGCGGCCCCGCAGCAGCCTGTGCAGCCGGCGCCTTCCGCCAACGTCCAGGACGTCCCAGCGGTTTCCCAGCCGCCCGCGCCAACGCCGCCACCCGCGGCCATCGCGGCCACCGAACCGCAGCCCGCCTCCGAGCTGTCCCAGATTGGCGGCGTGCTGTCCGGCGGCAGCCTGCTCGCGATCGTCCCCGCCTTCATGCTGCTCGGCCTCGGACTGGCCTTCACCCCGTGCGTGCTGCCGATGGTGCCGATCCTGTCCTCCATCATCGTCGGCGAAGGCACGCGGCTGCGCCGGTCGCGCGGCCTGGTGCTGTCGGTTGCGTACTCGCTCGGCATGGCCATCGTCTACACCGCGCTCGGCGTGGCCGCCGGCCTGATCGGCGAAGGCCTGGCCGCCGCGCTGCAGAACCCGTGGGTGCTGGGCGTATTCGCCGCGCTGGTGGTTGCGATGGCGATGTCGATGTTCGGCTACTACGAGCTGCAACTGCCTTCCAGCCTGCAGACCCGCCTGTCCGCGAAATCCGGCCAGCAGAAGGGCGGCAAGCTGTCCGGCGTGTTCGCGATGGGGGCCTTGTCGGCCCTGATCGTCGGCCCCTGTGTGGCCGCACCGCTGGCGGGCGCGCTCGTGTACATCAGCCAGACGCGCGACGTCGTAATCGGCGGCGCGGCCCTGTTCTCGATGGCAGTCGGCATGAGCGTGCCGCTGCTACTGGTCGGCGTGTCGGCCGGCTCGCTGCTTCCGCACGCCGGTGCATGGATGGAGTCAGTGAAACGCTTCTTCGGTGTGCTGATGCTGGGCATGGCCTTGTGGCTGGTGTCGCCGGTGCTGCCGGCATGGCTGCAGATGGCGGGCTGGGCCATACTGCTGCTCGGCTATGGAGCCTATCTCCTGCGCCGCCATGGCAACTGGGCCGCGCTGACCGCCGGCGCGGTGTTCGCCGTGCTGGGCGCGATCCAGCTGGTCGGCCTCACCAGCGGCGGGCACGATCCGCTGCAGCCGCTGGGCCACCTGCGCGGTAGCGCGGTCGCGAGCGAAGCCATCGCCTTCAAGCGGATCAAGACCAGCGCCGACCTGGACGCCGAGCTGGCCCGGCTCGACGGCCGTCCGGCCATGCTCGATTTCTACGCCGACTGGTGCGTGTCCTGCAAGGAGATGGAAAAGCTGACGTTTACCGACGAACGGGTGAGGGCGCGCATGCGGCAGGCGGTACTGCTGCAGGTTGACGTGACGGCGAACGACGCCGCCGACAAAGAGATGATGCGCCGCTTCGAGCTGTTCGGACCGCCCGCGATGATCATGTTCAACGCGAGCGGCGCGGAGATTCCCGACAGCCGCGTGATCGGCTACCAGTCTGCGGACAAGTTCCTGCGTTCGCTGGAAAAGATGCGCTAGGAGGCAACGCGGCGCAGGCCGGCGGCCGTGCGGCGCAGCGCCGGCGGACGGCGCGCTTCCTGTGGCGCTTCGACCGGTTCTTCCGGCCCGGTGCGGACGATATAGCCTTCGGCCACCAGCGTCGACAGGCAGTCCTCGCTGACCCCGATGGTCTGCAGGAGCGTGTCCGCGTTCTTGTGGCCGTCCACCATCAGCAGCAGGGTGCGCAGGCGCGCAGCCAGCTGGTTCTTGCGGGTCGCGATCTCTTCGCGGCCCTTTTCCGTTTTGTCGTAAATACTCGTGTTCATGTTCTTCCCCTCGCACCTCCTGGTGCTTTTTTATTGTTGAAGACTCGGCAACGCTGGCGGTTGCCGCACGGCATTACCAAGAATACACCGCTTTGCCCCGGCTGGCGCACGTGGGCGGGGAATGTGTCGTAAAAATGGAAAAAGGGACGATCCTCGATGGACCGTCCCTGTTTGAAGCGTCGAACAGGTTTAATTAGCCCTGCTTGGCGCTGTCGTGCTTCATGCCGTGATGGCCGCGATGACCACCGTGACGCTTGCCGTGGTGGCGGCCCATCCTGGACGCCTCGTCGAAGGTCTTCTGCTGCTCAGCGGTCAGCTGCGAGTAGAAGGTCTTGGTGGCGGCCAGGCGCTTTTCCATCTGGGCGATACGCTGCTTCTGCATCGAGATGCGCATTTCCATGCGTTGCGGCGCGGACATCGACTTGAACGCCTCGCGGTCCATGCGTGGGCGCTCGCGTGGCTCCGGGCGGGTCGCCGCGATGAAGTCGCGCCATGCGCCTTCCTGCGCCGAGGTCAGTTTCAGCGCGTCGTGCAGCTTGGCCTGGCGCTGCGCCATCCGTTCCGCACGCTTTGCCTTGAACTCGGCGAACTTGGCGGCACGCTGTTCCTGGGTCAGCTGCGGACGGTCCTGCGCGGCCGGAGCCTGTGCGTAAGCTGCCAGGCTGGCGCTGCCCATGCCCAGTACGGTGAGACCGATGATGATCGATTTGCGGATCTGGTTCATTTTGCGTTCCTTTAAGTGAAGGGGGTGTGCGCCGCCTCGTTCGCGAAGCACTGCACATGAGACGTATCTTGGGCTTGCCGTGTTAACGCAACGTGTCCCGCCAGGGGTACTTTGTATCAGATTGTTTCGACCCTAAACGTATATACATGGCGATACAATCTTGCTATCCGGCCCCTTCCAGACCGGAGATAATGCGAGGTATGGATACTCCCTCTACCATTCTCATTGTCGACGACGACCGCGATATCCGCACCCTGCTAGCCGACTACCTGGAGACCAACGGCTACCGCACCCTGGTTGCGGCCGAAGGCCAGGCGATGTGGAAGGCGCTCGACGAAGCCCGCCCCGACCTGATCGTGCTGGACCTGAACATGCCGGGCGACGACGGCCTGACGCTGTGCCGCAAGCTGCGCGCCACGTCCTCGCTGCCGGTGATCATGCTGACGGCCCGCAGCGAACCGCTGGACCGCATCCTCGGCCTCGAAATGGGTGCCGACGACTACCTGCCCAAACCGTTCGAGCCGCGCGAGCTGCTGGCCCGCATCCGCAGCGTGCTGCGCCGCAGCCATGCGATGCCGTCCAACTCCCCGGCCGAAAAGGCCCAGCAGATGAAATTCTCCAACTGGACGCTGGACCTGACCGCGCGCCATCTGGTCAATCCGGACGGCGTGGTGATCATGCTGTCGGGCGCCGAATTCCGCCTGCTGCGGGTATTCCTCGAGCATCCCAACCGCGTGCTCAATCGCGACCAGCTGCTCAACCTCACGCAGGGCCGCGACGCCGATCCGTTCGACCGCTCGATCGACATCCAGATCAGCCGCCTGCGCCAGAAACTGGGCGAGGACGCGCGCGTCCCGCAAATCATCAAGACCGTCCGCAACGGCGGCTACGTACTGGCCGGCCAGGTGATGGTGGAGCCGGCAGCGTGAAGGGCTTCTTCGGTTCCATGGCGGGGCGTGTTTTCGCCACGCTGATCGTCGGCATCGCGACCGCCGCCGCGGTGGCGCAGTGGGTAGCCGTCAACGAGCGCCAGAGCGCGATCGAAGCCTACCGCGACTACTACGCGCTGGAACGCGCCGAGCAGATCGTGATGGCGGCCGACATCGTGCCGGCCGCCTCGCGCAAGGCCTACGTCGCGGTGGCCAACCGCCCGGCGATCCGGATCGAAGCCTTCGACGGCAGCCTGCCGACGTCGCTCGCGCACACGCCGTTCATGAAGCAGCTGGCGGCGCGTCTCGGCCCCGCCTACGCGCTGGAACAGGTCACGGTGCGTCCGAGCGTGTGCGACGAGCCGCGCGAGCGCAGCGCACTGTTCGCGCCGACCCGCTGGACCGGCACCTGCGAGAGCGTCAACGTGCGCCTGCGCGACGGCGACATCGTGCGCCTCGAAGTGCTGCCGCCGCGCGTGCCGCCCAAGTCCGCGCAGACCGACTACACCATCACCATCACCCTGTTCACGCTCAGCATTGCGCTGCTGGCCTACCTGGTGGCGCGCATGTCGACCCGCCCGCTCAAGCGCCTGGCGCAGGCGGCGCGCGCGCTCGGCGAAGACATCAACCGCGAGCCGCTGCGCCCGGCCGGCGCCAGCGAAATCCGCCAGGCGACCGCCGCGTTCAACGCGATGCAGGCGCGCATCCGCCAGCACATCGCGCAGCGCACCCAGATGCTGGCGGCGATCACGCACGACTTGCAGACGCCGCTCACCCGCATGCGCCTGCGCCTGGAGAAGGTGCAGGACAAGGAACTGCAGGACCGGCTCAAGGGCGACCTGGACGCGATGCAGGCCATGGTGCGCGAAGGCCTGGAGCTGGCGCGCAGCACCGACACCAGCGAAGGCATGCGCTCGCTGGACCTCGATTCGCTGCTCGATTCGGTCTGCTCCGACGCGTCCGACAGCGGCCAGAGCGTCGAGCTGCGTGGCCGCGCCAACATGGCCGTGATGGGGCGCCCGCTGGCACTGCGGCGCTGCTTCGGCAACCTGATCGACAATGCGGTTAAATATGGCCGTGACGCCGTGGTGACGGTGGAACGCCAGGATGGCGGCGCCGTCGTGCGCATCCGCGACACCGGTCCCGGCATCCCGGAGGCCGAGCTGGCGCGCGTGTTCGAGCCGTTCTACCGCGTCGAAGGATCGCGCTCGCGCGAATCCGGCGGCACCGGCCTTGGCCTGCCGATCGCCCGCAATATCGTCGAGCAGCATGGCGGCTCGGTGTCGGTGGCGAATCATCCCGACGGTGGCCTGGTCGCCACCCTCGTCCTTCCGGAGCATTACGCCGGAAAATAAGCCGGTCCCGCAGGTCCGCATCCAGAATAAAAAACAATTGAACAGGAAGCGCCGCCAGGGCGGCGCTTGGATATCATGAAGAAGAACACTATCGGCATTATCGTTGGCGCATTGCTCATCGTTGCGGCTGGAGCCTGGTACGTCAATCGCGACAGCGATGCGCCGGCCGGCGGCAAAGGCGGCGGCGGCCGCGGCGGCGCCGGGCAGGGCCCGACCATCGTCAACGTGGTCAAGCCCAAGCGCCAGGACGTGCCGGTGGTGCAGCATTCGAACGGCACCGTGACGCCGGTCAGCACGGTCGACCTGCGGCCGCAGACCACCTCCACGATCCGCAACGTGCACATCAAGGAAGGGCAGTTCGTGAAAGCCGGGCAGCTGATGTTCTCGCTGGACGACCGCGCCGACCGCGCCAGCGTCGAGCGCGCCGAAGCGCAGGCCGCGCGCGACCGCGCCACGCTGGCCGACCTCGAGCGCCAGTACAAGCGCAGCCAGGAACTGGCGGCGCAGGGCTTCATTGCGCAGAGCCAGGTCGACACCCTGCGCAGCCAGGTCGAATCGGCGCGCGCGCTGGTCGGCGCGGCCAGCGCCGAGGCCCGCGCCAGCCGCGTGGCCGCCAGCTACACCTCGATCCGCGCGCCGATGAGCGGCCGCGTCGGCGCCATCGCCGTGTATCCGGGCAGCCTGGTGCAGCCCACCGTGTCGCTGACCACCATCACCCAGCTCGATCCGGTCGACGTATCGTTCACGCTGCCCGAATCGGTGCTGTCGCAGCTGATGGCGGCGCAGAAGAGCGGCGCGGTGCCGGTACAGGCGGCGGCCAACGGCGGAGAACCGGTCACCGGGCGCCTCGTCTTCGTCGACAACACGGTCGACCCGCAGGCCGGCACCATCAAGGTCAAGGCGCAATTCGCCAACCCCGGCGCCCAGCTGTGGCCGGGCCAGTTCGTCAAGACCAGCGTCACCATCCGCACCATCGCGGACGCGGTGGTGATTCCGCAAACGGCTATCATCAACAGCGCGCGCGGCACCTTCGTGTATGTCGTCGACAAGGATATGTCTGCGAAGGAAATGCCGGTGCAGCGCGTGCATGCGTTCGGCCTGGAGGCCGTCGTCACCGGCCTGGCCGGCGACGAGCAGGTGATC
>DASTVB010000053.1:0-12134 GCA_035759315.1 Telluria sp. | reverse complement strand
GCGCGAAGCGGGCGTAGGCGCCTGCGCTTCGTCGCCATGCAAGGCGGGCGCTGCCGCGGCGGGCGCGGGAGCCTGCCGTGCGTCTGTTTCCGTCGACGTCGTGGAGCCGCCTGCCAGCAGGCGTTGCAGCCATTGATACATCGTGTACACCCCTGATTATTATATTTGGTATATCTTTCCTTATTGTAACGTTACTGCTTTCCATTGCAAGCAGGGAATTGATTGATTGCAGTCAACGACCATCCTTGGGGGCGGGGGTAGGATGCAGCTTCCTCCTCAAGGGACACCTCATGGAAACGAGCGTATCGAAGGCGGGCGCCCGCACGATGGAATTCCTGAGCTTTTCGCTGGGCGGCCTGGAGTACGGGCTCGAATTCAACAAGGTGCAGGAACTGCGACTGCTGCAGTCGCTCGAGCGGGTCGCCAGCGGCGGCGAAATCTTGAACGGGGTGGCGCTGTCGCGCGGCGTGATCATGCCGATTGTGGACATGCGCGCGGCGGTGGAGGGCGGACCGGCGCCGCCCGATCCGGCCACCGACGTGATCATCCTGCAGCTGAATAACTGCGTGATGGGGATGGTGGTGGATGGCGTGACCGGCGTGGTGGAACTGCGCCAGGACCAGATCAGCCCCGTCCCCGGCGCCTCCCATAGCGCGGACTACCTGATGGGGTTGGGCGAGGCGGAAGGCCGCCGCCTGGTCCTGGTGGACATCGACAAGCTGATGGCCATCAAGCGCAAGTCGGCCGGCCCGCGCCAGCGCACGGCCAGTTAGGCCGCCGCTTTCTCCAGCTGCTCCTGCAGCGCCAGCCACTCTTCTTCCAGCTGACCCAGGTCCTTGGTGTAGAACGCCTGGTCGGCCAGCAGCGTCTTGAGCTTGGCCTTGTTGGCGGCCTCGTAGGCTTCCGGGGCGGCCAGCTGCGCGTCGACTTCCGACTTCTGGCTGTTGCGCTTTGCAATCTGCTCTTCCAGCTTCTTGATCTTCGACTCGAGCGGCTTGCGGATCGCGGCCAGGCGCTGGCGCTCTTCCGCTTCCTGGCGCTTCAGCGCCTTCTGGTCGATGGCCGGCGGAGGGGCGACCGGCGACGATGCCGGGAACGCAGTCTTGTTG
Organism: Telluria sp.; assembly: GCA_035759315.1. GTDB lineage: Bacteria > Pseudomonadota > Gammaproteobacteria > Burkholderiales > Burkholderiaceae_D > Telluria. The sequence goes on along the minus strand of DASTVB010000053.1, from coordinate 11,025 downwards.
TCCTTGCCCGCGGCCGGTAGCACGTTGGTGCCCTTGCCAAGCTTGGTCTGGAACAGCCAGTCCTTATAGTCGTCCAGGTCGCCGTCGAAGGGCTGCAGCTTGCCGTCGGCGACGATGATGAACTGGTCGGTGGTGGCGCGCAGCAGGTGGCGGTCGTGGGAGACCACTACCAGCGTGCCTTCGAACTGCGCCAGCGCCATGGTCAGCGCCTCGCGCGTTTCGAGGTCAAGGTGGTTGGTCGGTTCGTCCAGCAGCAGCAAATTTGGCCGCTGCCACACGATCAGGGCCAGCGCCAGGCGCGCCTTCTCGCCGCCCGAGAACGGGCGGATCGGGCTGGTCACCATGTCGCCCGGGAAGTTGAAGCCGCCCAGGAAGTTGCGCAGCTCCTGCTCGCGCGTGGTCGGCGCGATCTTCACCAGGTGCCACAGCGGCGACTCGTCATGGCGCAGCATCTCGACCTGGTGCTGGGCGAAGTAGCCGATCGACAGGCCCTTGCCGACGGTCGATTCGCCCGACAGCGGTTCCAGCTCGCCCGCGATGGTCTTGATCAGGGTCGACTTGCCGGCGCCGTTCACGCCCAGCAGGCCGATGCGCTGGCCGATCTGCAGCGAGAAGTTGACGTGGTTGACGATCACCTTGTCGCCGGCGTCGGTGTGGTAGCCGCAGTTGACGTCTTCCAGCACCAGCAGCGGATTCGGCGCGGCCAGCGGCTCGCGGAACTCGAACTGGAATTCGGCAGCGGCGCGCAGCGGGGCCAGCTCTTCCATCTTCGACAGCGCCTTGATCCGGCTCTGGGCCTGGCGCGCCTTCGAGGCCTTGGCCTTGAAGCGTTCGATGAAGGACTCGAGGTGGGCGCGGGCGCGCTGCTGCTTCTCGATGGTGGACGCCTGCAGCACCAGCTGCGCGGCGCGCTGGCGCTCGAAGGCGCTGTAGTTGCCGCCGTAGCGCTTCAGCTTGCGCTCGTCGATGTGCACGATCACGTTGACGATCTCGTCGAGGAAGTCGCGGTCGTGCGAGATGATGATCAGCGTGCCTTCATAGCGTTTCAGCCAGTCTTCCAGCCAGATGATCGCGTCCAGGTCCAGGTGGTTGGTCGGTTCGTCCAGCAGCAGCAGGTCGGAAGGGCACATCAGCGCCTGCGCCAGGTTCAGCCGCATGCGCCAGCCGCCCGAGAAGCTGGCCACCGGCTGCTGCATCTGGTCGAGCGTGAAGCCCAGGCCCAGCAGCAGCTGTTCGCCGCGCGACTGCACGGTGTAGGAGTCGGCGTCGGCCAGCGCGCTGTGCACTTCGCCCAGCGCGATGCCGTTGGCGTCGTCGTGTGGTTCGCTTTCGAGGCGCTCCAGTTCGGCCTGCAGGCGGCGCAGGTTGACGTCGCCGTCGATCGCGTAGTCGAGGGCCGCGCGTTCCAGCGGCGGGGTTTCCTGGGCCACGTAGGCCATGCGCCAGCGCGCCGGGAAGTCGATCGAACCCTGGTCCGGGTGCAGTTCGTTGCGCAGCATGGCGAACAGGCTGGATTTGCCGGCGCCGTTGGCGCCGATCAGGCCGATTTTGTCGCCGGGGTTCAGCGTCAGGTCAACCGATTCGAGCAGCGGCTTGGTGCCGCGCATCAGGCTGACGTTGGAAAACTTGATCATGTAATCTCTTGCAGTTGTTCGGCGGTGAGCAGGAAGACCATGTCGTCTCCCGCGCTCGTGGTGACCCAGGTCAGGCCCATCTGGCCGAAGGCGGCTTCGGCGAACTCGCGCTCGTTGCCGATTTCGACCAGCAGCAGGCCTTCTGGGGTAAGGCGCTCGGCGGCGCCGGCGATGATCTTGCGGACCAGGTCCATGCCATCCTTGCCGCCGTCGAGGCCGATCTGCGGCTCATGCAGGTATTCCTTCGGCAGGCGCGACATCGAGGCCGAATTCACGTACGGCGGGTTGGACACGATCAGGTCGTACTTCTTGAACGGGACGTTCTCGTACAGGTCGGACTCGATCAGGTTGATGCGGCCTTCCAGCTGGTAGTCGCGCACATTGCGCTCGGCCACCGCCAGCGCGTCGCGCGAGATGTCGACCGCATCGACCACGCTGGCCGGGAACGAATCCGCCAGCAGGATCGCCAGGCATCCGGAACCGGTGCACAGCTCCAGGATGTTCGAGACCGCGTCCGGGTTCTGCACCCACGGCGAGAACTGTTGCGGGATCAGCTCCGCGATGAAGGAGCGCGGCACCAGCACGCGTTCGTCGACGTAGAAGTTGTAGGAACCGAGCCAGCCTTCGTTGGTGATGTAGGCGGCAGGCACGCGGTCGCGCGCGCGCCGTTCGACGATCGTCAGCAGCTTGTCGATTTCGCTTGGCAGCAGGCGCGCGTCCAGGAACGGTTCGAGCTTATCCAGCGGAAGCTTGAGCGTGTGCAGGATCAGGTATGCCGCTTCGTCCAGCGCATCGGCGCTGCCGTGGCCGAACGACAGGCCCTCGGTGTTGAAGCGGGTGATTGCGTGGCGCAGGATGTCGCGAACGGTCGTGAATGGCGTGTTGTGCATGATGGTCCCCGGTCAGGAAAGCAGTTTTTCCAGCGTACGGCGGTAGATATTCTTGAGCGGATCGATGAAGCGCAGTTCGATATGTTCGTCGATCTTGTGGATGCTGGCGTTGGGCGGCCCGAATTCTATCACTTGCGGGCAGATATCCGCGATAAAGCGGCCGTCCGAGGTCCCGCCGGTGGTCGACAGTTCGGTGTGCACGCCGGTCTCGTCGCAGATGGCCTGGCACACCGCGTCCGACAGCGTGCCCTTCGGCGTCAGGAACGGGCGGCCCGAGAGCGTCCACTGCAGGTCGTATTCGAGGTCGTGGTGGTCGAGGATCGCGTGCACTCGCGCTTCCAGCCCGTCCGAGGTGCTGGCGGTCGAGAAGCGGAAATTGAAGTCGATGCACAGCTCGCCCGGGATCACGTTGTTCGCGCCGGTGCCGCCGCGGATATTCGAGATCTGGAAGGAGGTCGGCAGGTAGTACTCGTTGCCTTCGTCCCAGTGTTCTGCGGCCAGTTCCGCCAGCGCCGGCGCGGCCTGGTGGATCGGGTTGCGCGCATGCTGCGGGTAGGCGATGTGGCCCTGGACGCCCTTGATGACCAGGTGCCCGGACAGCGAGCCGCGGCGGCCGTTCTTGATCATGTCGCCCAGCACGTGGGCGGAAGTCGGCTCGCCGACAATGCAGAAGTCGATCAGTTCGTCGCGTTCCTTCAGCCGGTCGACCACCACGGTGGTGCCGTCGACCGCATCGCCTTCTTCGTCGCTGGTGATCAGGAAGGCGATCGAGCCCTTGTGGCCGGGCTGCGCGGCGACGAACTCCTCGACCGCCACCACCATCGCGGCCAGCGAGGTCTTCATGTCGGAGGCGCCGCGGCCATACAGCCTGCCGTCTCGGACGGTGGGGACGAAGGGCTCGGAGGTCCATTTGGCCGCCGGTCCGGTCGGCACCACGTCGGTGTGGCCGGCGAATGCCAGCACCGGCGCCTGCGTGCCCTTGCGCGCCCACAGGTTGGTGACGCCGTTCGAGACGATGGTCTCGCAGGTGAAGCCGAGCGGCTCGAGCAGCTCGATCAGGCGGCGCTGGCAGCCCTTGTCGTCGGGCGTGATCGAGGACAGCGAGATCAGTTCTTCGGTCAATTGCTGGGTGCGCGAGGTTTTCATGGCGCTCATTCGATCCCGAAGACCTTGCGGTACATCGCGTCGTTGAAGCCGACGTGCACCTTGTCGCGCGCGTCGAGCAGCACCGGGCGCTTCACCACCGAAGGGTATTCCAGCATCAGCTCCAGCGCGCTGGCCTTGTCGGTGACGGCCGCCTTGCGCTCGTCCGGCAGGCCGCGCCAGGTCGTGCCCTTGCGGTTGACCAGCACTTCCCAGTCCTGCTGCGCCAGCCAGGCGGCGACGGTGTCGCGGTCCAGTCCCTGCTTCCTGAAATCGTGGAAGTCGAACGGGAGCGACTGGTCGGCCAGCCAGGTGCGGGCTTTCTTGACGGTGTCGCAGTTGGGAATGCCAAATAGTTTCATACAGGAACGAACGCAGGAGTGGAGGGCAGGCCGACATTATACTTTCGTTATTGTCGCGCAGCTCAGGCGCAACGCGGCAGGCGCGACCGTGCGAACGGCCCGCCTGTCACGTGCGAACACCTAAGGGGAACTGTCCCCCGATCCTTAACCCGCTATTCGCAGGTCACGGGATCGATAACGTTCGTTACCCTGGAGATCTTGTTCGCCGGGAAGCCGCCGAGCTCCGCATGCTTGCGCACGAGTCCCTCGTTTGCCGCGATGTAGACGCAGTAGATTTTGTCGTCGGTGACGTAGCTCTGCACCCACTGGATCTGGGGACCCATCTTGTTGAGCACATCGCAGGATTTCACTGAAATGTCCTTAAGGTCGGCGGCGGTCAGGTTCCCGGCGCCGTCGATCTCCCGTTCGATCACGTATTTAGGCATGGCAAGCTCCCTTGTTATCGATATTGTGGGGCCGCCTGCGGATCGGGTCGGCCTGATCCAGTATAGGCAGGGTATGTGCGCCGTCAATCCGAATTCAAAAAGACCTGTCCCGCCACATCCCTGCACCGCAGCGGACGTCCCCCGTACCTGTGCCGGGAGAGAAAGAATATACTCATGGATCCGTGGGCCCGATCCGGCCTGGAACCATCCGCTTACGTCTACAGGAAGGAAAATCCGCATGGCAGGCATTCCTGATTTCCCCGACGACGAAACCGGCGACGTGCTGCGCCAGATGGCCGAGCAGGGCGATGACCTGTCGGTGCCGCGCAATATCGATTTCACGCTGGTCTTCCCCGACGAAGACAGCGCGCTGCAGTTCGCCGCCATCTTCAAAGCCGAATACCCCGTCACCATCGACCACAGCGAGGTGGACGAAGACTGCCCTTGGGACGTCGTGGTAGTGAACCACATCGCGCCCGACCATGCGGCGATCACCGCGTTCGAAGCGCGCCTGCAGCAGGAGGCGGAGCGCTTCGGCGGCCGCACCGACGGCTGGGGATGCTTCTCGCAGGCCGACTGAGCATCGTATATTGCCGCGCCCTCCGTTCGCGCCTACACTGCGACAGTTCACGGAGAAGCCGGCGCTGACATGACCCACCCCCTCGACAATATCTTCTGGAATTCGCTCGCCGGTCCGCACCGCAGGTTCTCGGCCGGCACCGACGCCGCGCGCCGCTATGCGCCGGGCTTCTCGCCGATCGTCGGTTTCCCGGACAAGGCGCATCCCGATTTCGACGCGCTGGCTCTTGCCTGCGAGCCGGGCGAGCAGTTCTACATCGACGGCTGGACCGGCGCGGCGCCGGAAGGCTGGAGCGTCGCCTTCGAGTCCACCATGTTCCGGATGGTGTGGGACGCACCCATGCCGCCGGCAGACGAAGCGCCCGACGCAATTCCGCTCGACGCCGGCCATGCCGCGCGCGCGCTCGCCCTGGCGACGCGGATGAAGCCAGGCCCCTTCGGCATCCGCACGATCGAGCTGGGCGACTACTTTGCCTATTTCGATGGCGACCGGCTGGTTGCGATGGCGGGGGAGCGCACCTGCGCGGAAGGTGTGCGCGAAATCAGCGGCGTGTGCACGGATCCTGAATACCAGGGCAGGGGCTACGCGCGCCGGCTGACGCTCAAGCTGGTGCGGCGAATGCTGCTGCGCGCAGAGACGCCGTTCCTGCATGTGATGTCCACCAACACGGCTGCGCACCGGCTGTACCAGCAGATGGGATTCCGCGACTGGTGCGAGACGCCGGTGCGCGTGATCGTGCGTGCGCCTGCCGTTCCCGGGCCTGCGGGAACGGGCGCCGAAGCGCGCTAGTTACGACGCATGGGTCCCCGCGTGCGCGGGGATGACAGTGCGGGTCAGGAGTGACTCAGGTCTTGGGGGCGCCGGCGAGCATCTTGGCGGTTTGGGCGACGCCGTCGGCAAGCTCGTTCTGCCTGATCTCACGTAGCGAACCTTCGATCTCTTCCAGCAGTCCAGGGCTGGCCTTCGGAATATCGATCTCCTTGAAGAATGCGGCCGGGTCCTTCTGGAAATAGGCGAGGCCCTTCAACTGCAGATGGTCGACCGCGCGCACGGTCGCCGTTTGCGCCGCGGGACGCGTCGGCAGGCCGAGTGCCGCATTCAGGAAGTTGGTGGACATGGCGCGGTTCATCGCATATGCGTTTGACAGCGTCACCACGACATAGCCAGATTCCGGTTCGACGAACATGTCGACCGAGAAGCCGCCGCCGCCGCCCGTGTGTCCGACGATCGTCTTGCCCGGCACCAGCGTGTTCACATGCACTTCGGTGCCGTAGCCGTAGTAGCGGCCATCCTTGCTCAGGTCCGCAGTGCCGTTGGCGCTCCACTGCACCTTCCGGGTCGGCAGGCTGATGAATTTCCCGTCCTGGTAGTTCTGCGCGAACTTGTACAGGTCGTGCGCGTTGCTGACCCAGCCGCCCGCGGCGATCGCGCGAGGCGACACGCCCACGTTGAACGGCCGGTATTCGGTCGAGGAATGGAAGATGTAAGGCTGCGCCGCGTTGGCGGGCATCCTGGTTGCGTTGAGGTGATCGGTATTGGCCATGTGGGCCACGCCGAAGATCGCCTGGCGCGTGTCGGCATCGTAGCTGCGGCCGGTGACCGCGGCGATGATTTCGCCGAGCAGGTAGTAGCCGCTGTTGCTGTAGTAGTACTTGCCGCCCGGTTTGGACACCGGCGTGACTTCTTCGATGATGCGCTTCAGTTCCGCGGGGGTGTAGGCCTTGCTGAAGTCGTAGTTCGGATGGTCCCAAGGGCTGCGCAGGCCGGCAGTGTGGTTCAGGAGCTGGTGGATCGTGATCTTGTCCAGGTCAGGGATGTTCCAACCCTGCAGATATTTGGTGGCCGGGTCGTCGAGTTTCAGCTTGCCCTGTTCGACCAGCTGCATGATGCGGGTCGAGGTGAAGATCTTGCCGACCGATTCAGTCTTGAACCGGGTGCCGACCGCGAGCGGGATTTTCTTGTCGAGGTCCGCATAGCCGAACGCCTTTTCGTACACGATCTTGTCGTGATGGCCAATCAGCACCACGGCATTGACCTTGATGTTGGCGTAGGCGTCGGCCATCGCATCGAGGCGCGCCTTCATTGGTTCCGGCTGTTGCGCGAGGGCGGGAATGGCTACTGCGAGGACGATTACCGGAACGAGGGATGTGAAAGGTGCCATGGCTGGACTGATCTCTTTAGTCGAGGCCCGTTGCGAAGGCGCCGCCGCGATCCCGGGCCTGGTCGGGATCGCGGCGGCCAAGCGGTTTAGGTGTTGAGCGTGAACTCGGTGAACGACGATTCGGCGCCCTTGTCCTTTTCGGCGTCTTCCTTCGGCGCACCGCTCTCGGGGCCGTTGTTGAGGAGCCAGAGCAGGTTGGTCGCCGAGTCCGCGTTCGCCAGCGCTTCTTCCTGCGAGATGCGGCCGTCCTTGACCAGCTTGAACAGCGCACCCTCGAAGGACTGCGAACCTGGCGACAGGCTCTTCTCCATAGCTTCCTTGATCTGGCCGATCTCGCCTTTTTCGATCAGGTCCGCGATGTAGCGGGTGTTGACCAGTACTTCGACCGCGGCGTGGCGGCGGCCGCCGGCCGCGGCGCGCACCAGGCGCTGCGAAACGATCGCCTTGACTGCGGCCGACAGGTCCTGCAGCAGGGCGGGGCGGTTCTCGATCGGGTAGAAGCTGATGATGCGGTTCAGCGCGTTGTAGCTGTTATTCGCGTGCAGGGTCGCCAGCACCAGGTGGCCCGACTGGGCGTAGGCCAGTGCCGCGGCCATGGTTTCCTGGTCGCGGATCTCGCCGATCAGGATGCAGTCCGGCGCCTGGCGCATCGCGTTCTTCAGCGCGATGTGGAAGTTCTTGGCGTCGCTGCCGATCTCGCGCTGGTTGACGATGGATTTCTTGTTCTTGAAGAGGTATTCGACCGGGTCTTCCAGCGTCAGGATGTGGCCCGGACGCTGTTCGTTGCGGTGGTCCAGCATCGAAGCGATGGTGGTCGACTTGCCGGAGCCGGTCGCGCCGACCAGCAGCAGCAGGCCGCGCTTTTCCATGATCAGTTCCGACAGCACCGGCGGCAGGTCCAGCTCCGCCAGCGGCGGGATGTCGACCGGGACGAAGCGGAACACCGCCGAGATCGAGCCGCGCTGGATGAAGGCCGACAGGCGGTAGCGCCCAAGGTTGGGCACCGAGATCGCCAGGTTCAGCTCATGCTCGCGGTCCAGTTCCTGCATCTCCTGCTCGGAGCAGATCTCCGCCAGCAGCGCATGGATGTTCTCCGGCTCGAGCTTCTGCTGGTTGATCGGGATCAGGTTCCCGTTGATCTTGATGTGGACCGGGGAGTTCACCGCAAAGAACATGTCCGATGCGTTCTTTTCCTTCATCAGCTGAAACAAGCGTTCCATTGCCATCGTGTTCTCCCTGGTCCCTGTGTTGTTTTAGTTAGATACCGCGCAGCAGTTCGTTGATGCCGGTCTTGGCCCGCGTCTGCGCATCCACGCGCTTGACGATCACCGCGCAGTACAGGCTGTACTTGCCGTCGGCCGAAGGCAGGCTGCCCGACACCACCACCGAGCCCGATGGCACGCGGCCATACGTCACTTCGCCGGTTTCGCGGTTGTAGATCTTGGTCGACTGGCCGATGTACACGCCCATCGAGATCACCGAATTCTCTTCGACGATCACGCCTTCGACGATCTCGGAACGCGCGCCGATGAAGCAGTTGTCCTCGATGATGGTCGGGTTGGCCTGCATCGGTTCCAGCACGCCGCCGATGCCGACGCCGCCGGACAGGTGCACGTTCTTGCCGATCTGCGCGCAGGAGCCGACGGTGGCCCAGGTGTCGACCATCGCGCCTTCATCGACGTAGGCGCCGATGTTGACGTAGGACGGCATCAGCACCACGTTCTTGCCGATGAAGCTGCCGCGGCGCGCGACTGCCGGCGGCACCACGCGGAAGCCGCCTTTGGCGAAGTCGTCGGCCGTGTAATTGGCGAACTTGGTCGGGACCTTGTCGTAGAACTGCATGGTGCCGTCGCACGGCATCACGCTGTTGTTCTCGAGGCGGAACGAGAGCAACACCGCTTTCTTGATCCACTGGTTGACCACCCAGTCGCCGCCGGTCTTCTGCGCCACGCGCATGCTGCCGTCATCCAGGCCAGCGAGCACATGGGCGACCGCCTCGCGCACTTCGGCGGCGGCGTTGGACGGATTGATCTCGGCGCGCTGTTCCCACGCCGTGTCGATGATGTTCTGGAGTTGTTGGGTCATTGTCTGTTTTCAGGTGTTTTTCTGTTTGAGGCCATTGCAGAACTGGACGATGCGCTGCGCCGCCTCGAGTCCTTCATCCACTTCGGCGACCAGCGCCATGCGGATGCGGTTCGCGCCGGGATTCACCCCGTGTGCGTCGCGCGCCAGGTAGCTGCCCGGCAGGACCGTGACATTATATTCCGCGTACAGGCGGCGGGCGAAATCTTCGTCCGACAGCCCGGTGCGCGAGACGTCGGCCCACAGGTAGAAGCCTGCGTCCGGCAGTTCCACGTCCATGACGGCCTTGAGCAGGGGCGTGATCAGCGCGAACTTCTCGCGGTATTTGGCGCGGTTCTCCTGCACGTGCGATTCGTCGTTCCAGGCCGCGACCGAAGCCGCCTGCACCGGCGGCGACATCGCGCCGCCGCTATAGGTGCGGTACAGCAGGAATTTCTTGAGGATGCGTGCGTCGCCGGCAACGAAGCCCGAGCGCATGCCAGGGACGTTGGAGCGCTTGGACAGGCTGGAGAACACCACCAGGTTGCGGTAATCGTGGCGACCGAGCTTGTGGGCCGCTTCCAGCGCGCCCAGCGGCGGCTCGTGGTCATGGTAGATCTCGGAATAGCACTCGTCCGACGCCAGCACGAATCCGTGGCGGTCGGCCAGCTCGAACAGCTCGCGCCATTCGTCCAGCGTGACGGTGGCGCCGGTCGGGTTCCCCGGCGAGCACACGTACATGAGCTGGGTGCGCGCCCAGATGTCTGCGGGCACGGTGGAGTAGTCGCAGCCGAAATTGCGGGCCGGGACCGAGTTCACGTAGTACGGCTCGGCGCGCGCCAGCAGGGCCGCGCCTTCGTAGATCTGGTAGAACGGGTTGGGGCAGACGACCACCGGGCTGGCCGATGTATCGATTACCGCCTGCGCGATGGCGAACAGCGCCTCGCGCGAGCCGTTCACCGGCAGCACCTGGGTCGCGGCGTCGGGCGCCGGGATGCGGTAGCGGCGTTCCAGCCAGCCGCTGATCGCGGTGCGCAGCTCTTCGGAGCCGATCGTGCTCGGGTAGTGCGCGAGGCCGGTCAGGCTGTGCGCCAGCGCGCGCTCGATGAAGGCCGGGGTGGCGTGTTTCGGCTCGCCGATGCCAAGGCTGATCGGGCGGCACGCGGTATTGGGGACGACGCCGGAGAAAAGCTGGCGCAGGCGCTCGAAAGGATAGGGGTACAGCTTGTCGAGTTGTGGATTCACAGGAAGCTTATCCGTTGAAGGGGACTGTCCCCCGATCTTAGCTTGCAATAACGGTACGACCCGCAAAAGGCAGGGGACGGTCCCAGCGGGACAGTCCCCAAACCATTACATCATCCCGGCGATCAGCTTGCCGAGGATCTCGATGCCTTCGCGGATGCGTGCCGGCGGCACCGTCACGAACGACAGGCGCAGCGTGTTGGTTTCCGGCTCGTTGGCGTAGAACGGCGCGCCCGGCACGAAGGCCACCTTGGCGGCCAGCGATACGTCCAGCAGCTTCATCGCGTCGACGTGCTTCGGCAGCGTGACCCAGATGAACATGCCGCCTTCCGGTTTGGTCCAGGTGACGCCTTTCGGGAAGTGCTGCTCCATCGCGTCCAGCATGACCTGGCACTGGTTGCCGTACAGGGTGCGGATGGTCGGGATGTGCTGGTCCAGGAAGCCGTCCTTGACCACTTCGTGCACCACCATCTGGGTCAGCTGCGCGGTGTGCAGGTCGGCGGCCTGCTTGGCCAGCTCGAGGCGGC
>DASTVB010000052.1:0-2132 GCA_035759315.1 Telluria sp. | reverse complement strand
GGCTTGATAGTTGGAACAAACCGGAAACTGGACGTAAAAAATCCCGCCGCGGCTAGCCCGGGGCGGGATCTCCTGGCAGCAAGTGCGATTACTTGGCCCAGCTGTCTTTCAGGGTCGTCACGCGGTTGAAGACCGGCTTGCCCGGCTGGGAATCAACCTGGTCGGCAACGAAATAACCATGGCGCTCGAACTGGAAGCGCTGCTCGGGCGTTGCCGCCGCCATGCCCGGTTCGAGGTAGGCGGTCACGGTTTCCAGCGCGTTCGGGTTGAGCAGGGCCTTGAAGTCCTTGCCGCCGGCGTCAGGCTGGGCATCGAGGAACAGGCGGTCGTACAGGCGCACTTCGGCTTCGAGGGCCGAGGCGGCGCTGACCCAGGTGATGTTGCCCTTGACCTTGTAGTTGTCCGCGCCCGGCGTGCCCGATTTCGAATCCGGGAAGTAGTTCACGTGCACGGCGGTGACCTTACCGTCCGCATCCTTGTCGAAGCCTGTGCACTCGACCACATAGCCGTATTTCAGGCGCACGCGGCTGCCCGGCTGCTCGCCGACAGGCGGCGTGAAGCGGAAATAACCCTTGGTCGGGACTTCCATGAAGTCTTCCTGCTCGATCCACAGTTCGCGCGTGAACGGGAAGCTGCGCACGCCCATTTCCGGGTGATGCGGGTGGACCGGCGAGGTGCAGTCGTGCGATTCGCCTTCGGGGAAATTGTCGACGATCAGCTTCAGCGGACGCAGCACGGCGATCGCGCGCGGCGCTTTCGGATCGAGGTCGTCGCGCAGCGAACCCTCGAGCGTGCTCATGTCGATCCAGCCGTCGGATTTCGAGACGCCGATGCGCTCGCAGAACAGCTGGATCGACTCCGGCGTGTAGCCGCGGCGGCGCAGGCCGACGATGGTCGGCATGCGCGGATCGTCCCAGCCGGACACGATGCCTTCGTCCACCAGCTGGCGCAGCTTGCGCTTGGACATGACGACATAGGTCAGGTTCAGGCGCGACATCTCGTACTGGCGCGGCACCGGCGGCGTGAAGAAGCCGCCTTCGGTGGCGGTGGCGATCAGCCAGTCGTAGAAGGGGCGGTGGTCCTGGAATTCGAGGGTGCAGATCGAATGGGTGATCGACTCCAGCGCATCCGACAGTGGGTGCGTGTAGTCGTACATCGGGTAGATGCACCAGTCGTCGCCCGTGCGGTGGTGGTGCGCATGGCGGATGCGGTACAGGGCCGGATCGCGGTTCGTCATGTTCGGCGAGGCCATCGCGTCTTCCGACATTTTCGCGCGCAGGATGTGCTCGCCGTCCTTGTACTTGCCGGCCTTCATGTCGCGGAACAGCTGCAGCGATTCCTCGACCGGGCGATTCCGGAAAGGCGAATTGGTGCCGGGCGTGCCGAAATTGCCGCGGTTCTTCGCCATGTCGTCGGCGCTCTGGCTGTCGACATAGGCGAAGCCCTTTTGGATCAGGTATTCGGCGATCGCGTAGAGCGTGTCGAAGTAGTCGCTGGCGTAGTGCAGGAATTCCTCGCCGCCTTGCTCCCACGAAAAGCCGAGCCACTTGACGCTGTCCATGATGGTGTCGACGTATTCCTGGTCTTCCTTCTCCGGATTGGTGTCGTCGAAGCGCAGGTGGCAGCGGCCCGCGTAGTCGCGCGCCAGGCCGAAGTTCAGGCAGATCGATTTGGCGTGGCCGATGTGCAGGTAACCGTTCGGCTCCGGCGGGAAGCGGGTAATGACCGAGGGCATGCCTTCGCGCGTGTGGACGCCGGCCGCCAGGTCGTTGTCGATGATGGCGCGCAGGAAATTGGACGGAGGCGCCGGTGCCACCGCCGCCTTGTTCTTGTCGTTACTCATGAATGGTGTTTTGGATAGGTAAAGTTAATCAGCATTTTACCGTAGACAGCCCCGGCCTGGGCCTGCCTATGTGGTGGAGCGCACGGTTCGCCTCCCATGCAAGGATCATACTGGGGGCATATCGCCCGGTGGCAAGGGGAGGCCTGGCTCCGCCCTCGCTGTCATGTTGGCGTTTTCTATAGGATAATCTCGTTTTGCCGTGTAGTCGGCACCCAGCCGGAGAGTTCCAAAGTGGAAAATTTATACGCGATCCTCGGCGTCGCGCCGAATGCCAGCGACGACGAGATCA
>DASTVB010000051.1:0-15687 GCA_035759315.1 Telluria sp. | reverse complement strand
TGTCGGCCGGAATCTCGATGGTGAGCTCGTTGCGGTCCTCGCGCGGCGCGAAGCCCATCTTCACGAGCGCATCGTTCAGGCGCTGGAGACGGGGCGTCATCGAGCGATGGTGTTGGTTCGCTTGATCTTGTTCTGCAGCTGCACGATTCCGTACAGCAGCGCCTCGGCGGTGGGCGGGCAGCCGGGCACGTAGATGTCCACCGGCACGATGCGGTCGCAGCCGCGCACCACGGCATAGGAGTAGTGGTAGTAGCCGCCGCCGTTGACACAAGAGCCCATGGACAGGACGTAGCGCGGCTCCGCCATCTGGTCGTAGACCTTGCGCAGCGCCGGCGCCATCTTGTTGACCAGCGTGCCGGCCACGATCATGACGTCGGACTGGCGCGGGCTGGCGCGCGGGGCGAAGCCGAACCGCTCCAGGTCGTAGCGCGGCATGGAGGCCTGCATCATCTCGACCGCGCAGCAGGCCAGCCCGAAGGTCATCCACATCAGGGAGCCGGTGCGGGCCCAGTTGATCAGCTTGTCGGCTGTGGTGGTGATGAAACCTTCGTTAAAGACGCCTTCAATAGACATGGCTTATTCCCAATCAAGGGCACCTTTCTTCCAGATATACCAAAAACCGACCACGAATTCAGCGATGAACACCATCATCGTGACGTAGCCTTGCCAGCCCAGCTCCTGCATGGAGACGCCCCATGGGAAGAAGAATGCCGTTTCCAGGTCAAACAAAATAAACAGGATCGCCACCAGATAGTAGCGAACGTCGAACTTCATGCGCGCGTCTTCGAACGCTTCGAAGCCGCACTCGTACGGGGAGAGTTTTTGTGCGTCCGGCTTGTGGCGGCCCAGCAAGAAGCCGAGTGCCTGCGGAACGATGCCGACGCCAAGGCCGACAAGGATAAACAGAAGGACGGGGAAATAATTCTCGAGGTTCACGTGAAGAGCCCTGGTAGTCGGTTAAACAAACGCTGCTGGGCAGCGCCTGCCGTTTAAACCTGGCTTTTGGCCTACTAACCAGGATCGAACGGCTGATCCTCGTAAAAAAGCCAGCTTAGGCATGAGCACTGTACGTGCGCCCTTGCTGGCCCTTAGTTTTCTGGTGCCGACGGCGAGACTCGAACTCGCACAGCTTTCGCCACTACCCCCTCAAGATAGCGTGTCTACCAATTTCACCACGTCGGCTAAGAGACCGCTATTCTAACCGCCCGAGCACACTTTGCCAATGCCAAAATTGTGCTGCTGCAAGGAAAAATAGAACATTTGCTCTTTTTTTTCACTCTGCGGCGGGGTGGGGACTGTCCCCGAACGGGACTGTCCCCCGGTGTTAAGGATCAGCCACAAACACCGGGGGACGGTCCCCTTCGGGGACAGTCCCCTCGACTTCGATTACTTGGCTGGAACCGCTGGCGCAGGCGCGTCAGGGATCGCGGCGGCGCCGGTGGCCGGAGCCGCAGGCACGGTTGCCGCAGGCGCTGCCGGAGCCGGAGCTGCCGGGACGGTTGCGGTCGGAACGGCCTGGCCGGCACGCTCCATCACGCCGCCGCCTTCGACCGGACCGGTGCGGTTGGTGCCGAGGTAGGCCAGCGCCAGCGTGGCGCTGAAGAACACGACGGCGGCGAACGCGGTCATCTTCGACAGGAAGTTGGACGAGCCGGAGGCGCCGAACAGGCTGCCGGAGGCGCCGGAACCGAACGCCGCGCCCATGTCGGCGCCCTTACCGTGCTGCAGCAGCACCAGGCCGATGATGGACAGCGCAGAAATCACCTGCACCACAACGATCAGATTGAAGAAGGTGTTCATGTTATTCCATTCCAAGTTGAGTTAATTTGTTTATGCTGCGTGGACGATGGCCAGGAAGTCGGCCGCCTTGAGCGACGCGCCTCCGATCAGGCCACCATCGATATCGGGTTGCGCCAGCAGTTCGCGGGCATTGTCCGGCTTCATGCTGCCGCCGTACAGGATCTGTACCCTGGCGCCAGCGTCTGCATTCTTTTCCTTCAGCTGCGTGCGCAGCATGGCGTGCACTTCCTGCGCCATTTCAGGTGTCGCGGTCTTGCCGGTGCCGATCGCCCACACCGGTTCGTAGGCCACCACGATCTTCGCCAGGTCGGCGCCGTCGAGCAGCGCCAGCACGGCCTGCAGCTGCCCCGACACCACCTGCGCCGTGCGGCCGGCTTCGCGCTCTTCCAGCGTTTCGCCGACGCAGACGATCGGGATCAGGCCGCCGTTCAGCGCCGCGACAGCCTTCTCGGCCACCAGTTCGCTCGACTCGCCATGGTAGGCGCGGCGCTCGGAATGGCCGACGATGACATACCGGCATCCCAAGTCCACCAGCATCGCCACCGACACTTCGCCGGTATAGGCGCCGCTGGCATGGCGCGACACGTCCTGCGCGCCCCAGGCGACCGGCGTGCCGGCCAGCAGCTGCTGGCACTGCGCCAGGTAGGGAGCGGGCACGCACACCGCGCAATCGGCGTTGGCTGCGCCAAAGCCTTCGGCCACACCCTTGAGCAAGGATGCATTGGCGGCAAGGCTGCCGTTCATTTTCCAGTTTCCGACGACGAGTTTGCGACGCATGGCCAGTCCGGGTGGTAGATAACCCGTTATTCTAACCTTCGTTGCCGAACTGGGTCAAACTTACACGACCGCTAAAGCAGCAGGGTCAGAATGTGACCGCACCGGTGGCCGGTGTAGGAATTTTTGAAAGAAACCGCACTGCATGCACATTGGTGATGTAGGTACCGGTTCCCGACCACAGCAACACCGCAGGCTTACCGCCCAACATCACGGGCACGCCGCCGTGCATCTGCTCGTGGACACCATCGATCTTCGGTATCAGTTTCAGGAACTCCGCTGTAAATTCCACAAGGCGGCCCTTGCAGTTATTCAGGAATACCCTCGGCTGCTTTGAATTGTTAGCATCTCCGCGCAACACCACGTCCGGGCAAGCATCGCCGTTCAGGTCGAATGGATGGGAGTGAACGTACCCGCCCGCCAGGTCGACCATGTCCTTGCCAAAATAGGCAAGGGTGGCGTCCTCGAACTTCATGCCGCCCTTGTTGATCAGCACTTGGGGATAGGAGCCGGTGTACCCGACACCGGCAATATCGGAACCGTAAATGTGGTGCGTGACCAGCAGGTCGCGCTGACCGTCGACATTAAAGTCGGTTGCCGCGATCTGCTTTACCGTGAGGCTTCCACAGTTGGATCTCTGGTAGCAGTCCCGCTTGGGGAACGGACCGTTTGGCAAGGCGACTGGCTCCGCGTTGGCAAAGCTGCCGTTGGCGTCCTGCGACAGCACTACTGTCTGCATGGTATTTAGAGTGGGATTGGTGTGTTCAGCAATCCATGTGAAAAGTGTCCCGACAACGAGCTCTTCGGCGCCGTCATTGTCCAGGTCCACGCCGAGTGCCGCCGTTGTCCCCATATCGGCTGCAAAACTGTTAGCCCATGAGAGTTTGGTCGGCGACCCCAGGAAAGATGGCAACAAGCCTGGCCCGATACTGGCCTGGCCGACCGTATCCAGGTTCACTATATACGAAGGACCATAAACAAAGTCGCCGATGAAGATGGATCGATTCGATTGGCCACGTCGCTGGATCGTCGTCAGTCCGTGTGCCCAGCTATGGGCGGTCGGCGCCATTGCTCCGTTAGGAATCGGCACCCGGACAAACCCCGTTCCCCTGCTGAGAAGCAGGTGGCTCGGCTCACTCTTGTCGCCCTCCCCGTCCGGACCATTCCCACCCAGGACCACGTCCAGAACGCCGTCATGGTTGACATCCGCTACGGCGCCGGTCGTTTCTGCCGCATACATCGCCGGGATGCCGCCGCTGACGGACGCGGCATCATCCACCAAGCCGCTTCCGTTCCATTTCATGAGGTACTGCGAGCCGGCACGAAAACGGTCAGCGCCGGCACGGCTGAAGTCCCAGTACGCTGAGGTCAACATGAAGCGGTCCGGCTCAAGCTGCTGGATAGCAACAATGACGTTGGTATGCGTTTCGACCGGCGACATCGTGAACAGATTCATCGACACCGCCGTGTGATCGGCCAGGCTGCGGTATGGAGCGAAATCGAGTCCGGCGACGAAGTCGGGGCTGACGTTGGCCTTGTTTTCTCCGCTTTCGCTGAAACCCAGCAGCGCATCCACGCGCGGGGTGCCGGCAGTCAGCGAGCCAATCCACCAGTCGAGGCCACCGGCGTCGGGTTCGCGGTGCAGGACGTTGCGGTAGACCCGCTCGAGGAAGCTGCGCGCGTCGCCGCTGCCGTACAGCGCCGCGAACTCCGGGCTGGCCATGAAGCCGAGCGCAATGTCCCTCAGCGGCGTGCCCTTGCCCGCAGCGTCGACCCAGAACCCCAGTCCATAGGCGTCCGGCTTGCGGTCGAACGCAGCCTGGTAGAGGCGGTAGACGGCGGCTTCGATGCCATCCGAACCGAGCACGGTAATCCGGTCGATGAATTCCAGCCGGTCGACGCTGTCGAATGTCGAAATGGCTCCCGACACCTTGTGCACCACGCGCACCCCGGCTCCCTCGATCGTAACATTATAGTCCGCGCGGTAGCCGTCGACCTGGGCGGAACGGTAAGGGGTGGTGTTCTGGTTTGTGGCGTTGACCACCCCACCCGACGCGGTCAGGGTCGGCCGGTTCACGGCGCTCTGGTCGCTGCACCCGCACAGGAGAATAAAGAAAAGGGAGGCGATTCGGGCGTGAGTCATGCGGGTCCTGGGCGGTAGTGAAAGCCGCACAAGACGGCATCATCAATATTGTAAAGCAAACAATGATGATACAGGGGAACTTATTGCCTTAGAGCACTTCGAGGACGATCTTGCCGATGTGGGAGCTGGATTCCATCAGCCGGTGTGCCTCGGCGGCCTGCTCCAGCGGGAAGGTCTTGAACACCACCGGCTTGATGCGCCCCGCTTCGATCAGCGGCCAGATGCGCTCCCTCAGGCGCGCCGCGATCGCGGCCTTGAACGCGACCGGCCGCGGGCGTAAGGTCGAACCGCTGATCGTCAGGCGGCGGCGCAGCACCTGGCCCATGTCCAGCTCCGCCTTGGCGCCGCCCAGCAGCGCGATGATGCCGAGCCGGCCATCGTCGGCCAGGCAGTCGATCTCGCGCGCCACGTACTGGCCGGCCACCATGTCGAGGATCACATCCACGCCGCGGCCGTCGGTCAGCTCCTTCACCACCGCAGAGAAATCCTCGGTGGTGTAGTTGATGCCGCGCTCCGCGCCGAGCGCCTCGCAGGCCCTGCATTTTTCCTCGCTGCCGGCGGTGGCGAACACGCGGTGGCCGAGCGCGGCCGCCATCTGGATCGCGGTGACGCCGATGCCGGAACTGCCGCCCTGCACCAGCAGCGTTTCGCCCGGCGCCAGCCGCGCGCGGTCGAACACATTGGTCCATACGGTGAAGAAGGTCTCGGGCAGCGAAGCCGCCTCGACCATCGACAGGCCGTGCGGGACCGGCAGGCATTGGGCGACCGGGGCGGTGCAGTATT
Source organism: Telluria sp. (assembly GCA_035759315.1). Taxonomy (GTDB): domain Bacteria; phylum Pseudomonadota; class Gammaproteobacteria; order Burkholderiales; family Burkholderiaceae_D; genus Telluria. Next base: position 10,187 of record DASTVB010000051.1, on the reverse strand, counting down.
CCGCGTAACCGCCGCCCTGCACCAGCGCGCACACCTTGTCGCCGATGGCAAAGCCGCTGCCTTCGACGTCGCCGTCGACGATTTCGCCTGCCACTTCGAGTCCAGGCAGGTCGGATGCGCCGGGAGGAACCGGATATTTGCCGAGCCGTTGCAGGACGTCGGGACGGTTGATGCCGGCCGCGTGCACCCGGATAAGGACTTCGCCGGGCTGGGGGACCGGGACCGGCCGGTCGACGGGCTTGAGGACGTCCGGCGGGCCGGGCTGGGTGATTTCGATCGCGCGCATGGTGGTGTTCCGCTCAGTGTGAGGCCCAATTGTAAGCCAGTGCCGGAACGGGCATCGACTGGAGAGGACCGCCCTGCCCCGGGCTGGAGTTGGCGGAATCGAACATGATTATGCCGAATCGGACAAAATGGCACAGTAGCGTCCCGCCTTGGTGGCAAGGCGAGCGTATGGATGTGGACCGTCCCCAAAGGGGACTGTCCCCTGCTCTTCAGGATGCGCTGATGATGTGCATGCTAAGAGCGGGGGACGGTCCCCGAAGGGGACAGTCCCCCAGGTCCTTAGCTGACGACGAGGCCGGTACGGGACTTGAGCGGCAGCGCAGTCCCCTGCTTCCAGCCGGCCGACATGGCCTGGCCTTCCTGGATCTGCTCCTGCGTCATCTGGCGCGCGATGGCCGCGCGCTGTTCGATCGCGTTCTTGTTGCCGCTGGCGGCGGACAGGTTGAATAGCATGTAGGCGATCACCCGGTCGTGCGGCATGCCCGCCACGTGGTAGCGGTACATCAGGCCGAGCGCGTGCTGCGCTTCCGCGTGGCCGCGCTCGGCCGCCTTGCGGAACCAGTACACCGCTTCCTTGTGCTCCTGCGGCACTGCGTTGCCGGTGTAGTACATGGCGCCGATCACGTACATCGCGTCGGCCTTGCCCTGCAGGGCCGCCTTGCGGTGCCAGGCCAGCGCCTGCTGCGGATCGCGCGGCACGCCACGCCCCATGTAATGCATCAGGCCCAGCAAATGCTGGGCGTCCGCATGTCCGGCCTTGGCCAGCGGCGTGATCTCTTTCAGCGCCAGGGCGTAGTTCTTCGCGTTGTACGCGTTGGCCCCTTCGGCAAAACCGGCCTGCGCGCTCGCGTGCAGGCCGAGTGTCAATGCAACGGCAACGATTATTCTTTTCATTGTCTCGCTCGTATTGCGTGTTATCCGTATTACTTCCAGTTGACGTTACCCAGCCCGTCGACGCTGACCTTGCGCGTCGCCGGCTTGCCGAACACGGTGACCGAACCCATGCCGGACAGGTTCAGGTTGGCGTTCTGGCGCGCGTTGACCACCGCGTTGCCGAGGCCGGACATGTCCAGGTCCACGTTCTGGGATTCGAACCGGCGCGCGTCGAGTCCGCCCAGCCCGCCCAGCGAGGCCTTGAGCGACCTGCCCGAGCCGGTCAGGGTCACGTAGCCGGCGCCGCGCAGGTTGACGTCGTAGCTGTCGCTGTCACCACCTTCGATGTTCATGCTGCCCAGGCCACCCAGGTTGGCGTTCACGTTGCGGTAGTTGCAGACCACCTTCATCGAGCCGGCGCCTTCCAGCGCCAGGTGCAGGTCGGTGCCGCTGAAGCCGCGGATGTCGGTGGAGCCGAGGCTCTCGGACACGACTTCGCGCAGTTGCGGCAGCGTCAGCTCGGCGCTCACGCTCTTGTTCGACCAGTGGCCGTCTTTCTGTTCAGTGTCGATGTTGATGCTGTCGCCCTTCTGGACCGCGACCGTTTTCGCGACGTAGCGCGGATCGCCCGTGATCACCAGCCGGGCGACGTCGCCCTGGCGCACCTTGAGGCTGACCAGGCCTTCGACCTTGACGCGCACGGTGCGCGCGTCGACCGGGCGCGATTCGGTAACGTGCTTGACGTCAGGTCCGGCGATCGCAGCGCCGGCGGCGGATGCCAACACCAGCGAACCCAGGCTCATCTTGAAAAACATATTCATCACATCTCCACTTTGTCTTGTTCTTGTTCGGTTCCTGCCCGAATCTGCGCATTACAGTAACAGCAAGCCGCGCCGCTTTCCAGCAAATTCTGGCGGTCGCGGGTAGCGCTTATTGCGCCAGGCGCATGGCGCTGACGACGACCGTGTGGACCTTGCCGTCGAGCGCAGGAGCGTCGGTCAGGCGGGCGCTGGCGGCGGCGGAGGCGCCGGTGGTGGTCACTGCCAGCAGCACTGCTGCGACGAAGATGGCTTCCATATTGCGTGCGATGTTCATTTTGAGCTCCCTGCGTGGTGGGTTGTTCGATGTGATCACTGTATCGAACACCCCCTTGCGCCTCCATCGGATTGCGACGAACTGCAAAATACGCGACATGGGCGAACCGAATCAGGCACTGGCCTACGTGGCGCGGGTTCATTTATCCAGAAGGGAAACAACCTGGTCACGCGTCAAACCATGGTGCGCGGCGACATCGGAAATGATTGAAGCGAGCGTTCCGCTGCGCAGCGGTCATGGAGCGGGACCGTGAGGTGGTGAACGCCATGCGTCGAAGTGACCAGGCGTACGTGGCTTCCTGTCTGCCTCACGGGAACGTACCCGAGTTTGGATAACGCCTTGATCAGCCGGGCACCGCTGAGGTCCCGGGGAAGCTTCATGCGGCGATGACTTCTTCGCGTACGAATTTCAGCCGGATATGGGTCGGACGATCAGGCTCGTCATAGTGGCATTGGACCGCGTCGCGAACATTGCGATAGAGGGCATGCAAGTCATCCGCTTCGGTAAATATCGATGCCCCAACAGCACGGGCGATATAGCCCCCTTCATCGGCACCTTCCACCAGGAATGTGACTTCGTTCATCCTCAGCTCCTTGGGCAGCAAACGCAATAATATTACTCCAGCCTGAGCCGCATCCATACGGCGAGCGCTTTGTGGTTCGTGGAGTCGCAGCAAAAGGTCCCGTAGGGATAGGCCCCATGAAAAAAGCCGCCGGGCTTGCGCGCGGCGGCTTTCGCAGGGCGGGCCCTGGATTACTGAGGTGCTGCTTCGCCTTCGGCGGCTGCGGCTTTCATCGACAGCTTGAGGCGGCCGCGCTCGTCGGTCTCGATGACCTTGACGCGCACTGCCTGGCCTTCTTTCAGGTAGTCGGCAACGGCGTTCACACGCTCGTTGGCGATCTGCGAGATGTGCAGCAGGCCGTCCTTGCCAGGGATGACCTGGACGATGGCGCCGAAGTCGAGCAGCTTGAGCACGACGCCGTCGTAGACCTTGCCTACTTCGACCGATGCGGTCAGCTCTTCGATACGACGCTTGGCTTCCTGGCCGGCGGCAGCGTCGACGGAAGCGATGGTGACCACCCCTTCGTCGGTGATGTCGATCTGGGTGCCGGTCTCTTCGGTCAGCGCGCGGATGACTGCGCCGCCCTTGCCGATCACGTCACGGATCTTCTCAGGATTGATCTTGATGGTGATCAGGCGCGGTGCGAAGTCGGACAGTTCGGTCTTCACCGACGGTACGGCCTTCTGCATTTCGCCCAGGATGTGCTCGCGGCCTTCTTTCGCCTGCGCCAGCGCCACCTGCATGATTTCCTTGGTGATGCCCTGGATCTTGATGTCCATCTGCAGCGCGGTGATGCCGTTGGCGGTACCCGCTACCTTGAAGTCCATGTCGCCCAGGTGGTCTTCGTCACCGAGGATGTCGGACAGGACTGCGAAACGGCCACCTTCCTTGATCAGGCCCATCGCGATACCGGCGACGTGCGCCTTCATCGGAACGCCAGCGTCCATCAGCGCCAGGCAGCCGCCGCAGACCGAAGCCATCGACGAGGAACCGTTCGATTCGGTGATTTCCGACACCAGGCGCACCGAGTAGCTGAACTCTTCCGGCGTCGGCAGCGCGGCGATCAGCGCGCGCTTGGCCAGGCGGCCGTGGCCGATTTCGCGGCGCTTCGGCGAACCGACGCGGCCGGTTTCGCCGGTAGCGAACGGAGGCATGTTGTAGTGAAGCATGAAGTCATCGGTGTACTCGCCCATCAGCGCGTCGATCTTCTGGCTGTCGCGGGCGGTGCCCAGCGTAGCCACGACCAGCGCCTGGGTTTCGCCGCGGGTGAACAGTGCGGAGCCGTGGGTACGCGGCAGCACGCTGGTGCGGATTTCGATCGGGCGCACGGTGCGGGTGTCGCGGCCGTCGATGCGTGGCTCGCCTTCGAGGATCTGCGAACGGACGATCTTCGCTTCCAGGTCGAACAGCACGTTGTTGACTTCGGCTGCGTCGAATGCGGTGGACTGGCCTTGCAGGGCTTCGTCAGCCAGAGCCGCGAGCACTTCGCTGTACGCAACGCGCAGCTTGGTGGTACGGGCCTGCTTGTCCTTGGTCTGGTAGGCTTCGCGCATCTTGGCTTCGCCCAGGCGTGCGACGGCTGCGATCAGCGGCTCGTTCTTCGGCGCCGGCTGCCAGTCCCACTCAGGCTTGCCGCCGTCGGCGACCAGCTCATGGATCGCATCGATGACTGCCTTCATCTGGGTGTGGCCATAGACCACGGCGCCCAGCATGATTTCTTCGGACAGCTGTTTCGCTTCCGATTCCACCATCAGCACGGCGGTTTCGGTACCGGCCACGACGAGGTCCATCTGGGACGTCTTCAGTTCGGTGGTGGTCGGGTTCAGCAGGTACTGGCCGTTGGCGTAGCCGACGCGCGCAGCGCCGATCGGGCCGCTGAACGGCACGCCGGAGATGGCGATGGCGGCGGAAGCGCCGATCATGGCCGGGATGTCCGGATCGATTTCAGGATTGACCGACAGGACATGGATGATGACCTGTACTTCGTTCAGGAAGCCTTCCGGGAACAGCGGGCGCAGCGGACGGTCGATCAGGCGGGAAGTCAGCGTTTCCTTCTCGGAAGGACGGCCTTCGCGCTTGAAGAAGCCACCGGGGATCTTGCCGGCCGCGTAGGTCTTTTCGACGTAGTCAACGGTCAGCGGGAAGAAGTCCTGGCCTGGCTTGGCTTCCTTGCGGGCCACGACGGTTGCCAGCACCACGGTGTCGTCCATCGACACCAGTACTGCGCCGGACGCCTGGCGGCCGATTTCGCCGGTTTCCAGGGTAACAGTGTGGTTACCGTACTGGAAGGTCTTCGATACTTTATTGAATAACATGGGTAATCCCTTTCTATTTGCCGACAGATTTTCAGGGGCTGTCGTTCACCTCACCACAGGCGCCACTTGGGTCGCCTTTACAACCAACGTTCGATACGGAACGCCTTAAAACAAAAATGCCCGCGACAGCGAACTGACGCAGGCATCTTCTTTAACCGGGATCCGGCAATTACTTACGCAGGCCGAGTTTGGCGATCAGGTCGCGGTAACGGTTTGCGTCTTTGCCCTTCAGGTAGGACAGCAGGCTCTTACGACGGTTGACCATCTTGATCAGGCCGCGGCGGGAGTGGTGGTCTTTGCTGTGTGCCTTGAAGTGGCCGTTCAGTTCGTTGATGCGTGCGGTCAGCAGTGCAACCTGTACTTCCGGGGAACCGGTGTCGTTCTGGGCACGTGCGTTGTCCGCGATAATCGCGGCTTTGTTGATGTTTTCTACGGTCATGATGTTACCTTTCACATGCGGTACACAGAGTCGTAACCTTGCGTACCGTGAACTACGTTGATAAAGCTGGCTTGGGCCAGACCGGGGATTATAGGACAAATCGCACGCCATAGCTAGTGGGACTCATGCATCATGTGATCGTGCAAAGCGATGGAGTGTACAAAATGTCAACCATGCTGAAATTGCCAATGCTGGCCGCCGCGGCGTTGCTGGCGGGCTGCGCGGCCATGACCGGACCGCTGGCGCTGCCGGGCGACTCGATGGAAACGGTGCGCTCCAGGATGGGCACGCCGACCGAGGTGCGCACCGTCCCATCCGGCACGATCTACGAGTACGGCGCCGGCATGTTCGGCCAGCAAGCCTGGATTGCGCGCTTCGACACCGGCGGACGGCTGCTATCGGTGACGCAGGTGCGCACGGGCGATGTATTCGCCACCCTGCGGCCCGGCGTCGCCACCAAGGCCGACGTGCTGGATACGCTGGGACGGCCATCGGAGACTTCCCGTGTACATCTGGGCAACTTCGAAGTCTGGTCCTACCGCTACAAGGAAAACAACGTCTGGAACTCGATGATGCACGTCCATTTCGACCAGGCCGGCGTCGTGCGCCTGATGCAGAGCGGCCCGGACCCGATGTACGAGGACAAGCGGCCCTTCTAGGGCCAGGCGCCGGATTGACGCGTTTGCAGCAGGCATTGCCAATCGGGTGATAAGCTGGCTGCATGAACGACTCTGTTACCGTCGATCTGTCCAAGACGGACATCCTCGCCTTCCACCTCTACATGTTCCCTCGCCTGCCGGGAAACTGGGTTTTCCTGGCGGTGCTGTTCGTCGGGCTGTTCGGGTTCCTGGTGCTGGCAGACCGCCCTACCGAGTCGCGCGCCTACCCGATCGCCGCCCTCGCCTCGGGAATCGGGGCCTTGCTTGGCTGGATCGGCGGGCTGCTGATGAATTTCCTGTCGCTGTCGCGGCGGATCGACCGGACGCCGGGGATCCTCGGGCTGCACCGGTTCACGCTGGAAACGGACGGCCTGCACGAGCGCACCGACGCGGAAGAGACGATCTACGAATGGACCTCGGTGAGCGCGGTGCGCAAGACGCCCTCCTTCATCATCGTGTCGGTCAACCGCAAGCACCATATCCTGATGCCGCGCCGCGCCTTCGACAGCGACCGGGCCTTCGACGACTTCTACCGGCGCATCGAAGCGCTGCTGCGCGAGCGCCGCGCCTCTACTGGCTGACCTGCTCGCAGAAGCGCAGCCGGTTGCCGAAGGGGTCGGCGATTTCCATCTGGCGGCCCCAGTCCATCTGCTGGACGTGCGGGCGCGAATACGTGTAGTGCCTGTCCAGCAGCTCGGCCTGCAGTTCGTCGACGCCCTCGAGCGGAATGAACACCGTGCTGCCCGGCGTCGCGTCGCCGTGGTGTTCGCTCAGGTGCAGCACCAGGGCGCCGCGGCGGATTTGAAGATACAGCGGCGTGCCTGGCTCGAAGCGGTGCTCCCAGTCGACGGCAAAGCCAAGGAAATCGAGGTAAAAGGCGCGCGCGGCGTCCTCGGAGAAGATGCGCAGAATCGGAATCGGCGCGGACAGTTCGATCATGTGCAGTTTCCCTACAATGAGGTTAGTGCCGCCGCCACCGTCATCCCAGCGAAGGCTGGGATCCATACTGAGCATCCACAAAGATGCACCCGTTATGCCGACTCAGCATGGATCCCAGACAAGGGGGGCGCCGAGCCCTGGGATGACGGATCAGCGGCGTTCGCTTTCGTCGACCGGCTCTTCGTCGGTCTGGATGATGGAAACCGGCTTGCCCTTGGCGAGGCGCCAGAAGTAAATCGCATAGCCGGACAGCCCATACAGCGCGAAGATCGGCCACAGGACTTTCGGCGGGTCGATCGACACCAGCGCAATGCCCAGCGCAAGCAGGAACACGAAGATGAACGGCACCGACTTCTTGAAATTGACGTCCTTGAAGCTGTAGAACGGAACGTTGGTCACCATGGTGATGCCGGCGAACAGCGCGACGCCGAACGAGATCCACGGGTACTGCATGCCGTTCACTTCGAGGTCATGCATCATCAGCACGAAGCCCACCACCAGCGCGGCGGCGGCCGGGCTGGGCAGGCCCTGGAAGTAGCGCTTGTCCACGACTTCGATATTGGTGTTGAAGCGGGCCAGGCGCAGCGCGGCGCCGGCGCAGTAGACGAAGGCGGCGATCCAGCCAAGCTTGCCGAGGCCGCGCAGCGACCATTCGTAGATCACCAGCGCGGGGGCGGCGCCGAACGAAACCATGTCCGACAGGCTGTCGTACTGGGCGCCGAATTCGGACTGGGTGTTGGTCAGGCGCGCGACGCGGCCATCGAGGGCATCGAGCACCATGGCGATGAAGATCGCCCATGCCGCCTGGTCGAAGCGCAGGTTCATCGACATCACGATCGCGTAGAAGCCGCAGAACAGCGCGCCGGTGGTGAAGGCGTTGGGCAGCAGGTAGATGCCGCGGTTGCGCTTGCGGTCGACGCCTTCCACCGGCTGGCGGCGGAAGCGGGCGAAGCGCGACTTGCGCGGCGCTTTGGCGGCCTGCGAGGCGGCGTGTTTGAGTTTGCGGCGTGGGAAGGTTGGCATCGCTTGTCCGTTCTTATGCTGTTTTCGCCCCATTATAGTGGCGCGCGCGAATGATAGCGAATTGCAATCCCAACGGTAACACCCCTAGGTTAACCGTCATCCCCGCGCACGCGGGGACCCATGCTGAAGCCACGCATCAGCTTTTGCCGCTATCGGAGGCTCAATATGGGTCCCCGCGTGCGCGGGGATGACGATATCACTGGGTCCCCGCGTGCGCGGGGATGACGATATCACTTGAAGCGGATCTTGCCGACCAGGCGCATCTGCAGCGTGGTGTCGCCCGGCTCGAAGGTCGGCTCCTCGACCTGCGCGGTCTTGGCGGCCGAACGCTCCATCATCATCATTTGCGGCCCCGCGGCAGCGGCGTCGCCCGCGTAGTTGCCCGAACCTTCGAAGTCCACCGTGTCCAGCACCGCGTCGCCCACGTTGCGGCCCATGGCTGCCGCAATCGCCGCCACCCGCTCGTTGAGGTTCTTGTAGGTCGCGGCGATGCGCTCGTTATCGAGCTTCTTCTGCGCCTGCGGGGACAGGTGGAAGTGCAGGCCGTTCAAGGCGACCACGCGCTGCGCGGCGGCCACCGTCTTCTCCAGTACCCCAAGGTTGGTGGTCTTCACTTGCAGGTACTGGCCCACGCGCCACGCGACCGGCTTGGGTTTCTGGACCGCTGCCTGGTTGAAGGGCTGCGGTGGGCGGTCTTCCGGATATACGGGATAGGTGTAGTAGCCGTAGGTCTTCAGCTCGGCCTGCGGGTCGGCCTTCTTGATGATGGCTGTCCCTTCGCGCATCTTGGCATTGACGCGCGAGGCGGCGGCGGCCTTGTCCTTGTCCTGCTCCTCGACCATCAGGGTGGCGGTGGCCATGTCGTTGCGGGCCGTGACTTCGCCGGTGGCGGGGACGATCACGAGCGTGCCGGCCGTTGGAAGCTGCTGGGCGGTTGCCTGGGTGGCGACGGCCAGGGCGGCGATGGCTGCGAGTTTTTGAAGCGACATGTCAAATCTCCGGGTTGATGGGTTATTAACAAGATACAATCAAATGGCTCCAAGATGTCGCATGGTAATAATTGCTTGCACTTCGGGCAGGTCGAACCGTTCTCTTCTTTTCAGGGAAATCCACCATGACTACCAATACCATTCGCCTTCACCGCGTGCTCAAGGCCAAGCCGGAGCGCGTGTACCGGGCCTTCCTCGACGCCGGCGCGCTGTGCAAGTGGCTGCCGCCGAACGGGTTCACCGGCACCGTGCACAGCCTCGACGCCAAAGTCGGCGGCAGCTACCGGATGTCTTTCACGAACTTCTCCAACGGGCAGAGCCACTCCTTCGGCGGGGACTACCTGGAACTGGTGCCGAACGAGCTGCTGCGCTATACGGGCAAATTCGACGATCCGAATTTGTCGGGGACGATGCAGACGACGGTGACGCTGCGGGCGGTGTTCTGCGGGGTTGAGGTGAACATCGTGCAGGAAGGGATACCGGAGATGATTCCGCCGGAGGCGTGCTACCTGGGGTGGCAGGAGTCGCTGGTATTGCTCGGAAAGCTGGTCGAGGCGGAAGTCCGCGAATAAGGAGAAGGGACTGTCCCCGCAGGGGACCGTCCCTCGGTGTCCGGAACTACCCGGGCCATTCCCAAACACCGGGGGACGGTCCCCTGCGGGGACAGTCCCCTTCCCTTCGCTTAGTTTTTGGTGGTGTCGACGAGTTTGTTCTTCGCGATCCACGGCATCATCGCGCGCAGCTTGCCGCCCACCTGCTCGATCTGGTGTTCGGCGTTCAGGCGGCGGCGCGAGATCAGCGTCGGCGCGCCGGCCTTGTTCTCCAAAATGAAGCTCTTGGCGTATTCGCCGGTCTGGATGTCCTTCAGGCACTGGCGCATCGCGTCCTTGGTCGCTTCGGTGACGATCTTCGGTCCCGTCACATACTCGCCGTACTCCGCGTTATTGGAGATCGAGTAGTTCATGTTGGCGATGCCGCCTTCGTAGATCAGGTCGACGATCAGCTTGA
>DASTVB010000050.1:0-3295 GCA_035759315.1 Telluria sp. | reverse complement strand
CAAGCTGATCCTGTCGGAGCTCGCTCCGCTGGTCTCGGCCCACCACGGCGTGTTCTACATGATGGATTCGCAGGAAGCCGATGCGCGCCTGCGGATGATCGCATCGTACGGATATCGTTCCAGCCGCAAGCTGCCGACCTCCTTCTCGCCGGGCGAAGGCCTGGTGGGCCAGTGCGCGCTCGAGAAGACCCGCATCTGGCTGACCGACGTGCCGCGCGATTACATCGTCGTCTCCTCGGGCCTGGGTTCGGCGCCGCCGAACAACATCGTCGTGCTGCCGATCCTGTTCGAGCAGCAGGTCAAGGCCGTCATCGAGATCGCCTCGCTCGACCGCTTCACGGAAACCCACCTGTCCTTCCTCGACCAGCTGATGGAGTCGATCGGCGTGGTCTTGAACACGATCGAGGCGAACAGCCGTACCGAGTCGCTGCTGACCCAGTCGCAGTCGCTGGCGCAAGAGCTGCAACAGACCAACCAGGAACTGGCCGAAAAGGCGCGCCTGCTGTCCGAGCAGAACATCGAGGTGGAACGCAAGAACCGCGAGGTGGAGCAGGCCAAGCTGGCGCTGGAAGAAAAGGCGACCCAGCTGGCGCTGTCCTCGAAGTACAAGTCCGAGTTCCTTGCGAATATGTCGCACGAATTGCGCACTCCTCTGAATTCGCTGCTGATCCTGGCGCAGCAATTGTCGGATAACCCCGAGGGCAACCTGTCGGGCAAGCAGGTCGAATTCGCGAAGACCATCCACGGCTCCGGTTCCGACTTGCTGACCCTGATTAACGACATTCTGGACTTGTCGAAGATCGAGTCGGGTACCGTCACGCTGGACGTGTCGGAATACCGCTTCTCCAACCTGCGCAATTACGTGGACCGCACCTTCCGCCACATGGCCGAAGCCAAGCACCTCGGCTTCCAGGTCGACCTCGCGGAAAACCTGCCGACCGCGGTGATGACCGATACGACGCGTCTCCAGCAAGTTCTCAAGAACTTGCTTTCCAACGCATTCAAATTCACCAGCCACGGCCAGGTCGCCCTGAACATCAGCCTGGTCACCAGCGGCTGGACGGCGGACCACCCGCACCTGCTGCATGCGGACGCGGTGCTCGCGTTCTCGGTCAGCGACAGCGGCGTCGGCATCCCGTCGGACAAGCTGCAGCTGATCTTCGAAGCCTTCCAGCAGGCCGACGGCTCGACCGCCCGCAAGTACGGCGGCACGGGTCTCGGCCTGTCGATTTCGCGCGAACTGGCGCGTCTGCTGGGCGGCGAGATCCGCGTCGAATCGACCGTCAACGTCGGCTCGATCTTCACCCTGTACCTGCCGTACAACCGTGCCGGCTTCATCAACTACGAAGCGACGCGCCAGCCCCAGCCTGCCCGCCTGGTGGCGCCAAGCGCGGCGCCGATGGCCGCGCCGATCGCTTACGCGCCGGTCGAAGCGAGCGAAAACGGCGGCGTGGCCACCATCGAAGTGCAGGCGCCGACCAACAGCAACCTGGTCGAATACGCCTCGATGCTGGACGACCGCGGCCTGATCGCCCCGGGCGACCCGTCCGTGCTGATCGTCGAGGACGACGACCGCTTCGCCAAGACCGTGCTCGAACTGGCGCGCGAGAAGAACTTCAAGGGCATCGTCACTCACCGCGGCGACTCGGCCCTGTCGCTGGCGCGCGATTACCTGCCCTCGGCGATCTTGCTCGACATCGACCTGCCGGACATCGACGGCTTCACGGTGCTCGACCGCCTGAAGCGCGACCCGAGCACCCGCCACATCCCGGTGCACGTGGTCTCGGCGCTGCGCGAGCGCGAGCGCGCGCTGCGCCAGGGCGCGATCTCCTTCCTCAACAAGCCGGTGGAGCGCGAGGCGCTCGACGAGGAATTCAACCGCATCCAGAAGTTCCTGGTCGGCGGCAAGCGTTCCTTGCTGGTGGTGGAAGACGACATGGCCCAGCGTGAGCTGATCGTGAACCTGATCGGCGACAGCGACCTGAACATGGTCACCGTCGAAACCGGCAAGGCCGCGATGGAAGCGCTCGACGCCCAGCACTTCGACTGCATGGTGCTCGACCTGACGCTGCCGGACATCTCGGGCTTCGACCTGCTCGACCAGATCGGCAAGAAGCCGGCCCTGCGCGACCTGCCGATCGTGATCTACACGGCGCAGGAACTCTCGCGCAAGGAAGTGACGAAACTGAAGAAATACGCGAAGACCATCGTCATCAAGGATGCCCGTTCGCCGGAGCGCCTGCTGGACGAGACGGCGCTCTTCCTGCACCGCTCGCACGCCTCGCTGCCTGAACTGCAGCGCAAGATGCTGGAAGAGATCCACGCGCTCGACGGCGGCCTGGCCGGACGCAAGGTGCTGATCGTCGACGATGACCTGCGCAACATCTTTGCCCTGTCGTCGCTGCTGGAGCGCCAGCAGATGCAGGTGTCGTTCGCCGAGAATGGCCGCGACGGTATCGAGGTGCTGGAAAAGGACCCGAGCATCGAGATCGTCCTGATGGACATCATGATGCCGGAGATGGACGGTTACGACACGATGCGCGCGATCCGCCGCATTCCGAAGTTCAAGTCGCTGCCGATCATCACCCTGACCGCCAAAGCGATGAAGGGCGACCGCGACAAGTGCATCGCCGCCGGCGCTTCCGACTACATCACCAAGCCGGTCGACGTGGCGCAGCTGCTGTCGCTGATGCGAGTGTGGCTGCATTGACCGCCTTCACCGCCTTTGCCGCTTCCCTGGCGGTCGAGGAGCTCGAGATCGACCTGTTGCTGGAAGCTGTATTCCAACGGCACGGCTACGATTTCCGCGACTACGACCGGCAGCTGGTCAGGCGCACGCTGCTCGGGGTCATGGCCGAGCGCGAACTGAAGACGGTCTCCGCGCTGCAGGAGCGCGTGCTGCACGAACCGGGCGCGGCTTCGAACGTGCTGCGCGCGCTCGCGGTCAGTCCGGTCGCCCTGTTCGGCGAGCCGGCGCGGGCGCGGGAGGCGCGCGTGGTGCTGGGAAAATCGCTGCGGCCGGCGGCCGTGCCGAAAGTCTGGCTGGCCGAATGCGCCGGCATCGGCGACGCCTGGACGCTCGCGATCGTGCTGCATGAGGAAGGCCTGCTGGCCCGTACCGAAATCTTCGCGACCCTGGCCAACGATGAGTTGCTGGCCGAGGTGCGCGAGGCGACGCTCGACGCCGGCACCCTGCCCGCCTTGCAGGAGAACTACTTGCAGGCTGGCGGCGCCGGACGGCTGGCGGACTATTTCGAGGTGCACGAGGGCCGCGCGACGCTGCTGCCGCGCCTGC
>DASTVB010000049.1:0-8902 GCA_035759315.1 Telluria sp. | reverse complement strand
AAAACGGTCGCTGCGGCGGAACAGCGAGGCGCCCAATGTCAGCTCGTGGCCGATTGCGCCGGTGGCGAACTTGCCCTGCAGGAGAGCCTGCGCGCTGAACGGCGACTTCGATTCGCCGACGCTCTGGTAGTCGTACACGTCGTAGTCGCCGTTCGAGCAGTAGCCAGGGTAGAAGCCGTCGCCCTCGTTGCTGCAGCCGTAAGGGAAGGCGGTGTAGTCGTCGCGCTGGAACTTGTGCTTGTTCATGGCCACGCTGGCGCGCCAGTCGTTGGCGAACAGGTATTCGAAGCGCAGGCCGACGTTGGAGTTCTTGGTTTCGACGGGCTTGGTCCAGGGCTGGTCGTTCAGCAGCGTTTTGGCGGACACGCCGGTCGGCAGCACCTCGTTCCGGATCAGCTGGTAGCCGGGTGCCGTGATTTGCGACTTGTACTGGTAGTCCATGTCGAGCTGGAGCAGCGCCTGCGGCGTGATCTGCCAGTCGAACGCGCCGGAGATGAATTCGCGTTCGCCGTCGGCGCCTTTGACGTAGGAACGCAGGCGTTCGCCGGCCGCGTTGATGCGGTAGCCGAAGCGCTTGTCGTCCGAACGGCCGCCGATATCGACGGCGCCGTACACGGTGCCGCGCTCCTTCACTTCGACCGTGACTGAACGCAGCGGGGCGTTGGTCGGACGCTTGGTCACGTAGTTGACGATGCCGCCCGGCGCCGCGACGCCGGCTTGCAGGCCGGCCAGGCCCTTGAGCACCTCGATGCGCTCCTTGTTTTCGAGCGGGATCTGGGCGTCGCCCGGGATCGCCATGCCGTCCTTGCGGTAGCTTGAGGTGTTATCCAGCGTGAAGCCGCGGATCGAGAACTGCTCGGCGTAGCCGACCGCGTTGTACGAGTCGGACACGCTGGCGTCGAGCTTCATCGCGTCGGTGGTGTTGCGGATGCCCAGCTCGTCCATCAGCGTGCGGTCGATGACCATGATGGAGGCGGGCGTGCGCACCAGCGGCATGTCCGAAAAGCCGCCGACGGCGGCGTGCTTGGTCTGGGCCGGGCGCTGCGCGGTCACCACGACCTCGGTGGGCGCGGCTTCGATTTGTGCGGGCGGTGCGTCCTCCGCGAAAACGGGAACGGCAAAGGCTTGCGACAGCGCGATTGCGAGCGCGGTGTGTTTCAGTGTTGGATTGGGCATAGTCAGCTCGTTGTTATGAAAACCTGAGCCAACGGGGGAGCATTCAAAGGTGGGAGAACAGCTTTGCGCTTTCCTTCGCTGGCATTATCCAGATCAGGTACGAAGGGTATTTCTCACCCGGACAACAGCGTCCAGGACCCCTAGCGAACGCGAATGATACACCAGCCCCGGAGCGAGGTGGAAGGAAGTGTGGATTTTTTTGCATTGGGGACTGTCCCCTGCCGCCTCGGCGCAAAGGGACAGTCCCCCTTACAGCGCCGCGACCGGCGGTGGCGATGCCGGTGCGGTGGACGGCGCGGCCGCCGGCTGCTCGGCCATGGTCTTCATCTGCGCCAGGCCTTTTTCGAAGTCCGGACCGATCATGCTGTCCATGCTGACGAACACGCTCATCAGCTTGGAGATGAAGGGCATCGGGCCGCTCATGTTCCAGGTCACCTGCGTGTCCGCGCCCTGCGGCTCGAACCGGAACTGGGTTTTGTTGTTGGACTCGAAGGGACGGGTGAAATCGAGCTTGATGTCGACGCTGCCCGGCACCGACATGCCGGTGATCTCCATGCGGCCTGCACCCACCTGGTCGTTGCCATCCCAGGCATAGACGGCGCCGACGCCGCCCTGCGGGCCGCTGTAGGTGCGCTTCATGTCCGGGTCCATTTTTTCCCACGGCGACCAGGACGGCCAATTGCGGAAATCGGCCACCAGCGGATGGATTTTTTCGGGCGGCGCCTTGATCGTGACGGTGCGGGTGACGGCGAAGGTGTCCGGCTTGGTCGCGGCCAGTCCCAGGATGATGGCCAACACCGCCAGCACGACGATACCGATTGTTTTAAGCATTTTGTTTTCCCCGGTAAATGAACTGGAACTGATTAGATCATATGTATTGTTGTAAGTTCCATTACATTTTTGCCGGGGTCTGCTTTATGCAACGAAGCGGGCAAAGTTGGCCAGGTCGACATTGCCTCCGCTGATGATCACGCCGACCCGCTTGCCCTCAACCGGCGCCACGCCGAACATGGCGGCCGCCGCGGCCAGGCAGCCGGTCGGCTCCACCACCATCTTCATGCGCTCGGCGAAAAAGCGCATCGCCTGCACCAGCTGGTCGTCGGACACGGTGACGATGTCGTCCACCGCCCGCCGGATCACCTCGAAGTTCTGCACGCCCACGTGGGTGGTGGCGGCGCCGTCGGCGATGGTCTTGGGCGCGGCGATCGTGACGATTTCGCCGCGGCGCAGCGACTGCTGTCCGTCGTTGCCGGCTTCCGGCTCGACGCCGATCACGCGGCAGCCGGGCGACAGCGCCCGTGCGGCCAGCGCGCTGCCGGCCAGCAGGCCGCCGCCGCCGAGCGGCACCAGCAGCACGTCCAGCGGACCGGTTTCTTCGATCAGTTCCTTGGCCGCCGTGCCCTGGCCGGCGATCACGTGCGGGTGGTCGTAGGGCGGCACCAGCGTCATGCCGCGTTCCACTGCGAGGCGGTGCGCGATCTCCTCGCGGTCTTCGGTGTAGCGGTCGTAGGTAATGACTTCGCCGCCGTATTCCTTGGTGGCGCGCACCTTCATGGCCGGCGCGTCGAGCGGCATGATGATCGCCGAGCGGATCCCGGCCAGGCTGGCCGACAGGGCGATCGCCTGCGCGTGGTTCCCGGACGAGAAGGTCAGCACGCCGGCGCGGCGCTGCTCTTCGCTGAACTGCGAGATCGCGTTGAACGCGCCGCGGAACTTGAAGGCACCCATGCGCTGGTAGTTCTCGCACTTGAAGAACAGCTGGGCGCCCGCGCGCGCGTCGGCGGTGCGCGAAGTCAGCACAGGGGTGCGGTGGGCGGCGCCTTCGATGCTGCGCGCGGCCTGCTCCACGTCGTGGTAGCTCAGTTCGGTCATCTCTCGTTCCAGTCTTGTGAGGGGTGTGTCAGGCGATCGGCAGCATCACGATGCGCACCAGCAGGCCGCCGCCTTCGCGGTTACGGACGTGCAGCTCCGCATTGTGCCGGGTCACGACCCGTTCGACAATGGCCAGTCCCAGCCCGGCGCCGTTGGCCTGGCCGCGCGCGGTGTCCATGCGGGTGAAGGGCTTGAGCAGCTGTTCCACGGCGGCGGCCGGCACGCCGGTGCCGTGGTCGCCGATCTCGATCACCACGCGCCGCATCGGTCCCAGGCCCTGCACGTGGCAGCTGATGTCGAGTTCCGTGATGTCCTTGCCGGGCGTCTGCCCGTAGCGGCGCGCGTTCTCGACCAGGTTGTTGAAGACGCGGCGCAGGTCGGTGGCGTTGCCCATCACGTGCACGCCATCCTCGATGTCGCAGCGCACCTGCATGGTGGAGGTGCGCGCCGCCTCGCGGCCCACGTCTTCCAGCATCATGGTCAGGTCCACCGGCACGAAGCTGGAGGCCTCGGTCGGCTTGGCGTAGTCGAGGAACTGGCCGATGATCGCGTCCATCTGAGCGATATCGGACTGCATGCCTTCGCGCGCTTCCTGTGACAGCGAGGCCATTTCCACTTCCAGCCCCATGCGCGCGAGCGGGGTGCGCAGGTCGTGCGAGATGCCGGCCAGGATCACGGCGCGGTCCGATTCGACGCGCTGCAGGTCGTCCACCATCTGGTTGAAGCTGCGGTTGGCCTCGGCGATTTCGGTCGGGCCTTTTTCAGGCAGCGGTTCCGGGCGGCGTCCGCGTGCGATCGCGCGCGCCGCTTCGGTCAGGCGCTGCAGCGGCAGGTTGATCAGGCTCGAGATCAGCGCCGCGCCCAGCAGCGACAGCAGGCCGACCACGCCGGCCCAGCCCAGCCACTGGACCCCGGTGAGGCCCTGGATGCGCTCGCGCTCGAGCATCAGCCAGTACTTGTCGTCGTCGATGTTGAAGCTGACCCAGAAGCCGGCGGTGCCATTCACGCGCGCCGAAAAGCGCGTGTCCGAACCCAGCTTGGCCTTGACCAGCGCCTCGATGTCTTCCATCAGCGGATTGTCGGGCGGCGGGTCGACTTCGTCGGTGATTTCCAGCGTGAAGATGCGGATGCCCTCGTTGCTGACCAGTTCGAACAACAGTTCCTTGCGCAGTTCCGGCGCCGAGTGGGTGAGGGCGGCCTTGGTGATGGTCACCACCGACACCACCTGCGCCGCCAGCTGCTCCGCCTGCGGCCCGCGCTGGACGTAGCTGATCATCCCCACCCATGAAGCCATGGACAGGGTGGTCAGGATACCGAGCAGAAGGAAGGTGCGCCAGAACAGGCCGCTCCGGATCCAGGCCAGGCGCGTTGCGAAACCAGACGGCACTATCGCGGCTGGCCTTCAGGGATGAAGACGTAGCCCAGGCCCCACACGGTCTGGATGTACAGAGGGCTGGAAGGATCCGGCTCGATCAGCTTGCGCAGGCGTGAAATCTGGACGTCCAGGCTGCGGTCGAACACTTCGTACTCGCGGCCTCGCGCCAGTTCCATCAGCTTCTCGCGCGACAGCGGCTGGCGCGCGTGGCGTGCGAACACCTTGAGGACCGAGAATTCGCCGGTGGTCAGCGGCACGGTCTCGCCGTTTTTCTTGAGCGTGCGGGTGCCGAGGTCCAGCACGAATTGGCCGAATTCGAAAGTCTGCGGGGTTTCCGACGGCGCGCCCGGAATTTCGTCCGGGCCCTTGCGGCGCAGGACCGCGCCGATGCGCGCCACCAGCTCGCGCGGGTTGAACGGCTTGGGCAGGTAGTCGTCCGCGCCCATCTCGAGGCCGACGATGCGGTCAACGTCCTCGCCTTTCGCGGTCAGCATGATGATCGGGGTCTGGTCGCCGGCGCCGCGCAGGCGGCGGCAGATCGACAGGCCGTCTTCGCCGGGCAGCATCAGGTCCAGCACCAGCAGGTCGTAGCGCTCGCGCAGCCACAGCTTGTTCATGGCCGGCGCGCTTTCCGCGGTCACTACGGTGAAGCCCTGTTCGGTCAGGTAGCGGCGCAGCAGGTCGCGCAGGCGGACGTCGTCATCGACCACCATGATCTTGGCGCCATGGCCGCTGCCTGCGGGGGGCGTTGTTTCATTGCCAGAATTTTGTGGATTTTGTGTATTCATTGGCTGTCAAATTTGTCATATTGATGTCGCTATGGTAACGTCATACGCGGCCGGAATGGAGCCTGTACGAAAGTCATTACAAAGTGTTACAAACTTTACCCTATCGGTCTTACCCTTGGCTAAGTTTGGTCATACACTGGCCCTACGCTTGAATCAAAGCTTATCTGTTTACAAGGTATCGCGAAAGAGAAACACATGCAGAACGCGCCTCACAACTCCCAGCCTGTCCGTGCCCGCATCGGCGCTTTGCCGTTCGCGCGAGCCGTGTCCATGCTGGGTTCGGTTATCGCACTGGCCGTGGCATGCGCCATGCTGGCGCCGGTCGCGCATGGCCAGGAGGCGCCGCCGCCCCGCCAGGACCGCGCCCAGCAGCAGCAACAGCAGCAGCGCGAGATGCAGCGCGAATTGCAGCGCGAGGTGCAGCGCCAGGAAATGCTGCGCCAGGAGCAGCGCGCCTATGAAGAGCAGCAGCGCCGCCTGATGCAGGCCCAGCAGGAACAGCAGCAGGAAGGCCAGCGCCGGCACGGCCGCATGACGCCGGACGAGCGCAGCGAGCTGCGCCGCCAGATCAACGAAGCGAACCAGGACATCTATTCCCGTCCTCGTCGTCGGTAAATCTATTTAGCAACAAAACGGCAGCTTCGGCTGCCTTTTTTTTTCACACGGTTAAGTTTTACCGGACAACATGGTACGCTTGCAAAAATTACTATTTGCTCAGCAGGCTTACCTTTTTGGCAAGGCTGGGCCCGGGTGCGGAGCGAGACGTTGGCAGACATGGTTGACAGCACGGAACCCACCTCGCGCGAGAGCGAGGCGGTCGTAGAACACGGCATCATCCGGCAAGCGGATGGGGTCTACGCCGCGCTTGGTTCGCTGGGCAAGGTGTTCCACTCCGCAGTCGACCGCGTTTTCGAAACCGGAAATTACTTCGCCGGCATCAACTACCCGCTGTTCATCCGCCTGCTGTACGGCATCGGCCCGGAACTGCCCGCCACCACGCCCGACTCCCCGATGGTCCGTTTCGCCAGCCACATCGTGCCGTTCGAGCCGGCACGCCAGGCGCTGTACAAGGCCCTGAAGATCGAGAACGGCACCGCGGCCTACTATTTCGAACCGGTATTCCTGGAAGATGGCGAGGGCCCGTACGGCGCTGAAGCGCCGGCCCAGCTGACGGTGGACGAATTCATCGCCGACATGTGGAACAAGGGTGTGCGTTTCGGCATCGACGTGCCGGCCGTACGTGCGGCGATCGCCTCGGCCAAGTCCGAGCGCGTGATCGTGGCGCGCCGGCTGGACGCCTCGCCCGGGCGCGACGCGGTGATCCAGGAAGTCACCGACGGCATCCACCGCAGTGATGCGCCGCGCCAGATGGCCAACGGCAAACTCGACCTGATGTCGTTCCAGAACCGATTCCCGCAGATCAAGGAAAAGGTGCGGCTGCTGCACAAGGTGCCGCGCAAGCTGGGCGTGGGCGGCTTCGAGATGTCCGGCCTGCCGATCGAGCCGGCGATCCCCGCCGACGTCGACCTGAACAAGCTGGCGGGCCTGGGCATGCGGGTCGAGAACACCGAGGACGGCGAGTTCCTGGTCTCGACCATGAGCGGCTTCCTCAGCGTCGACACCGCCAGCGGCCAGCTGTCGGTGGGCGCCAAGATCGTCAGCCACGAAGGCGTGAGCACGCGCACCACCGGCAACCTGCAGCTGACCGGCGACTACGAAGAATTCGGCGAGATCCAGGAACGGCGCGTGGTCGAAGGCGAGAGCATCACCGTGCACGCCGACGTGTTCGGCAACGTGATCTCGCGCGGCGGCACCGTCATCCTCAACAACAACCTGGTGGGCGGCAGCGCGGTCAACGCGCGCGGCGACATCCGCATCAAGGGCGTGGTCTCGAGCGCCACGGTGCAGGCGGCGATGGGCGAGGTCACGATCGGCCGCGCCGAGAACTGCCTGATCACGGGCACCCGCGTCACGGTGGAGCATGCGGTCAACTGCCAGATCATGGCCGAGGTGCTGACCATCGGCCAGGCCGAAGGCTGTTCGGTGGCGGCGCGCACCGTCAACATTGGCAGCGCCGGACCGCGGCGCCAGGTCGAGATGGTCGTGTATGCGCTGGTGCCGGACAACGACAAGATCAACGACGTGATCGAGCAGGTGCGCGAGCGGGTCGGGACTTTCGAGCAGCTGGCGGCGCAGAAGCAGGCCGAACTCGATCGCCTGCAGAACGAGCCGGACGTGCGCAAGTACGTGATGCTGGCGTCGAAGATCCGCAAGAACGAGCTGACCCTCACCGCCGAGCAGGTGCCGCAGTTCCAGCGGATGGCGACCGCGGTCGGCCCGCAGCTCAAGGCGATCGGCAAACTGTCGCTGGAGGTCAAGGCGGCGCAGGCGGAAGCGAAGTCCGGGTCCGACCTGGTGGCGCAGCTGGTGGAACAGAAGAACGCCACCGCGGGCGCCAGCAGCGTCGAGATCCGCGAGCTGCTGGGCGAGGTGCAGGTGCGCACCATGCGCTTCAATCCGGATGGCAGCAGCGTGCACCACATGCCGCCAAAGGATATCCGGGCGCGCCTCCTGTCCGGCCAGGTGCTGGGCGAGCGCATCGCGGGCGGCAGCGCCGGCGCGGTACGCTGGACAACCGCCGCCGAGACGCAATCCGCTTAGGAGGGGGACTGTCCCCGCAGGCGCCAAGGCGGCAGTACCGCCCCCGGATTTTTAGCGTGCTGTGAGGTACGCTGGCAGAAGAGCAGGGGACAGTCCCGTAGGGGCAGTCCCCAACCTCAGCCGGCTACTTCTTCCACTGTTTCCAGCGCGGCGTAGCAGCGCGGCGCCGCCATCGGCAGCCGCCCGAACAGCGCCGGATCGCCTTCCTCCACCACGCCATGCTCGACCAGCATGCGCAGCTTGCCCATGTAGTCCGACAGCGCCATCAGCCGGCCGAGCGGCGACATCACCGCGCCCCTGGCCACGCGGCCCTGTTCGCGGATCGCGTGCGTGACCGACTGCGGGAAATGCCAGTCCTGCGAGATGCTGCACGAGAGCTGGCGCGCCAGCGTCGCCAGCTGCGCGCGGAACAGGCCCGAGCCCAGCGTGCGGTCGTCCCTGGCCACCTGGTCCATGATCCGCAGCGCCACGATCATGCCGACGTTCTGTACCAACGCAGCGAGGAAGGCTTCGAACGGCTCGACCCCGTTCTCCCTGGCCAGCGAGCGGTTGGCGTTGGCGCAGCGCTCGGCGCGGTCCCAGATGCGCGGCGCGACGGTGCGCGTGTAGTACCCCGAATTCATGTCGATAATCGGCCGGAACGCGACGCTGGTGATCAGCTGGCGCAGGCCTTCCTGCCCGATCACCATCACCGCGTGTTCGACGCTGGCCACGTTCTTGCCGGTCCCGAGCATCGAGCTGTTGGCCAGCCGCGTGACGGCGGCCACCAGCACCACGTCGTTGGAAATCGTGCGCGACAGCTGCGCGCCGGAGAAGTTATCGCTGCGCAGGCTTTGCAGCAGTTGCGGGATCAGGCCGGGCATGCGGCGCACCAGCGCGGCGCCGGACTGCTGCGAGTCCACCACCGCGCGCACCGCGTCCAGCACCTGCTGTTCGACGTCGCTCAGTTCCAGCCCGGCCTCGCCCGCGCTTCCCGCCGCCCAGTCGTCCCACAGGCGGTAGACCAGGTTGGCCTGTTCGAACGGGATGC
>DASTVB010000048.1:0-2590 GCA_035759315.1 Telluria sp. | reverse complement strand
GCTGATCATCGGCGACCGCCAGACCGGCAAGTCCGCCGTCGCGGTCGACACGATCATCAACCAGAAGGGTCAGAACATGACCTGCGTGTACGTCGCCATCGGGCAGAAGGCGTCCACGATCAAGAACATCGTTCGCGCTCTGGAGCAGAACGGCGCGATGGAATACACCATCGTCGTCGCCGCTTCCGCCTCCGAGTCCGCCGCCATGCAGTACGTCTCGGCGTACTCCGGCTGCACGATGGGCGAGTACTTCCGCGACCGCGGGCAAGACGCGCTGATCATCTATGACGACCTGTCCAAGCAGGCCGTCGCCTACCGCCAGGTCTCGCTGCTGCTGCGCCGCCCGCCGGGCCGCGAAGCCTATCCCGGCGACGTGTTCTATCTCCACAGCCGCCTGCTGGAGCGCGCCGCGCGCGTGAACGAGACCTACGTCGAGCAGTTCACCAAGGGTGAAGTCAAGGGCAAGACCGGCTCGCTGACGGCGCTGCCGATCATCGAAACGCAGGCCGGCGACGTGTCCGCCTTCGTGCCGACCAACGTGATCTCGATCACCGACGGCCAGATCTTCCTGGAAACCAGCCTGTTCAACGCCGGCATCCGTCCCGCCATCAACGCGGGTATCTCGGTGTCGCGCGTCGGTGGCGCCGCCCAGACCAAGCTGGTCAAGGCGCTGTCCGGCGGTATCCGTACCGACCTGGCGCAGTACCGGGAACTGGCCGCCTTCGCGCAGTTCGCCTCCGACCTGGATGCGGCCACGCGCAAGCAGCTGGACCGCGGCGCCCGCGTGACGGAACTGCTGAAGCAGCCCCAGTACAGCCCGCTGCCCATCTCGCTGATGGCCGCCTCGCTGTTCGCGGTGAACAAGGGCTACTTCGACGACCTCGACATCAAGCGCGTGCTGGCGTTCGAAAGCGGCCTGCACGGCTGGCTGAAGGACCGCAGTGCCGGCCTGCTGGCCAAGCTGGAGTCCGAGAAGGCCATGTCCAAGGAATCCGAAGCCGAATTGACCGCAGCCATCGACGCGTTCAAGAAGACCTTCGCTTAACCATTGATCAGTCGAGGACAGGGCAGGCGCTTCGGTTCCTGGTCTGTCCCGCAAAGGAAAAGTAATGGCTGCAGGCAAGGAAATTCGCGGCAAGATCAAGTCGGTGGAGTCCACCCGCAAGATCACGAAGGCCATGGAAATGGTGGCCGCGAGCAAGATGCGCAAGGCGCAGGAGCGGATGCGGAACGCCCGGCCCTACAGCGACAAGGTGCGCAACATCGCCGCCAACCTCGGCAAGGCCAACCCGGAGTACACCCACGCGTTCATGAAGACGAACGACGTGAAGGCTGCGGGCATCATCGTGGTCTCCACCGACAAGGGCCTGTGCGGCGGCCTCAACACCAACGTGCTGCGCGCGGTCACCCAGAAGTTGCGCGAGCTGCAGGACGAGGGCAAGACCACGCAGGCGGTGGCGATCGGCAACCGGGGCCTCGGCTTCCTGAACCGCATCGGCGCGCAGGTCGTGTCGCACGTGACGCAGCTCGGCGACACGCCGCACCTCGACCGCCTGATCGGGCCGGTCAAGGTGCTGCTGGACCAGTACGCCGCGGGCCAGCTGGGCGCGGTGTACATCGCGTACACGAAATTCATCAACACGATGCGCCAGGAGCCGGTGCTGGAGCAGCTGCTGCCCCTGTCCGCCGCCAAGATGGAAGCCGAAGCGAAGGCTGCCGGCGGCGAGCCGGGCTGGGACTACATCTACGAGCCGGACGCGCAGAGCGTCATCGACGAGCTGCTGCTGCGCTACGTCGAGGCCCTGGTGTACCAGGCGGTGGCCGAGAACATGGCTTCCGAGCAGTCCGCGCGCATGGTGGCCATGAAGGCCGCCACCGACAACGCGGGTAACCTCATCGGCGAACTCAAGCTGGTCTACAACAAGACGCGCCAGGCCGCGATCACGAAAGAACTTTCGGAGATCGTGTCCGGGGCCGCGGCGGTTTAATTTTTGGAGCGACTCATGGCTCAAGTTCAAGGCAAGATTGTTCAATGTATCGGCGCCGTCGTCGACGTCGAGTTCCCGCGCGAGCACATGCCGCGCGTGTACGACGCACTGAAGATGGAAGGCAGCGCCCTGACGCTGGAGGTGCAGCAGCAGCTGGGTGACGGCGTGGTCCGCACCATCGCGCTGGGCTCGTCCGACGGCCTGCGCCGCGGCTCGATGGTCTACAACACCGGCGCGCCGATCACGGTGCCCGTGGGCAAGGCCACGCTGGGCCGCATCATGGACGTGCTCGGCACGCCCATCGACGAGCGCGGCCCGGTCGACCAGACCCTGACCGCCCCGATCCACCGCAAGGCTCCCGCGTACGACGAACTGTCGCCCTCGCAGGAACTGCTGGAAACCGGCATCAAGGTGATCGACCTGATGTGCCCGTTCTCCAAGGGCGGCAAGGTGGGCCTGTTCGGCGGCGCCGGCGTCGGCAAGACCGTCAACATGATGGAGCTGATCAACAACATCGCGAAGGCGCACTCGGGCCTGTCCGTGTTCGCCGGCGTCGGTGAGCGCACCCGCGAAGGCAACGACTTCTATCACGAGATGGCCGA
>DASTVB010000047.1:0-2520 GCA_035759315.1 Telluria sp. | reverse complement strand
CTGGGCGTCGTCGAACAGCTGGGTCCCGCTCAGCACCGGCGAGGAGGAGCGGCGCGTCTTGACGTGGGTGCGGTTCAGGCCCAGTTGACCGGACAGCACCAGCGTCCCCGCGGCCAGGTTACGCGTCCTGTGCTCGGCGACGATATCCAGGCCCACCGTTTCGGTATCGATCGCGTTCGTGAAGAACTGCGCCTGGCCCACGCGCAGCGGATCGAGGATGGCGCGGATCGGGCAGCTTGCCGCGGTGGGGCAAGCGCCGCTTTCCGGCGCCACCGTGCTCGAGAAGACGATGCGGTCGTCGATGTCGGTGCGGTAGAGGTCCGCCGTCACCGAAAAATTCGAGACCGGACGCAGCACCATGCCAATGCTGGCGCTGCGCGAAGTCTCATCCTTGAGCGGGGCGATGCCGAAGGCCCGGGTGACGGCGCTGCCTTCGCGCGCGGTCAGGGTTTCGGTCAGCACGCCCGCATTGTTCAAATTGGTCGATACCGAGCTGTAGAACTTCTGCTGCACCGACGGCGCCCGGAAACCCGTCGAGGCGCTGGCGCGCAGGCCGAAGGCGCGGGTCGGGTCGAAGCGGGCAATCAGCTTGCCGGTGGTGGTATTGCCGAAGTCGGAATAGCGCTCGCGGCGCAGGGCCGAGCCGAGCGTCAGCTGGTCGCTCCATTTGTGTTCGGCGTCGATGTAGAAGGCGGTGTTGTGGCGCCCCGCATAGACTTGCGTGGCCGGCGTGTAGCCAGGAAAACCCTGGATTCCGGCCTGGGCGATGCCGCCCAACTGGTCGTGGATGACGATGGCCGGATTGTTGGTGCGGCCGTACTGGTAAGAGACCGGTTCGCCCGCCTCGATGCGGTAGCTGTCGCGCCGGTACTCGAAGCCGGTGCCGATGGAGATCGGCTGGCCGAGGAAGCTGACCTGGCCCTTGAGGTCGAGGTTGAAGGTCGACTGCTGGAAGCCGAGCGTGCCGGTATAGGCCTCGAAGGGAGAAGCGCAGGCGCAGGGGTTCTCGTACCAGTAGCTGACGTTGATCGAATTGCGCTCGTTGAATACCAGCTCGCTGCGGCCGTGGTTGAAGCTGAGGTCGTATTTCCAGTTGCCGCCGAGGTCTGCGCGGTAGCCGAAGGCAAGCGAGGCGTCGCGCACCTCGGTGCGGATATTCGGCAGGAAGCCGTTCGGATACACCGCCGGCACGTTGCGCGCGTCGTCGCGCGGACGGAAGAAGCCGGCGGCATCGCCCGTGCGCTTGGAGGCGCCTCCGAACAGGTAGAGCTCGCCGCCGCCGGCCGGCAGCACCGCATTGGTCCAGAGATAGGCGTCGCGCGCCAGGCTGTCGCCGATGCGCTGGGTCACGCGCGGCGGATCGACACGCAGGGTGTCGACGCCGGCGCGGTTGGTTTCGCCGCGGCGGCGGCCCTCCACCGCCAGGCTCACGAAGCCGCCCCGCTCGCCGAGCGCGAAGCCGCGGTAAGCGCTGGCGCCATAGGTATCGCCGTCGCCTTCGGCGGTGGTGCCGGCGCTGACGCTGGCCAGTCCCTTGCCGGCGCCTTCCTTCAATACGATGTTGATGACGCCGGCGATCGCGTCCGACCCGTACTGGGCGGCGGCGCCGTCGCGCAAGACTTCGATATGGTCGATCGCCGACATCGGGATCGCATTCATGTCGGTGCCGGCCGAGCCGCGTCCGACCGTCTGCTGGACGTTGACCAGGGCTTGCTGGTGCCGGCGCTTGCCGTTGACCAGCACCAGCAACTGGTCGGGCCCGAGCCCGCGCAGGGTGGCGGGGCGGATGATGTCGGTGCCGTCGCTGATGAAGGTCGTGGTGAAGTTGAACGAGGGGTCGAGCTCCTGCAGGGCCTTGCCCAGTTCCAGGGAACCGGTCGAGGCCAGGTCCCTGGCGCCGACCAGCCCGACCGGCACCGCCGTGTCGAGCGCCGAGCGGGCGGCGCCGCGCGACCCCACCACGACCACCTTCTGGGCCGCTTCCTCGTCCGGCGTTTGCGCCTGGACCCGTGGGAAAGCCGCCAGCAGCGCGGCGCAGAGCAAGGTCAATTGCAGTTTCTTGTGCATCATCGAAGGGCCTCGTTGAAGAGTGTCAGAGACTGACGAATCTTGCCTTCGGTAACTCTTGCGGACTTGCGTTAAGTCAAGACTCTCGGGAAGACCCGATCACATGTATCGACTCGGCAACACCTAGCGGAGATGAGGGTATGTTTCCCACAAACAATAAGATATAGTTGTCGTATTGAAATAACAAAACAATATTGAACGGGGATGTCATGGATTTGGTGTACAAGAACGAAAAGACCTTGTTTGCGCTGATGCTCGTGTTCTCGCTGCTGGCCTGGGCGGCGCTGGTGGCCGGCATGGGCTGGGCCGTGCTCGGCTATGCGCTGATGTTTTTCCTGTTTTACTGTTTCGCGCAGTCGGCCCTGATTTCGTATATCAAGGGGACGGGCGTGCGCATCACGCACGAACAATTCCCCGACCTCGAGCGCCAGATCGGGCAATGCTGCGCCAAGC
>DASTVB010000046.1:0-35447 GCA_035759315.1 Telluria sp. | reverse complement strand
CAGCATGGGTCCCAGCCTTCGCTGGGACGACGGTTTTACGGCTAGCGGTAATGGTTGCCATGCATGGGTCCCAGCCTTCGCTGGGACGACGGGTTTGAAGCTACCGAAGTCGGATAATCAGCATGGGTCCCAGCCTTCGCTGGGACGACGGTTTTACGGCTAGCGTTAATGGTTGCCAAGCATGGGTCCCAGCCTTCGCTGGGACGACGGTTTTGCGGCTAGCGGTGATGGTTGCCCGATATGGGCCCCAGCGTGTGCTGGGATGGCGGTCTTTCAGCTAGCGGCATCGATTCGGTCGCTGGCAGGACGGCTCCATTCGCCCCGCTCACCGCGCGGCTGAACATCCGCCCCGCATGGTCGATCGCGAGGAAGCCCAGCCCCGACTCCTCCAGGAACTCCAGCCCCGCCTCGCCCTTGAGCATCGTAATGGTCGCATAGCTGCCCGCCGCAATCGCGAACGGCGCCAGCACGCTCACCGAGCGCCAGTAGTCCACGCTCATCCCGTCGGCCGGATTGAGCACATGGCAGTAGCGCCGCCCATCCACCATCACATACCGCTCGTAATCCCCGCTGCTGGCCAGCGCCCCCGAATGCACCTCGATCGACGCCACGGTCAGCTCCAGCTCGCGCGGATGCCTGATCGCGATCAGCCACGGCGTCCCGTCCGGCTGCGGCCCGATCACTCGCAGGTCGCCGCCCAGGTTCACGTATCCGTGCCCGACGCCGGCCCCGCGCAGCAGCACCGCGGCCCGGTCAGCCGCATACTCTTTGCCGAAGCCGCCGAAGTCCAGCTCCATGCCGGGCAAGGCCAGGCGCACGCGTCCCGGGGAACGCTCCACCTTGTCCCAGCCGGTCAGCGCAAGCAGCGGCGCGAGTTCCGCCCGTGTCGGCACACGCGCTTCGCGGAAGTTCCAGGCCTTGCGCAGCACGCCGCTGGTGATGTCGAACAGGCCGCCGCTCGAGTGGTACAGGTCGCCCGCATAGTCGAGCAGGGAATCGGTCTCCGGATCGGTTTCCACCTCGACCTGGCCCGCGGCGGCATTGATGCGCGACAGGATGCTGTCCGACCGGTAGCGCGAATAAGCCGCCTCGATCCGCCGCACCTCGTCGATCGCGACCCATGCCAGCGAGCGCGCAGTCGCCGCGTCGGGCGCGGCGAGCATCACCTCGCAATCGCTGGCCATTGCGACGAACGCGATCCGGAAGACTGGCGCGCCGGCTACCATCGGAAGTTCCATCCCACCACCACGCTGCGTGCTTCGAAGTCCTCCAACCCCGGACTGCCGGAACCGAACAGGCGCCAGGCGCCGCGCTGGCGGTAGCGTTCCAGCTTGAGTTCCACGCTCGAATTCGCGCCGACCTGCTTCTCCACCTTGAGGCCAAGCGTCACCGCGCCGAACGCCGACAGCCGCTGGTCGGCGCTCAGGTCGCGCTGCTGGGCGAAGTCGAAGCCGGGGGGGAAGGGCGGCCCGAACACCGGGTCGTACACGGGGTCGAAATAGAAGTTCGCAGCGGATTGCGTGTGCAGCCGCAGCGATGGCGTCAGCGTCCACCCGCCCGGCAGCTCGCGCGCATATTCCTGCTGCAGCGTGTGGGCGCGGATTCCATAGGTGTCGGAGAAGTAGCGGTAGCTGCTGCGGCTGGTGGCTTCGCCCTTTGCCAGCCGATGGTTCCAGCGCAGCAGGAGGCTGTTCTGGTCGTGCCTGCGCGGGCGGTTATCCAGGTACTTGTACGGCATCGAGAAGTAGCCGCGCCCGCGCGCGTACGACAGCACCGCCTGCACGAGGTCGCGTGGCGTCATCACCCGCGTCACGCCCGCCATGAAGTCGCTGGTGTGCTTGCGCTCCCCTTCGACGGCGTCGTTGACGGGATCGATGCGGTCGTTGGCGACGCCCGCGCCGAAGGTCCAGGTGGTGTTGTTGTCGTCGCTGGACAGCGTGCCGCGTACCGACGCGAAGCGCGACAGGTAGTCGGTTTCGCTCGAACGCCCCGCCGCGACGGTGACGCTGGAGCGCTGGAAGTAGCGGGTGACTGCGAGGTCGGCCGCCCTGCGCTTCTCTTCGAAGCGCGAGGCGCCGGAGACGGCGGTGTGATAACGCGGCGACGCCCCCGAGATCGCGTCGCCGACGTAGCCGGCGCGCAGCGACCATTCGCCCGCCACCGGCAGCACCAGTTCGAGCGCGGGCGATTTGACGCGGATGCGGTCGAGGCTTGCCTGCCAGTCAGCGTAGTCGAGGTACTTGAAGCTCAGCGACGCGCTTTCGGGTGGCGTCTCCGCATGCGCCACACCGGGCAGCGCGAGCGCCGCCATCAGGATCGAGCCGCCCGCCGGCGCCTTAATTGCAGCCACAGCCGCCTCCACCGACGCCTGCGCCGCCCGATGCGCCTTCCTTGCTGGTATAGGTGTGCTCCGCGTAGGCCGTGCCGAGGCGGTCGGCGTCGAACGCCATTTCGCGCTTGGCCAGCAGTCCCTTTTCCCACGGTTCCACTTTCGCCGGGGCGACGCACCCTGCCAGGGCGAGCGCGGTGCACAGCATGCGGGCGATGGTCGTCCGCGTCATTTCGCTCCTCCGCCACGCACTGCCTGGCCGATCTTCGCTTCCAGTTCGCGCGGCGTATCCGCCGTGAAGCCGGCGTGCTGGAACACGACCTTGCCCTGCGGGTCGACCAGTACGCTGCTCGGCATGCCCTTGATCGCGTAGTGCTTCGGCGTGGCGCCGGTCGGGTCGAACGCCACCGCAAAGGCGGGCGGCGTGGCGGCAAGGAAGCGGTCCGCGTCAGCGCGGCTGGCATCAACGTTGATCGCCACCACCACCAGGCCCTGGTCGGCGTAGCGCCGCTGCAGCTCGCCCATCCAGGGGAAGGAGCGCTTGCACGGCGCGCACCACGACGCCCAGAAGTCCACGTACACGAACTTGCCGCGATAGGCGTCCAGGCTTACGGTGCCACCGCTGCCGGGAAGGCTGAACGGCGGCGCGGGCTCCCCCGGGACGGCGGACTGCGCCGCCCCGGCGATAAGCGCCAACATCAAGGCAGCGACGGCGCGCCTCACGGCGCACCCTGGTTATACCAGTTCGCGATCACTGCCCGTTCTTCTTCCGTCATCCGGGTGATGTTCCCGAACGGCATATAGCGCAGCTGGACTACGACCCGGTAGATCTCGGCCGCATGGGCATGGATTTCCTCGGACGTGTCCAGCGTGATGCCCAGCGGCGCCGGGTTATAGCCCGGGATGGTCGGGTTCGCGGAGTGGCAGCCGACGCAGCGCGCCTGGATGATCTGGTGCACCTGCGCGTAGATGTTGCCGCCATTGACCAGCTGGTTGATGGTCGCCTCGATAATCGGGCCGAAGGCATTGACGTCGGTGGCGTTCGTCACGGTGGCGAGCATCGCGCGCACCACCGCATTGGCCTCCAGCCCGCTGTAGGCCGCCACGCGCTCCGGGGTGTTCAGCGCCAGGGTGAAGTCGCTCGCCACGCGCAGCTTCTTGTCAATCAGCTGGGCGTCCGTTCCCTGCGACCCTGCCATGATGGACACGGCGGCGCTTGCGCGGGTCATCGCGCCGGTGTTGATCGCATTGACCCAGAAATTGAGGCCCGGCAGGTCGGCTTCGCGGTTGAACAGGTTGCGGTAGATCGCATTCACGAACACCGCGTTCTCGCCCGGGTACAGGTCGGCCGATTCCTGGCTGGTGCCGAAGGCGTCGACCAGGGCGCGCACCGCCGGGTTGGTGAAGTAGGCCTGGCTGACTCCCATGATGTCGGTCGGGGCGCCGGCCGCCAGGTAGTTATTGGCGAAAAAAGCCTGCCCGGCGGGGTCGGCGGGCCGGCCGAAGTAAGCGACATAGACCCGCTGTACTACCGGGTTGTAGTCGGCGGCCACGGCGGCCGCGGTCACGGTGGTGGTGGTGGCGGCCAGCCGGGTCGGCATGGTGGCCGGGTCGCGCGAGTCTCCGCCGCATGCCGACAGCAGGCCGGCGCACACGCAGGCTAGCAGATGCATCTTCGAGGTTTTCATGGCCGTCCTGGAAGGGAAATGGTTGGGTGGTAGCCGTATATTCCCGACAAGCCCGGACAGGTTCGAAGCGGGTTGTAAAAAGTACGATTGTTGGTGATACCATGGGATGAACCTTTTTTGCCTGGTGCGGTATCTACAGCAAAACACAGGAGCAACCATGCGGGAACTCCCACGGGAGCCTGACACCCGCGGCCTGCGCGCCGTCAGGTCGGAAGAGAACGAGGTAGCGCTGCTCGCCCGGATCGAGCAGGGCGACCGGGAAGCGTTTGCCCAGCTGTACCGGGCCTATTTCTCCCGCCTCGCGCGTTTTCTCGACCGCATGACCCGCAGTCCCGCCGTGATCGAGGAAGTCATCAACGACACCATGCTGGTGGTGTGGCAGAAGGCCGCCACGTTCAACCACACCTGCAAGGTCTCGACCTGGATCTTCGGGATCGCGTACCGCAAGGCGCTGAAGGCGGTCGCGTCGATGGACGAACCCGAGGAAGCCGACGCCGACGACGAGCCGGGCTGCGACGCGGCCCAGCCTGAGGTGGCGCTGTCGCTGCACCAGCTGCAGCAGCAGGTGGCGCGCGCGCTCGACTGCCTGCCGCCGACCCAGCGCGCGGTCGTCAACCTGGCCTATTACCATGGCATGGGCTACGAGGAAATCGCCGGCATCATGGACTGCCCTGTGAATACCGTCAAAACAAGAATGTTCAGCGCCCGCAGCCGGTTGCGCGCGCTGCTGGGCAGCGACCTGGAGGTGAATACATGAGCGGAACGATCGTGGAGCTGGAGGCGTCGATACACCAGCGGGTGCAGAAGCTGCTCGCGTTCGAAGACACGCTGGGCGGTGTCGAGCGCGAGCTGGTGGAGCAGCACGCCGCGGCCTGCCAGCAGTGCCGGGACGACCTGGCCTGGCAGCGCAAGCTGCGATCGGTCCATCCCGCCGCCGGCCCGGTGCCCGACATGGACGCCGCGCTGGCGCGCATGTTGCCCCGGCTCGAAGGGAACTCCCCGCAGGCCGGCCCGCGCAGCCGCCACGGCGGCTGGATGGGATGGGCGCTGGCGGCGCAGCTGCTGGTCATCGCCGGCCTTGGCGTGCAGCTCTCGCGCCAGCAGGAGGATTACCGCCTGCTCGGCAACCCGGTGGCGGTGGCGCCGGCTGCCAACGTGATCGTCCAGTTCGCGGACGGCGCCGGCGAACGCGAGGTGCAGGAACTGCTGCGCCGCAGCGGCGCCCGCGTGGTCGATGGGCCGACGGTCACCCACGCATGGCTGCTGCGCGTGGATCCGGGGCGCGTCGATGCGGCGGTGAACACGCTGCGCGCCTCCCCGGGCGTGAGCATGGCCGAACCGCTGCAGGTGCCGCAATGAAGCCGCTGCTCGCCGCGCTTGCGCTGGTGCCGCTGCTGGCCATGGGCGCCGGGACGCCGCAGGCGCCCGCGAATGCTCCCGCGCAAGCCACCGCCGCCGCCGTGCGGCCGGGCCAGGTGATGGCCATGCTGCACCTGCCGGCGCCGCACTACCGGGCCGACGGCGCGTATTCCGGCAACTACGCCAGCGATCCCGGACGCAGCGGGCGCCGCAAGATCGCGCGCGAGCTGGCGCGCAAGCACGGGCTGGAGCTGGTGGACGATTGGCCGATGCCGCTGCTAGGGGTGGACTGCTATGTGTTCGCGCTACCGCCCGAGGCCGATCCCGTGCGCGTCGCGGCGCTGCTCGGCTCGGACTCGCGGGTCGAGTGGGCGCAGCCGGTCAGCGCGTTCCGCATGCTTGGCGGCGCGGCCGGCGCGGGCGACCCGCTGTATGCGGTCCAGCCGGTGGTGGCCGCGTGGCACCTGACCGAACTGCACCGCGCCGCGACCGGGCGCAAGACGACCGTTGCGGTGGTCGACAGCGGTGTGGACGCCAGCCATCCGGACCTGGCCGGCCAGGTGAGCGTGAACCAGAATTTCGTTAGCGGCGATGCGAATACCGCCGAAAACCACGGCACGGCGGTGGCCGGCATCATCGCGGCGCGCGCCGGTAACGGCGTCGGCATCCGCGGCGTGGCGCCGGACGCACGTGTGCTGGCGCTCCGCGCCTGCAGGGAGCGGGCCGACGCGCGCGCGCAGTGTGACAGCTTCAGCCTGGCCAAGGCGATCAATTTTGCGATCCAGCGCTCGCCCAACGTCATCAACCTGAGCCTCACCGGTCCGTCGGACCGGCTACTCCAGCGCCTGCTCGATGCGGCGATGGCGCGCGGCATCCGCGTGGTCGGCGCCTACGACTCGAATGCAACCGACGGCGGCTTCCCGGCTTCCTGGCCGGGTGTGCTCGCGGTCAGCGACGGCACGGGCCGGCGCGCGCTCGCGGCGCCCGGCGCCGACATACCGGTGCCGATGCCGGGCGGCCGCTTTGGCGTGCAGACCGGGTCCTCCTACGCCGCCGCCCACGTCAGCGGCCTGCTGGCGCTGCTGGGCGAACTGCGTCCCGGCGCGACGCTCGACGCAAAGGCGGACACGCCGCTCGATGCGTGCGAGGCGGTCGGCAGGCTGGCGCCCTCGTGCCTGTGCAGTTGCCCGGTGGCGCCGGTGGCGATGCGGCAGCCGTGACGCCGGTGCGCAGCCTGTTGCTGCTGGCCGGTGCGCTGCCCGCGTTCGCGATGGCGCAGGTGGGGGGCAGCGTCGGCATCGCCAGCGAGTACTGGGCGCGCGGGGTGCCGCTGGGGGACAGCCCGGCGCCGCAGCTGTCGGTCAACTGGGATGGCGCCGGCGGATGGTTTGCCGGCGCGCTGCTCACGCGCGCGAAAATGCGCAATACCGGGGCCGACGCGGCGGGCGTGTTCTACGCCGGCCATGCGCGGCGGCTGGGCGACGGGCTCAGTGCCGAAGGCGGCGTGACGGCGGCGCGGTTCCACGGCGCGGGCAAGTACGGATTCCAGGAAGTGTTCGCGGGCATGGCGCTGGGGCGCGCGGGGGTGCGGCTGCACTATTCGCCGCACTACTACGGGGTGTACGGGCGCTCCCTTTACGCCGAGGTCAATGGCAGCATTGCGCTTGGCGAGAACGTGGAGCTGGCGCTGCATGCGGGCAGGCTGCAGGCGCGCGAGGGCAGTGCGGAATACTACTATTACGCGCCGCCGGCGCAGTCGCGCACCGATGTGCGTGTTGGCGTGGTGGGAACGTGGAGCGCTTGGACGGCGCACCTGTCGCTGCTGGCTGCGCGGGGCGACCGCGCGCCGTATGCGGTGCAGTCGCGCCGCGCGGCGCTGGTTGCCGGCATCACCCGCAGCTTCTGAAACGGAGGCGGGGACTGTCCCCGAAGGGGACCGTCCCCTGGTGTTTGATCGTCGCCGTTGGCTGATCCCGAACACCGGGGGACAGTCCCCGCCGGGGACAGTCCCCTTCCTTCCGGGGATGACAGGTTTCTTACGTGTTGGGCGTGAGAGTTTCGGGCTTGACCTTCGATACCAGCGGCTTGCCCTTGCGCGCGCGCTTGCCGATGTGCGGCTGCAGGCCGGTCGCATTCAGCGCTACGTCGCGCTGCTTGCCCGCCCACGTGCCCGTCACGGTCACGCCCTTCTGTGTGATCGGCTGGGCCGCCAGCAGCGTTTCCTTGTCCTCCAGCTCCATCAGCGTCACGCCGCGGCCGCCGTTGGTCAGCGTCTTCATCTCGTCCATGCCGAACACCAGCAGGCGTCCCTTGGCCGACAGGCAGGCGATCGCGCTGGAACCCGGCGCCACCACGCGCGGCGCCAGCGGCACCGCACCGTCGTCCAGCGTCACGAAGGCCTTGCCGCCGCGCAGGCGGCTGACCATGTCGCCGGCGCGGGCCATGAAGCCGTAGCCCGCGGACGATGCCAGCAGCAGGTTGGTGTCGCCGCTGCCCGCGAAGTAATGCAGGATGCGAACGCCGCCCGACAGGTCGACCAGCGTCGTGATCGGCACGCCGTCGCCGCGCGCGCCCGGCAGCGCAGCCACCGGCACCGAATAGATCTTGCCGTTGTCGCCGAAGCCGAGCAGCGCATCGACGGTGCGGCATTCGAAGGCATTGAGCAGCGAGTCGCCCTGCTTAAAGGTGAACTGCGCCGGATCGTGGCCGATACCGGTGCGCGCGCGCACCCAGCCCTTCTCCGAAATGATCACCGTGACCGGCTCGTCGATGACCTTCTGTTCCAGCACGGCCTTCTGCGCTTCCTCGATCACGGTGCGGCGCGCATCGCCATAGGTTTTTGCGTCCGATTCGATTTCGCGGATCACCAGGCGCTTCATCGAGCCCGGGTTCTCCAGCAGGTCCTGCAGGCCGGCCGCTTCCTTGCGCAGGTCCGCCAGCTCCTGCTGGATCTTGATCGCTTCCAGGCGCGCCAGCTGGCGCAGGCGGATCTCGAGGATGTCCTCGGCCTGGCGGTCGGACAGTGCGAAGCGCTCGATCAGCGCCGCCTTCGGCTCGTCCGAATTGCGGATGATGTGGATCACCTCGTCGATGTTCAGCAGGATGGTCTCGCGGCCTTCCAGGATGTGGATGCGGTCGTTGACCTTGCCCAGCCTGAATTCGGTGCGGCGGCGGACGGTGGCGAAGCGGTAGTCGATCCACTCCATCAGGATCTCGGTGAGTCCCTTCTGGCGCGGACGGCCGTCGCCGCCGATCATCACGAGGTTGATCGAGGCCGAAGTTTCCAGCGACGTGTGCGCGAGCAGCATCGTCATGAATTCGTTCTGGTCCTGGTTCTTCGACTTCGGCTCGAACACCAGGCGCACCGGCGCGGCGCGGCCGGATTCGTCACGGATCGAATCGAGCGAACCAAGGATCAGCTGCTTCATGGTCAGCTGTTCCGGCGACAGCGCCTTCTTGCCGACCTTGACCTTCGGGTTGGTCAGTTCCTCGATCTCTTCCAGCACCTTCTGCGACGAGGTGCCGGGCGGGAGTTCGTATACGACCGCCTGCCACTGGCCGCGCGCCAGTTCTTCGATCTTCCAGCGCGCGCGCACCTTCATCGAGCCGCGGCCGCTCGCGTACATCTCGGAGATGGCCGACGGCGGGGTGATGATCTGGCCGCCGCCCGGGAAGTCCGGGCCCGGGATCATCGTCATCAGTTCCGCGTGCGCCATCTTCGGATTGCGGATCAGCGCAACAGCGGCTGTCGCCACTTCGGTCAGGTTGTGCGAAGGGATCTCGGTGGCCAGGCCGACCGCGATGCCCGATGCGCCGTTCAGCAGCACCATCGGCAGGCGCGCCGGCAGCGTGCGCGGCTCTTCGCTTGAACCGTCGTAGTTCGGCTGGAAGTCGACCGAGCCCATGCCGATTTCGTCCAGCAGCAGGCGCGCGATCGGGGTCAGGCGCGCTTCGGTGTATCGCATCGCCGCGGCGCCGTCGCCGTCGCGCGAGCCGAAGTTACCCTGGCCGTCGATCAACGGATAGCGCAGCGAGAAGTCCTGCGCCATGCGCACCAGCGCGTCGTACACCGACTGGTCGCCGTGCGGGTGGAGTTTACCGAGCACGTCGCCGACCACCGTCGCGGACTTGCGCGGCTTGGCGGTCGAGTTCAGGCCCAGTTCGTTCATCGAGTACAGGATGCGGCGCTGCACCGGCTTCTGGCCGTCCGAGACGTCCGGCAGCGCGCGGCCCTTGACCACCGAGATCGCGTAGTCGAGGTAGGCGCGTTCGGCGAACGTGGAGAGGGTTAGCGCCTCGGCGTCGTCGCCTGGCGCTGCGGCCTGTTCGAAAAGGTTGTTTTGATCAGTCATTGTTTCGTTATTCCTTTAACCTGTCATGAGGCTAACCACGTCATCCCCGCGAAGGCGGGGATCCATGCTGAGGTTCCGGAGTTGGATGCGTACGCAAGACGCGGGCTCAGTATGGGTCCCAGCCTTCGCTGGGACGACGGTGGCTACTCAGATATCGGCTTCGGCTTCGTTGCCGTGTTCTTCGATCCACGCGCGGCGCGCGGCCGCTTCGCCTTTACCCATCAGCATATTGAAGCGGGCCGACGCATCGACG
Source organism: Telluria sp. (assembly GCA_035759315.1). GTDB lineage: Bacteria > Pseudomonadota > Gammaproteobacteria > Burkholderiales > Burkholderiaceae_D > Telluria. The sequence goes on along the minus strand of DASTVB010000046.1, from coordinate 25,466 downwards.
TGCGCGAAGTCGCCCAGCGTCACCGGCAGCAGGCGGCGGGTGTCCGGGTTCATCGTGGTTTCCCACAGCTGTTCCGCGTTCATCTCGCCCAGGCCCTTGAAGCGCGAGATGGTCCAGGCGCCTTCCTTCAGGCCGTCCTTTTTCAGCTTGTCCTCGATCGCCTGCAGTTCGCCGTCGTCCAGCGCGTACAGCTTCTGGATCGGCTTCTTGCCGCGCGCCGGCGCATCGACGCGGTACAGCGGCGGGCGCGCTACGCAGATGTGGCCATGCGCGAACAGGGCAGGGAAGTGCTTGAAGAACAGCGTCAGCAGCAGCACCTGGATGTGCGAGCCGTCCACGTCCGCGTCGGACAGGATGCAGATTTTCCCGTAGCGCAGGTTGGACAGGTCCGGCGAATCGGTGAAGCTGTGCGGATCAACGCCGATCGCCACCGCGATATCGTGGATTTCGTTGTTGGCGAACAGGCGGTCGCGGTCGGTCTCCCAGGAGTTGAGCACCTTGCCGCGCAGCGGCAGGATGGCCTGGAATTCCTTGTCGCGGCCCATCTTGGCCGAGCCGCCTGCCGAGTCGCCCTCGACCAGGAACAGTTCGTTGCGGGTGATGTCGGTCGATTCGCAGTCGGTCAGCTTGCCCGGCAGGACAGCCACGCCGGAGGACTTCTTCTTTTCCACCTTCTGCGCCGAGCGCAGGCGCGACTGGGCCTGCTTGATCACCAGGTCGGCCAGCTTCTTGCCGTACTCGACGTGCTGGTTCAGCCACAGCTCGAGCGGCGGCTTGGTGAAGGTCGACACCAGGCGCACCGCATCGCGCGAATTCAGGCGCTCCTTGATCTGGCCCTGGAACTGCGGGTCCAGCACCTTGGACGACAGCACGAAGGAAACGCGATTGAACACGTCCTCCGGCAGCAGCTTGACGCCCTTCGGCAGCAGCGAGTGCATCTCGACGAAGTTCTTGACCGCGCCGAACAGGCCTTCGCGCAGGCCCGATTCATGGGTGCCGCCGTTCGGGGTCGGGATCAGGTTGACGTAGGACTCGCGCACGATCGCGCCTTCCTCGGTCCATGCCACCACCCAGGCCGCGCCTTCGCCTTCCGCGAAGCCTTCGTTGTCGCCGCTTGCGTACTGCTCGCCTTCGAAGAAGGGGATCAGCGGTTCGGCCGACGTCGACTGCGCCAGCGCCTCGACCAGGTAGCCGCGCAGGCCGTCCTCGTAGCGCCAGGTCTGCTTGTCGCCGGTCTTGCCGTTGGTGAGCGTGACCGTCACGCCCGGCAGCAGCACCGCCTTGGAGCGCAGCAGGCGCTGGAGTTCGGTCTGCGAGATCGCGGACGAATCGAAGTACTTCGCGTCCGGCCAGGCGGTGACGCGGGTGCCGGACTTCTTGCCGTCGCGCGGGGCGGGCACGGAAGTGAGCGGCTCGACCAGGTCGCCGTTTTCGAAGGCCAGGTTGTGCAGGCCGGTGCCGTCGGGCTCCTTGCGCCACACGGTGATCTCGAGGCGCTTGGACAGCGCGTTGGTCACCGAGACGCCGACGCCATGCAGGCCGCCGGAGAAAGCGTAGGCGCCGCCCGAGCCCTTGTCGAATTTGCCGCCCGCGTGCAGGCGCGTAAATACGATCTCCACGGTCGGCACGCCTTCGTCCGGATGCAGTCCGACCGGAATGCCGCGGCCGTTGTCCTCGACCGTGACCGAGCCGTCCGCATTGACCGTGACGTCGATGTTCGTGCAGTGGCCGCCGAGCGCTTCGTCGGATGCGTTATCGATCACTTCCTGGATGATGTGCAGCGGGTTTTCGGTCCGGGTGTACATGCCGGGACGCTGCTTGACGGGCTCGAGTCCCTTAAGGACGCGGATGGATGATTCGCTGTAGTCGGATGCTGGTTTCTTGGTCGCCATACGGGATTGGTTTGTTCAATGATGCCTGCGCATTCTATCTTGTCAGGCAGAAAGCGGCGGTATTTTTACGGGCTAGCCAAGCGGGTGCCGGATGTGTTTATATTGACATCCCGGCGGGCACGCCTGCCGGGATCCGCATTTCCTTAATTTTCCGACAATGGCTGATAAAAAATTCCCGTTTGCCGTGCGCCTGTTTGGCTTCGACGAAGCCGAAAGCGCGCATATTTCGGCCCTGCTGACCCTCGGTCCGGCCGGCGCGCCGGGCTATTTCTGCCTGCACGAGGACAGCTTACAGGAGCCCGACCTGTTCATGGCCAACGGTTCGGACATCCGCGCGCTGGCGGCGCTGTCGGACGCGCGCCCGTGCGCGATGAAGCCGGCGCTGCTGGTCGGCAGCCCGCAGGTGGAGCTGCCGCACGCCCTGATCGCGCGCCCGGTCACCTCCGCGGCGCTGTTCGCGGCGCTCGGCGCGCTGGTCGAACAGCGTGCGCTGGCGCTGGCGGCCCTGACCTCGCGCGGCCTGCCGACGGTGGCCGAGCGGCGCCGCCGCCAGCGGCCCGACCTCGACCTCACCGATCCGGCACAGTACACGGCGCGCCGAAAGGCGCCGCCGGAGGGCGCGGTGCTGATCGTCGACCGCGGAGCGGCCCTGCGCGACCACATCGCCAAGCTGTTCACCACCCGAAAACTGTCGATCGAATGGACCGACAGCGCGCCGATGGCGGTGCGCCTGTGCGACGAGACTTCGGTCGCGGTGGTGCTGATTAATACGTCCACGCCGGGCATCGACCCGTACGCGCTGTGCGCGCAGATCAAGCAGCTCGATGGCGCCAACGGCATCGCGGTGGTGCTGCTGGTGGGCGAATCCTTCCCCTACCATACCGCGCGCGCCCGCGCCGCCGGGGCGCGCGGCCTGCTCGACAAGCCGATCGCTGACCGCCACCTCGAAGCTACCCTGAAGAAACTTCTCTCGCTGCCTCTATAGCTTTTTGTTACAACCCTTGAATCGTGCTCGGGTCGACGGCCTTTATAGTTGACCCATGGATGAACAAGACCAAGCACCCGAACGGACCCCGGACCGCCGTTCGCCGGACAGCGCGCCGCGCTACCAGAGGCGGGACGACACGGCGCTGGCGCTGGGCTGGCGGGTGCTGCAGTCGCGGATGCGGGCGCTGCGCGACCGGCTTAGCCGCGGCTTCATGCACCGCACGCTGCGGATCGGCGTCTCGGCCCGCATCTTCCACCCCGAACCCGGCTCCACCGGGCTGCGCTCCAAGAACCTGCAGTACCTCGAAGAGTCGATCGCGCACTGGATCATGTCGCGCGACGTGCTCGTGTTCATGGTCCCGACGGTGAACACGAGCGGGCTGCTCCACCCCAGTAACATCACGCTGCACCACTACGCGCGCCAGCTCGACGGGCTGGTGCTGCAGGGCGGGGCGGACGTATGCCCGCAAAGCTATTCGGAGTCGCCCACCCGGCCCGAGTGGAGCGGCGACCGCGCGCGCGACCTGTACGAACTGGAGCTGCTGCACGCCTTCGTCGACGCCGGCAAGCCGGTGCTGGGGATCTGCCGCGGGTGCCAGCTGCTCAATGTGGCCTTCGGCGGCACGCTGTACCAGGACATCGAGGAGAACGTGCCCGATTCGATCCCGCACGTGCACTCGGACTACGATGCACACAAGCATGCGGTGCGCTTCCCGCCGGGGTCCTCGCTGGGGCAGATGTTCAAGGCTAATCCGCGGCCGATCGTCAATTCGATCCACCACCAGGCGGTCAAGGACCTGGGGCGCGGCATGCGGGTGGAGGCGATTTCGGATCCGGACGGGGTGGTGGAGGCGATCCGCTACACCAAGGCGGACTTCGTGATGGGGCTGCAGTGGCATCCCGAGTTCCACCGCGCGGGCGGGGTCGAGCTGCTCGACTGCACGCCGATCCTGGACGAATTCCTGCGCGCCGCGCGCGAAACCCGCTTCCTGTGATTAGGGAAGGGGACTGTCCCCGGGTGTTTGATCGCCGCCACCGGCTGATCCCAAACACCGGGGGACGGTCCCCTGCGGGGACAGTCCCCTTGGTGAGAATTGGCGGATTCGGCATAAACATGTCCGAATCCGCCAAACGCTAGCGGAAGCGCCGCAGGTGGTGCAGCAGCCCGTGGTCTTCGTGCTCGATGCCGCGGAAGCGTGCGATCGCCGCGTTCACCATGCCCTCGGCACTGCCCTGGTCGTTGAACTGGCGCCGCAGCCAGGTCGCGTCGCTGCCCTCATGGATCACCGTGCGCAGGTGGCGCAGCGCATCGGTCGACCCCAGCGCCTCCGCGTGCGGCTCCATCAGTTTGAGCGTTTGCAGGATGTCGTCGCGCAGCGGCCGCGTCTCGTAGGTCTTGGGATGCGTGACCGCGCCATCGAGCCCGAAGCGGCAGGCCTGGAAGCGGTTGTAGTTGTACACCAGGTAGTCGTCTTCCACCGGCGGCGCCTCGCGCCGCTCCAGCAGGTGCCGGCACAGCGCCTGCAGGTAGCCGGCCAGCGCGGCGGCCCGTTCCACCGTCAGCGGCGTGTCGCACACCCGCAGTTCGATGGTGCCGTACTCGGGCTTGGGCCGCAGGTCCCAGTAGAAGTCCTTCATGCTCCTGATAATCCCGGTGCGCTCCATCTTGGCGAAGAACTGCTCCTGGAAGTCTTCCCACTTCAGCACGAAGGGCGCCCGTCCGCTCATCGGGAAGGCGAACACCGAGTTCAGGCGCGCCGATTCGAACAGGCTGTCGTGACCCTGCACGAAGGGCGAGGACGCCGACAGCGCGATGAAGTGCGGGATGTAGCGCGACAGCGAATGCAGCAGGAACAGCGCGTCGTCGCCGGAGCTGCAGCCGATGTGCACGTGCTGCCCGAATACCGTGAACTGCTTGGCCAGGTAGCCGTACAGCTGCGACAGTTCCTGGAAGCGCGGCTTGTGGAAGATGGTGCGTTCGGACCAGTGCTGGAACGGGTGCGTGCCGCCGCCGGAGAGGCCGACGTTGAGCCTGTCCCCGGCCGCCACCAGCGTGTCGCGGATTTCCTTCAGCTCGGCCAGCAGCGGACCATGCTGCGAGTGCACGCTCGAGTTAATCTCGATCATGGCCTCGGTCATCTCCGGCGTCACGTTGCCGGGGAAGGGCTTTTGCGCCAGCAAGTGCAGCAGGTCAGGGCTGGCTTCGGTCAGGTCGAGGTCGGACAGGCTGACCAGCTGCAGCTCGAGCTCCACGCCGAAGGTCAGCGCTTCGGATTTGGCAAACGGTTCAAGAGGCATTCGACTTCCCTTGCGATTCGCGCGCCCAGATCAGCGCGCGCTGGATGATGATCGGCCCGAACACTTCGAGCAGCATGGTGACCGCGGCCATCGCGCGCAGCTCTTCGATGACGTCCAGCCCGCGCGTGCGCGCGTGCTCCAGCAGCAGGATCACGAACACCGACACCGGCGCCAGCGCGAACCCGGTCAGCGCGCCCTTGCGCCACGAGATGCCGGACAGCTTGGAAAAGGCCGCCACGCCGGCGGTCTTGGCGATCACGCTGACCGCCACCACCGCCAGCGCCAGCGTGCCGCCGGCGACCACCTTCTCCCAGTCGAGCGTCGCGGCCGCGTACACGAACAGCAGCACGGTGAGCAGTTCGCCCAGCGCGCCGAAGTTGCGCTGCGCCTGCGAGAACGCCACCCGCCGGTGGCGCGCCATCAGGCCGAAGCCGAGCGTTGCGACGACCGAGGACAGCTGCAGCGAATAGGTGATCGCAACCAGCAGCACCACCGAGATCGCGAACGCCACCGTGGCGTCGCGCGCGAGGCTGCCCAGGTGGCGCAGCAGCGCCGGGACGATGAAGCCGAACACGCCGCCCAGCGCGATCGAAATCACGAGGCGCAGCAGCGTGGTGAGCGTGGCTTCCTGCAGGTTGTTCGCGCTGTGGAAGATCCAGAAGCCGATGATCACGTTGAAGGCGAACACCGACAGCACGCAGTTCAGCGCCGCCAGGTGCATCACGCGTTCGGTCACCTGGCCCGAGCTGCGCTGCTCGTTGACGATCCGGACCACGGTGGCGGGCGAGGTCGACATCGCCAGCGAGGCCAGCATCAGCGAGGTCATGTAGGTGGTGCCGAAGGCTTTCGCGGTGAAGTAGACGGCGCCGAACGTGAGGGCCGCTTCCGCCAGGCCGGAGACGAACAGCCAAGGGTTCGAGACGAACCAGCGCAGGTTGATGCGGTAGCCCAGTTCGAACAGGATCAGGCCGAACGCCACGTCCGCCACCGCCAGCGCCGGCCCGGGACCGGTGGCGGGCAGGGCGCCCAGCTGGGTGCTGGCCAATGCGAAGCCGACGATGCCATAGAAGCTGATGCGCGGCAGTCCTGTCCAGCGCTGGCCGAATTCGCCGGCCAGCCAGGCGATCGCGATCGCGATCGGCCACGAGAGGTTGGTCAGGAGTGTCAGGAGATCGGGCATTGTTTCCTTTCTTAGGCGAGCACCGGCTTGCAGCCGTTGCGGCCTCAGTATGGGTCCCCGCTTGCGCGGGGATGACGGCGCGGCGAGCATAGCAAGCCGATGGCGCGCTTTGCCACACGATTGGAACGAGGGTGGCGGCTTATTTGGCCAGCAGGCGCATCGCGCGTTCCAGCCCTTCGAGCGTGAGCGGGAACATGCGGTTATTCATGATCTGGCGGATCACCGAGATCGATTGGCGGTATTGCCAGACACCTTCGGGCTCCGGATTGAGCCAGGCGAAGTGTTGGAACGTATTGACGAAGCGGGCCAGCCAGTCTGCGCCTGCCTCATCGTTATTGTATTCCACTGAGCCGCCGGGTTGAAGTACTTCGTAAGGGCTCATGGTGGCGTCGCCGACGAAGACCACGCGCGTGTCGGGCGGGTACTTACGCAGCACGTCCCAGGTGGCAAAGCGTTCCGCGGTGCGGCGGCGGTTGCTCTTCCAGAGATAGTCGTACACGCAGTTATGGAAGTAGTAGAACTCCATGTTCTTGAATTCGCTCTTCGACGCGGAGAACAGTTCCTCGACGCGGTCGATGTGGTCGTCCATCGTGCCGCCGACGTCCAGCAGCATCAGCACCTTGATGCGGTTCTTGCGCTCGGGCTGCATCTTGATGTCCAGCCAGCCGGCGTTCGATGCGGTGGCGCGGATGGTGGCGTCCAGCGCCAGTTCTTCCTCGTGCCCCTGGCGCGCGAACTTGCGCAGGCGGCGCAGCGCGACCTTGATGTTGCGGGTGCCCAGTTCGCGCTCGTCGTCGTAGTCGCGGAAGGCGCGTTGGTCCCACACCTTGACCGCGGTGCGGTTGCCGCCCTTGCCGCCGATGCGGATGCCTTGCGGGTTGGTGCCGCCGTTGCCGAACGGGGAAGTGCCGCCGGTGCCGATCCACTTGCTGCCGCCCTCGTGGCGTTCCTTCTGCTCCTGCAGCAGCTGGTTCAGGCGCTGCATCAGCTTGTCGTAGCCGAATTTCTCCAGCGCGGCCACCTGCTCGGGCGTGAGCTCGCGCTTCATGCGCTGGATCAGCCAGTCGAGCGGCACGCCGGAGTTCGCGTCGAAGGCCGCGTTGACGCCCTTGAAGTACTGCGCGAACGCGCGGTCGAACTTGTCGAAGTGCGCTTCGTCCTTCACCAGCGCCAGGCGCGCGAGGTAGTAGAAGTCGTCCAGCGACTGTCCGCCGACGCCGCGCTCCATCGCTTCGAGCAGGGTCAGGAACTCCTTGATCGAAACCGGGACCTTGGCGTTCTTGAGGGTGAAGAAGAAATCGACCAGCATTTTATTTGCCCGCGTGCTGCTGGAGCCTGTAATGCAGCTGCGACTTCACTTCCGGCCACTCGCCGCGCAGGATGCTGTACATGACGGTGTCGCGCACCGTGCCGTCGCGGCGCGCATGGTGGTGGCGGATCACGCCGTCCTTCTTCGCGCCGAGCCGCTCGATTGCGGCCTGCGAGGCATGGTTGAAGTTATCGGTGCGCAGGCCCACCACCGCGCAGCCGAGCGTGTCGAAGGCGTGCGACAGCAGCATCAGCTTGCAGCTGGTGTTGACGTGCGAACGCTGCCAGCGCTTGCCGTACCAGGTCCAGCCGATCTCCACGCGGTCCACCTGGGGCAGGATGTCGTGGTAGCTGGTGGTGCCTGCCACGCTGGCGCTGGCGATGTCGATTACGGCGAACGCGAGCCGCTCGGGCGTCTCCAGCGCGGCGGCGATGTAGGCGTCGACGTTGTGCGGCTCCGGCACGCTTGTCACGCGGATGTTCCACAGTTCGCCGTCCGCGGCCGCCGCGCGCAGGCCGTCCGCGTGGGAGCGCGCCAGCGGCTCCAGGCGCACGCCATTGAACTCCAGCGAGACCGGTTCGACGCGGATCATCAGCGGTTGGTCCTCGACATGAACACCAGGCGCTCGAACAGGTGCACGTCCTGCTCGTTCTTGAGCAGGGCGCCATGCAGCGGCGGCACGATCGCCTTCTGGTCCTGCGAGCGCAGCGCCTCGGCCGGGATGTCCTCGGCCATCAGCAGCTTGAGCCAGTCAAGGAATTCGCTGGTGGACGGTTTTTTCTTGAGGCCCGGGACGTCGCGCACTTCGTAGAAGCTTTGCAGCGCCTGCGCCAGCAGGTCCTGCTTGAGCGTGGGGTAGTGGACGCGGACGATGGCTTCCATCGTGTCCTTGTCCGGGAATTTGATGTAGTGGAAGAAGCAGCGGCGCAGGAAAGCGTCCGGCAGCTCCTTCTCGTTGTTGGAGGTGATGATCACCAGCGGGCGGTGCTTCGCGACCACCATCTCGCGCGTCTCGTAGACGTAGAACTCCATGCGGTCCAGTTCGCGCAGCAGGTCGTTCGGGAATTCGATGTCGGCCTTGTCGATCTCGTCGATCAGCAGCACCACCGGCTCGGGCGCGGTGAAGGCCTGCCACAGCACGCCCTTGACGATGTAGTTGTGGATGTCGCGCACGCGCTCGTCGCCCAACTGCGAATCGCGCAGGCGCGAAACCGCGTCATACTCGTACAGGCCCTGCTGGGCCTTGGTTGTCGATTTGATATGCCACTGCATCAGCGGCATGTCCAGCGCGGCGGCCACTTCCTCCGCCAGCATGGTCTTGCCGGTGCCCGGCTCGCCCTTGATCAGCAGCGGGCGCTGCAGCGCGAGGGCGGCGTTGACCGCCAGTTTCAGGTCGTCCGTGGCGACATAGCCGCTGGAGCCTTCGAATCGTTGTGAAGCGTGCATGATATCCAAACTTTAAGGGACTGACCGGGGCAGTATAAGACAATCCCGTTGGCCCGGTGAGCGGTGGACTCGGGTTGCCGATTCGGTTAGAATCCGGCTTTGTACGGAAAAAATTTGACGTAAGTCAAATATTTCTCGGGCAGTAACCGATTACAAATCAGATCATTCCCACCATGAAAAAAATCTTCGCACTTCTCGTGCTCGCAGGCATGGCCAACGTTGCCGCAGCCGCAGAAATCGTCGGCAACGCCGAGGCGGCCAAAGGTAAGGTCGAAATGTGTATCGGCTGCCACGGCATCCCTAACTATAAGACCGGCTATCCGGAAGTGTATCGCGTACCGATGCTGGGCGGCCAGAACGCCAAGTACATCGAGGCGGCGCTGAACGCCTACAAGAAGGGCGAGCGCAAGAACGCATCGATGCGCGGCATCGCCGTCACGCTGACCGAGCAGGACATCGCCGACGTGGCCGCGTACTACGCGCAGCAGCCAACCACCATCGCGAAGAAATAAGGACCCGACCATGAAAAAACTGACTGTGGCCCTGATCTTCGGCCTGGTATCGATCAACGCTTTCGCGAGCGGCAACGTCGCCAACGGCGAAGCGCTGGCCAAGAAATACAACTGCGCGGCCTGCCACGGCGCCGACTTCGCCAAGCCGATCGACCCGAGCTACCCGAAACTGGCTGGCCAGCACGCCGACTACCTGGCGCACGCAATGGCAGCCTACAAGCGCGGCGACAGCGTCAATGGCCGCGTGAACGCGATCATGTCGGGCCAGGTGGCACCGCTTTCCGGCAAGGACATGAAGGATATCGCCGCCTACCTGGCGAGCCTGCCGTCGTCGGTGCAGCTGAAGCACTAAGCCGCGCCGCCGCAAAGAGAAAAGCCACGCATTGCGTGGCTTTTTTGTTTTGGGGTTAGGGGACTGTCCCCGCAGGGGACCGTCCCCCGGTGTTAGATATCCGCCGCAAAAGCTGTTCGCGGGGATGACGGTGTGGTGGCCTTTGCCAAACACCGGGGGACAGTCCCCTGCGGGGACGGTCCCCATCCTTTGCTATAGCTGGCGGCGCACGCACTCGACGTAGGCAGCGCCATCCGGCGGCAGCCCGGTGCGCTGCGAGGTCCACACCATCTCGCCCAGGCACTCCATGATGCGGTGGTGCGCGTCGTGCTGCCCCAGCCGCTGCGCCAGCGCCGTGGCGGCGTCGCGGATGCCGCGCGGCTGGTCGATCGACACCTGCTCGGCGATCGACAGGTGCATCGACAGGTGCAGGAAGGGATTGGCCTGCCCGCCCTCGATCGAGTAGTCGCGCGTGAGCGCGTGCTCGACGTCCTTCAGCACGTCTTCGTACTCGGGATGGTGGGCGATCCAGTCGGCCGCGATCGCCTCCATCGGCGTGAGCACCTCGTTGGCGCGCAGCTTGCGGAAGCTCTCGCAGAAAAAGCGCCGGACGTCGTCCGATGATGGCGTAAACACGAAGCGCTTATTCCTTTTCCGGCGACAGCACCAGCTGCTGCTCTACGACGGTGGCCACCGCCACCTGCTGCACCACCGGCGAGGGGGCGCGGGGGGCAACCGGATGCGACTGCTGCGCGCCCTTGGCAGGCGCGTCGGCGCCGCGCGGGCTGCGCAGGTAGCGGGCGTTGTGCCGGCGTTCGCCATGCGGCGGCCAGGTCAGGAAGCGCGACAGCTCCTGCAAGGCGCGCTGGTAGACGTCGCGCTTGAATTCGATGACGGTGTCGAGCGGCACCCAGTAGTTGTGCCAGCGCCAGGCGTCGAACTCCGGATGGTCGGTCAGGCGCAGGTTGACGCTGGAATCGCGCGTGACCATGCGGAGCAGGAACCAGATCTGTTTCTGCCCACGGTAGTGGCCGCGGATTTCGCGCTTGATGAAGTGGTCCGGCACCTCGTAGCGCAGCCAGTCGCGGGTGCGTCCCACGATCTTGACGTGCTCCTGGCGCAGGCCGATTTCTTCCTCGAGCTCGCGGTACATCGCCTGTTCCGGCGTTTCGCCGTACTTGATCCCGCCCTGCGGGAATTGCCACGAGTGCTCGCGCACCCGCTTGCCCCACCAAACCTCATTGTGAGCGTTCAGCAGGATAATGCCGACGTTGGGTCGAAACCCTTCACGATCGAGCATAGTGCACCTCGATACTTTCTGCCGACAGGCGTCCGCTGTCTTTACATTTTTTCTTGATGCCCGTGGCCGCACGCCGCGCGATGAGGCGCGAAACTTGCGTGTTCGACCACAATCAGACCCATTTCTATAAAGATTGGACGCACTAGCCAGCTAATCCTTTAAAATTAAGGTCGATTATAACCCTCTCTTTTTAAAAAGAATTCATCTATATGCGTGCCTCCCGATTTTTTATTTCCACACTCAAAGAAGCGCCATCCGACGCCGAGATCGTCAGCCACCAGCTGATGATGCGCGCGGGGATGATCAAGCGCCTGGGTTCGGGCATCTACACCTACATGCCGATGGGCCTGCGGGTGATCCGCAAGGTGGAAGCGATTATCCGTGAGGAAATGAATGCGGCGGGCGCGGTCGAACTGCTGATGCCGCTGGTCCAGCCGGCCGAGCTGTGGCAGGAAACCGGCCGCTGGGACAAGATGGGCCCGGAACTGCTGCGCGTGAAGGACCGCCACGGCCGCGACTTCGCGATCCAGCCGACCTCCGAGGAAGTGATCACCGACGTGGTGCGTAGCGAGATCAAGTCGTACCGCCAGCTGCCGATCAACTTCTATCACATCCAGACCAAGTTCCGCGACTAGCGCCGCCCGCGCTTCGGCCTGATGCGCGGCCGCGAATTCACCATGAAGGATGCGTATTCCTTCGACCGCGACGTGGACGGCATGAAGAAGTCCTACCAGGTCATGTACGACGCCTACACCAAAATCTTCAACCGCTTCGGCCTGAAGTTCCGCGCGGTGGCCGCGGACAACGGCGCGATCGGCGGCTCCGGCTCGCACGAGTTCCACGTGATCGCCAGCACCGGCGAGGACGCGCTGGTGTACTGCCCGACCTCCGAATTCGCCGCCAACATGGAAGCGGCCGAAGCGATGCCGCTGGCGGCCGAACGTGCCGCCCCGACCCAGCCGATGGAAAAAGTCTCCACCCCGGGCAAGGCCAAGTGCGAGCAGGTTGCCGAGTTCCTCGGCCTGCCGCTGTCGCGCACCGTCAAGTCGATCGCGCTGACCGTGGAAAAGGAAGAAGGCGCCAAGGAATACTGGCTGCTGCTGATCCGCGGCGACCATGAGCTGAACGAAGTCAAGGTCGGCAAGGTGCCGGGCCTGGCCAACCACCGCTTCTCGACCGAAGCCGAGATCGTCGAAGCCTACGGCACGCTGCCGGGCTACCTCGGCCCGGTCGGCGCGAAGATGCCGCTGAAGGTCGTGGCCGACCGCACGGTCGCCAACATGGCCGACTTCGTGTGCGGCGCGAACGAGAAGGACTTCCACTACACCGGCGTGAACTGGGGCCGCGACGTGGCCGAGCCGATCGTGGCCGACCTGCGCAACGTGGTCGAAGGCGACGCTTCGCCGGACGGCAAGGGCGTGCTGGCGATCGAACGCGGCATCGAAGTGGGCCACGTGTTCCAGCTCGGTACCGCCTATTCGGAAGCGATGGGCGCGACCTACCTCGACGAAGCGCAGAAGCCGGTCCCGCTGCAGATGGGCTGCTACGGCATCGGCGTGACCCGCATCCTGGGCGCGGCGATCGAGCAGAACTACGACGACAAGGGCATCATCTGGCCGACCTCGATCGCGCCGTTCGCGCTGGTCCTGTGCCCGATGGGCTACGACCGCAGCGAAGCGGTCAAGGAAGAAACCGACAAGCTGCACGATGCACTGGAAGCGGCCGGCGTGGACGTCATCATCGACGATCGCGGCCTGCGCCCGGGCGCGATGTTCGCCGACTGGGAGCTGATCGGCGTGCCGCACCGCGTGGTGATCGGCGACCGCGGCCTCAAGGAAGGCAACCTGGAATACCAGGGCCGCCGCGATACCGAAGCCACCCAGGTGCCGCTGTCGGGCATGGTGGACTTCATCAAGGCCAAGCTCAAGCAGTGATCCCGCCGGTGTTAAAACGCGTACTCGCTTGTAGCGCGCTCGCGGCGGGGCTGTGCGGGCCCTTCAGCGCGCACGCCGGCAACCAGAAGGAGGAGGCGCTCGCCGACTCCGTCCGGGTGGCGCTGTCGAATGCGATCCACGACGCGCGCCCGCCCAAGCCGGCCTTCCGCGACGCGCAGGCGCGCGCCCGCTACAGCCAGTGGCTGGGGCAGATGTCCGAACGCCTTAAGCGCAAGATCCCCGACGAACAGGCCCGCATCGAGTTCCTCGAAGCGGCCTGGTACGAGTCGACCCGCGCGGGCCTCGATCCGGGGCTGGTGCTGGGTCTGATCCAGGTCGAATCGGCCTACCGCAAGTACGCGGTGTCGATCGTCGGCGCACGCGGCTACATGCAGGTGATGCCGTTCTGGACCAAGGTCATCGGCGACAGAAACCGCCGCGCGCTGTTCGACATGCACACCAACCTGCGCTACGGCTGCTCGATCCTGCGCATGTACATCGACATCGAGCGCGGCGACCTGTACCTGGCCCTCGGGCGCTACAACGGCAGCCGCGGCAAGCCCAAATACCCGAACGCCGTGCTGGCGGCATGGAAGCGGTGGGAGTACAACCCCGGCTACCAACTCACCTCAACGAAAGCACCAAACAATGCGACTCAATCCACCGCAGCGGGGACTGTTCCCGCGGGACTGTCCCCAGCCTTACGCGGCTCTGCCCCAAGTCCCTGAAGGCAGGGGACAGTCCCGCCGGGACAGTCCCCGGTGGCTGGCTGCGCTGGCCCTGTCCGTGCTGGCGGGCTGCACCACTGCGCCTCAGCTCCAGGCGCCTTCCGGCAACGCCCCAAAGAACGTGCTGTTTTTCCTCGGCGACGGCATGGGCATCACCACCCTGACCGCCGCGCGCATCTATGCGGTCGGCGAAGAAGGCATGCTGCCGATCGACCGGCTGCCCGAATCGGCGTTCGTGAAAACCTATTCCAACAATGCGCAGGTGACCGACAGCGCCGCCGGCATGTCGGCCCTGATGACCGGCGTGAAGGTGAATAACTACGTGGTCTCCATGAGCACCGACACCCCGGCCATCTACCCGACAAAGGACGCGAACGGCAACAGCCAGGTCAGCGCCTGCGCCGGCGGCAAGCCCGCGACGACGCTGCTGGAACTGGCCAAGCGCAACGGCAAGGGCACCGGCGTGGTCACCACCACCCGCATCACCGACGCGACCCCGGCCGCGACCTACGCGCACGCCTGCCACCGCAAGCTGGAGAACGACATCGCCGCGGCGCTGGTGCCCGGCGGCGCCGGCTTCAACCCGGCGCTCGGCGACGGTGTCGACGTCCTGTTCGGCGGCGGACTGCAGTTCTTCACGCCGCACGCGCAGGGCGGCCAGCGTGCTGACAACCGCGACCTGCTGGCGGAGCTGCGCGCACGCGGCTATGCGATCGCAACCGGCACCGCGGACATCGCCCAGCCGGCGGGCCGCATCGCCGGCCTGTTCGCGCAGTCGGACATGAGCTACCACGCGGCGCGCGACCCGCAGAAGGAACCGAGCCTGCAGCAGATGACGGTCGCGGCGATCGACGTGCTGTCGAAAAAGCCCTCCGGCTTCTTCCTGATGGTGGAGGGCGGACGCATCGACCACGCGCTGCACGCCACCATGGCCAAGCGCGCGCTTCAGGAAACCGTCGCGTTCAACGACGCGCTCCAGGCGGCAGTCGACAGGATGAGCGCCATCGATCCGGGCCTGAAGAACACCTTGATCGTGGTCACCGCCGACCATGACCACACGCTGCTGCTGAACGGCTACGCGCGCCGCACCGGCCCGACCACCGCCAGCGAGCCGGGCGTGGTCGGCGTGATCAAGTCGGTCGAGGATGGCAAGCCGCTGCGCGACCTGGACGGCGCGCCGTTCTCCATCATCGGCTTCGGCAATGGCGAGCATCGCGTGGCGGGCAGCCGCGGCGACGCGCCGCACCTGACCGACGCCGCGGCGACCGCCGACGACTATCACCAGGAAGCGACCGTGCGCGTGAAGGCCGGGCGCGAAACCCATGGCGGCACCGACGTCTTCCTCGGCGCGATTGGCGCCAGGGCCGACTCCTTCCACGGAACCATCGAGAACACCCGTGTATTCGAACTGATCAAGGCGGCTGCACAATGGTAAACAAGACACTCATCGCCGCGCTGGCACTGGCCTTCGCAAGCAGCGCCGCGCAGGCGGCGGACGCGAAGAACATCATCTTCTTCCTTGGCGACGGCATGGGGCCGGCGACGATCACGGCCGCCCGCATCCACAAAGTAAAGGAAGAGGGGCTGCTGCACTTCGAGCAGTTCGAGCGCACCGCGCGCATCAAGACCTATTCGAACGACGCGCAGACCACTGACAGTGCGCCGTCGATGGGCGCCTACATGACCGGCCACAAGATCAACAACGATGTGATCTCCTCGGCGGCCACGCAGTTCGAGCCTGAAAAGGACGCCAACGGCAATCGCTCGATCGCGCGCTGCGACCACACCGACAAGCCCTACACCACGATCCTGGAGCTGGCCAAGGCCGCCGGAAAATCGGTCGGTTCAATCACGACCACCGAGCTGACGCACGCCACGCCGGCCTCCACCTTCTCGCACGTCTGCCACCGCGACATGGCGTACCAGATCGCGGCGGCCATCGCCCCGGGCGGCGCAGGCTACAACAACGCGCTGGGCGACGGCGTGGATGTGCTGATGGGCGGCGGGCGCAACCACTTCACGCCGTACGACAAGGCCGGCAATCCGAAAGGCCGTGCCGACGGCCGCGACCTGCTGGCGGAAATGGCGGCGCGCGGCTACGTGGTGGCGACCGACCGCGCGCAGCTGATGGCGGCCCGGCCGGGCCGCAAGTTCATCGGCATCTACTCCGCCACCAGCCACCTGGCCTATGCGTCCGAGCGCAATGCCGCGCAGCCGACGCTGGCGGAGATGGCAGTGAAGTCGGTCGAGATGCTGTCGCAGAATCCGAAGGGCTACTTCCTGATGGTCGAGGGCGGCAAGATCGACCACGCGCTGCACGATTCGCACGCGCGCAATGCGGTGCTGGAGACGGCGGCCTTCGACGACGCGATCAAGGCGGTGCTGGACAAGGTGCGCGAGACCGACCCGAAGCTCGAGCACACGCTGCTGGTGGTGACGGCGGACCATGACCACACGATGACCATCAACGGCTATCCGAAGCGCGGCAATTCGATCCTCGACATCGTGCGCAATTTCGACGACGGCCAGCCGGCGCGCGACGCGGACGGCAAGACCTTCACCACGCTGGTGTTCGGCACCGGGCCGAACCGTCCGGGGCAGCGCTCTGACGTGGATGGCGAAGTGGCGCAGTCGCATGAGTACCACCAGGAGAGCGGCGTGCGGATCCGTACCGAGACGCATGGCGGTGGCGACGTGAAGCTGTTCGCGACCGGCGCCGGTTCGCGCGCGTTCAAGGGGACGATCGAAAACACCAAGGTGTTCGACCTGATGAAAGCCGCCTTCGGCTTTTGATGAAGGGAAGGGGACTGTCCCCGCAGGCGCCAAGGCGGCAGTACCGTCCCCTGAAGTTTGGGCGTTACCTCGACTATCAAACACCGGGGGACGGTCCCCTTTGGGGACAGTCCCCATCCCTCATCTCCGGGGGGATGACGGCGTAAAAAGAAAAAGCCCCGGCACGCCGGGGCTTTTTTCGTTTTCGGTATGGGGACAAATACCAGCTGTTTTTTATTATTTCAGGTGATCCGAAATCAGCTTGGTCATTTCGAACATCGACACCTGGGCCTTGCCGCCGAAGACAGGCTTGAGCTTGTCGTCCGCGTTGATCATGCGACGGTTTGCCGCGTCTTGCAGGTTGTGCTTCTTGATGTATTCCCAGACTTTCTTGGTCACTTCCGTACGTGGCAGCGGGCTTGCGCCAACCACTGCGGACAGGTTCGCCGATGGAGTCATCGCTTTCATGAATGCTGCGTTAGGCTTGCGTGGCGCTGCTGCTGGCTTGGCTGCCGCTGCTTTCGCTGGTGCTGCCTTCTTTGCCGCTGGCTTTGCTGCTGCCTTCTTTGGAGCTGCTGCTGGGGTTTTTTTGGCTGTTGCCATCTTCGAGCCTCCTTAACGAACAATGGGAAATTGCGATTGTCAGATTCGCACCGGCTTATATTGGTGGGGATTTTCCGTTGATGCAAGTCTTTTTCGAAAATTTTGGGTCGAAACCACTTGTATCCACTGCATCCGTGACTTTAGTGAGAAAAAAAAGCCGCATAAAGCGGCTTTTTCCCTATGAGCGGCGATGGTCAGCGCATCCCCGGAGGCATCATGCCCTTCATCGAGCGCATCATCTTCATCATGCCGCCGCCTTTGAGCTTCTTCATCATCGACTGCATCTGCTCGTACTGCGCCAGCATGCGGTTCACTTCCTGCACCTGCACGCCGGCGCCGGCGGCGATGCGGCGCTTGCGGGTCGCCTTGATCAGTTCAGGCTTCGCGCGCTCGGCCTTGGTCATCGAGTCGATGATGCCGACCATGCGGCGCACCGACTTGTCGGCCTGGTCCATGTTGGCGCCGCCCGCGGCCTGCTGGAACTGGGCCGGCAGCTTGTCCATCAGGCTGGCCATGCCGCCCATCTTCTTCATCTGGCTCAGCTGCGCCTTGAAGTCGTTCATGTCGAAACGGCCGCCGACCTTGATCTTGTTGGCCAGGTCCGCTGCCGCTTTCGCGTCCACGCCCTTGCGCGCTTCTTCCACCAGCGCCAGGATGTCGCCCATGCCCAGCACGCGGCTGGCCATGCGCTGCGGATCGAAGGCTTCGAGGCCGTCCAGCTTTTCGGAAACGCCGGCAAACTTGATTGGCTTGCCGGTGATGTGTCGCACCGACAGTGCCGCGCCGCCGCGCGAATCGCCATCGAGCTTGGTCAGCACCACGCCGGTCAGCGGCAGCGCATCGTTGAAGGCCTTGGCGGTGTTGATCGCATCCTGGCCGACCATCGCGTCGACCACGAACAGCGTTTCGATCGGCTTGACCGCCGCGTGCACCGCGGCGATCTCCTGCATCATCGCTTCGTCGATCGCAAGGCGGCCGGCGGTGTCGATGATCAGTACGTCGTGGTAGTGCTTCTTGGCCCAGTCGAGCGCGGCCAGCGCGATGTCGACCGGCTTGTCGTTGGCGGTGGACGGGAAGAAGTCCGCGCCCACCTGTTTCGTCACCGTTTCCAGCTGCGCGATCGCGGCAGGGCGGTAGACGTCGGCGGAAACCGTCAGGACCTTCTTCTTTTTCTCTTCCTTCAGGTACTTGGCGAGCTTGCCGACGGTGGTGGTTTTACCCACGCCCTGCAGGCCGGCCATCAGGATGATCGCCGGCGGCTGCTGCGCGAACGACAGCTGGGTCGCTTCCGGACCGAGGTCCGCGCCCATCAGCACCCCCAGCTCGCGCTGGACCACGCCGACCAGGGCCTGGCCCGGGCTCAGCGAACCGATGACCTCTTCGCCCATCGCTTTTTCTTTGACGCGGGCGATGAATTCGCGCACCGCCGGCAGCGCAACGTCGGCCTCGAGCAGCGCCATGCGCACTTCGCGCAGCATCTCGGCGGTATTCGCCTCGGTCAGGCGGGCCTCGCCGCGCATGGTCTTGACGACTTTGGCAAGGCGTGTGGTTAAGTTATCTAGCATGTCAACCTGGCTATGTGTGAGATCGTGCAGTAATCCGCAAAGCGGCATTTTACCCCATCGGGGATTTGGGCCGGGGCCGTCAACTGTTGCCTGCGATTGGTGTAAACTGGTGCGATGCTAAATTATTTCCTGATTGCGGCAGCAGTGCTGTACGGCGTGTGCGCGGTGCTCAGCCCGCGCCACCGTACGCCGATCGTGGCCATCAGCGCGCTGGCCTGGCTGGTGCACGGATTCGGCCTCTATCTATATATAGGGGTCGAGGATTCGGTGCGGGTCGGCTTTGCCATGATGCTCTCGTCGGCGCTGTGGGTGTCGGTGTCGGCGTACTGGATCGAAAACCGCAATTTTGCGCTGGACGGGCTGCGCCGGCTGGTGATGCCGGGCGCCTGCGTTGCCGCGCTGCTGCCGGTGGCCTTCCCCGGCACCGTGATCGGCCTGGAGGGACGCGCCAGCGCCTTCGGCTGGCACGTTGCGGTTGCCATCATGGCCTACAGCACCCTGACCATCGCCGCCTTCCACGCGGTGCTGATGGCGCTGCAGGAGTCGCGCCTGCACACGCGCGAATCGGGCGCCACCTGGCTCTCGTCCACCATCGACCAGCTGCCGGCGCTGATGACCATGGAGCGCCTGCTGTTCCGCATGATCGGGATCGGCTTCGCGCTGCTCACGCTGACCGTGCTGTCGGGCGTGGTGTTCTCCGAACAGCTGTTCGGGCTGGTCCTCAAATGGGACCACAAGACCGTCTTCGCGCTGCTGTCCTGGCTGCTGTTCGGCGCGCTGCTGGCCGGCCGCAAGTGGCGCGGCTGGCGCGGCAAGACCGCGCTGCGCTTCACGCTGGCCGGTTTTGCGACCCTGCTGTTCGCATACGTGGGCAGCCGTTTTGTTCTTGAAGTTGTGCTGCACAGAGGAATTGCATGATTCGCCTTTTATTCTGGATTGGCCTGGTGGTGCTGGTGGTGATGGCGATCCGCGCCAAGCTGCGCTCCGAGGTCCGCCGCCATGGCGCCACCATGCGCCGCGACGACCAGCCGCACGCCGGCGCCGCCGTGAACGCCGAGGCGATGGCGCGCTGCGCCCACTGCCACCTGCATTTCCCCTCGTCCGAGGCGGTCCGCGCCGACGGACTCGATTACTGCTCCCCGGCGCACGTCCGCCTGCCCCCCAAGTAAATGGCAGGCCTCCAGGCGTTGTCGCCGGCCTCGCGCGCCACCTTCTGGCGCTCGCTCGGAACGCTCAACGCTACCCGGGTCGTGATCGCGGCCGTCCTGCTGGCCTACGCCAGCATCGGCTCGATCGGCGCCGGGCGCCCGGTCGCCTGGCTGTACACCGAAGCCTGCATCGCCTACCTGGGCGTGGCGCTGGTGTTTGGCGCGCTCACGCATTTCTACCGCCGCCGCTTCCTGCTGCAGCTGCTGACCCAGATCGCGGCCGACATCGCCGTGATCTCGGTCCTGTACGCCGCCGCCGGCGGCCTGCGCAGCGGCCTGGCGATCCTGTACCTGTTCCCGCTGGCGGGCGCCGCGATCCTGGCGCCGCTGATCCTGGCGCTGTTCTGCGCCTCGGTGGTGGCGCTGTTCATGCTGGCCGAGACCACCTACAAGGTGTTCATGGCCGACGGCGAAATCCCTTACCTCCAGACCGGCCTGTACGGCGCCGCCTACTTTGCCGCCGTGATCGTGGTCAACCGGCTGGCCGCGCGCCTGATCGGGCAGGAAGAACTGGCGGTCCGGCGCGGCGTGGACCTGGCGATCCAGCAGTCGGTCAACGAGATCGTGATGGCCGACATGGGTGACGGCGTGCTGGTGACCGGCAGCGACGCCTATGTGTTCGCGGCCAACCCGGCGGCGCGCCGCATGCTCGGGCTGGGGCAGCTGGGCGAGGGCTTCCTGCTGGCGGCAGCGCCGGAGCTGGAGCCGATCCTGGCCGCGTTCTCGGCCTGGATCGCCGATCCGGACGGGCAGCGCGTGGCCTTCGTCCACATCAAGCCGGCCACGGAAGGCGAGCCCGCCGGCGGCCCGCTGTGGAGCGGCAGGCGCAGCGTGGCGGCGCACCTGCAGCTGCGCTTCGCGCGCGCGCACACGCCGGACCAGGCGGCCGACCGCTGCGTGATCTTCATGCAGGACGTGACGGCGATCGAGAACCAGGCGCAGGAACTGAAGCTGGCCTCGATGGGGCGCCTGACGGCGTCGATTGCACATGAAGTGCGCAACCCGCTGTCGGCGATCAGCCATGCCACCTCGCTGCTGGCCGAGGACCTGACCGAACGATCGCACCAGCGCCTGCTCCGGATCGTGGGCGACAACGTGGCGCGCGTGAACCGCATGGTGGAGGACATCCTGCAGCTGTCGCGCAAGGTCCAGCCGAACGGCGAACCGCTGCGGCTGCGCGACTTTCTCGAGGACGTGGTGGCCGAATTCCAGGAAACCCACAAGCTGGCCGATGGTATAGTCGCCTGCGAGGCAAGGGCCGCGACGGCGGTGCGCTTCGATGCGCTGCACCTGCGCGAAGTGATCACCAACCTGCTGACCAACGCGATCCGCTACGCCAGCGGCGCGCCGGGCAGCATCCTGCTGTACGCGGTCAGCAATGGCCGCACCGAACTGCACGTGCAGGACGACGGCCCCGGCATCACCCCGGAAGTGCGGGCCCACCTGTTCGAGCCGTTCTACACGACCTCCAGCAAGGGCACCGGCCTGGGCCTGTACCTGGCGAGGGAGCTGTGCATGAACAACCACGCCAACCTCGATTACGAATACCGTTTCGACGGCATGCGCGGAAGCCAGCGCAAGGCCAGCGGGCGCTTCGTGATCACCTTTGGCCAGCGCCCAGGCGCCTGAGAACAGCAGAATTGGAAAGGCAGTATCAATGAGTTCACCCCGCATCCTGGTAGTCGACGACGAAGCGGACCTGCGCGAGCTGCTCGAGATCACGCTCGTCAGGATGGGCCTGGACGTCGACAGCGCCGAGACGCTGCGGGAGGCGCGCGCCTTCCTGAAGGAGAACAGCTACTCGCTGGTGCTGACCGACATGCGGCTGCCCGATGGCCTTGGCCTGGAGCTGGTGCGCGAGATCACCGCCAGCAGCAAGCCGACCCCGGTCGCGGTAGTGACCGCCTTCGGCTCGGCCGAAAACGCGGTGGTGGCGCTCAAGGCGGGCGCGTTCGACTACGTGTCCAAGCCGGTGGTGCTGGACGAGCTGCGCGTAATGGTGCAGTCGGCGCTGCGCCTGTCCTCGCCGGACCAGGACGCGCCGGCGATCGCTGCCTCCTCGCGCCTGATCGGCGGCTCGCAGGTGATGCAGGCGCTGCGCGCCCAGATCGCCAAGCTGGCGCGCTCGATGGCGCCGATCGCCATCACCGGCGAATCGGGCAGCGGCAAGGAACTGGCGGCGCGCGAGATCCATGCGCTGTCGACCCGCGCCGGCAAGCCCTTCATCGCCGTCAACTGCGGCGCGATCCCCGAGGCGCTGATGGAAGCGGAGTTCTTCGGCTACCGCAAGGGCGCCTTCACCGGCGCCGCCGACGAACGCGAGGGCTTCTTCCAGGCCGCCAACGGCGGCACCCTGATGCTCGACGAGGTGGCGGACCTGCCGCTCGCGATGCAGGTCAAGCTGCTGCGCGCGATCCAGGAGCGGCGCGTGCGCAAGATCGGCGCCACGGTGGAAGAGCCGGTGGACGTGCGCATCATCAGCGCCACCCACCAGGACCTGGCCCAGTGTGTCGAAAATGGCAAGTTCCGGCAGGACCTGTTCTACCGCCTGAACGTGATCGAACTGGCGCTGCCGCCGCTGCGCGAACGGCTGGACGACCTGCCGATGCTGGCGACCGCGGTGCTGGCGCGCCTGGCCGCCCCGGGCCAGCCCCCGGCCACGCTGGGCCCGGGCGTGCTCGAAGCCCTGCGCGCCTACAGCTTCCCCGGAAACGTGCGCGAACTGGAAAACGTGCTGGAACGCGCGCTGGCCTTTGCCAGCGACGGCGTGATCGAACTGGCCGACCTGTCGCTCAAGGCGGCGCGCCCGCCCGAACCGGGGCAGGCTGCGGCCGCCCCCCGGCCGTCTCCAGCGCCAGCACCGGTGGACGCGGAACCCGAACCCTCCGCGCCGGTGGCGCCGCCGGCCGCTGCCCGCGCGGCGCTGCCGCACGTGCCGGACCAGCTGCCGAGCGACCTGCCGGCCTACCTGGAGCAGGTCGAGCGCGAGATCATCCTGCGGGCGCTGGCCCAGACCCAGTTCAACCGCACCCAGGCCGCCCAGCTGCTGGGGATGAGTTTCCGGCAACTGCGCTACCAGATGCAAAAGCTCGACATCCAGGCCCCGGAATAAACGTCATCCCCGCGCAAGATCGTCATCCCCGCGCAGGCGGGGACCCATACTTAGTGGGCTCGACGCCGCCGTATTTACGGGCCTCCGCACGGGTCCCCGCGTTCGCGGGGGATGACGGGTTTGGGGCCAAAATACATATGCGAGTTAGTGCTCGCTAACCGCGCAACGCTCATTGCCCGCCACCTCCCCAAAGTCAAGTGCGCACGGGAAAAAAATAGACAAATATTTAGGTTTCCGGATGTTGCGTAGGGCAATTTTGGGTACTACAATTAGTGTCATCTGAAGAGTCATCACTAGATGTAGTAGCAAACGGGGATATTCTCCCCACGTAAGTAGATTCCAAAAAATTCACGCAATAGCCAGCTGGCAACATCGGTTGGCGGGGTTTTATCTGCCTTTTATTGAATAACGAAGCGGCGGCATGACCGTCGCACTGCTGGAGGCCCAATGCATACTTCCCAAGACATTTCCATCAATCCAACGTCCTCCACGGCCGCAGCGCGCACTGACGCGTCTGCAACCGAGACCGCGTCGCGCGGCGACTACCGCATCATCCGCCGCAACGGCGCGGTGGTCGCGTTCGAGCCGTCCAAGATTTCGGTCGCCATGACCAAGGCCTTCCTCGCCGTGCACGGCGGCCAGGCCGCAGCGTCCGCGGCGATCCGCGACCTGGTGGAACAGCTCACCAACAACGTGGTGGCCGCGCTGGTGCGCCGCCAGCCGTCCGGTGGCACCTTCCACATCGAAGACGTGCAGGACCAGGTGGAACTGTCGCTGATGCGTTCGGGCGAGCATGACGTGGCGCGCGCCTACGTGCTGTACCGCGCCAAGCAGATGGAAGAGCGCCGCGTGGCGCGCGAAGCGCAGGGCGCCTCCGCCGTCGCCGCGCCGCAGATCCACGTGGTCGATGGCGGCACCCGCCGTCCGCTGGACATCGAAGAAGTGCGTTCCCTGATCGGCGCAGCCTGCGTAGGCCTGGAAAAGCACGTCGACGCCGACGCGATCCTGGCAGAAACGGTCAAGAACCTGTACGACGGCGTGCCGGTCGAAGAGCTGCACAAGTCCGCCATCCTGGCCGCCCGCGCGCTGATGGAAAAGGACCCTGCGTACAGCCAGGTGACCGCCCGCATCCTGCTGCACACGATCCGCAAGGAAGTCTTCGGCCAGGAAGTGCCGCAGGCGAAGGCCGCCGCGCACTACGTGACCTACTTCCCTGAATATATCGCCAAGGGTATCGCCAACGAACTGCTGGACCCGAAGCTGGCTACCTTCGACCTGGACAAGCTGGCCAAGGCGCTGGTCGCCGACCGTGACCTGCAGTTCGGCTACATCGGCCTGCAGACCCTGTACGACCGCTACTTCCTGCACGTGCGCGACATCCGCATCGAGATGCCGCAGGCGTTCTACATGCGCGTCGCAATGGGCCTGTCGCTGAACGAAACCGACCGCGAAGCACGCGCCATCGAGTTCTATAACCTGCTGTCGACCTTCGACTTCATGTCGTCGACCCCGACCCTGTTCAACTCGGGCACTCTGCGCTCGCAGCTGTCCTCGTGCTACCTGACCACCGTCTCGGACGACCTGGAAGGCATCTACGACGCGATCAAGGAAAACGCACTGCTGGCCAAGTTCGCCGGCGGCCTGGGTAACGACTGGACCCCGGTGCGCGCACTGGGTGCCCACATCAAGGGCACCAACGGCAAATCGCAGGGCGTGGTCCCGTTCCTGAAAGTGGTGAACGACACCGCCGTCGCGGTCAACCAGGGCGGCAAGCGCAAGGGCGCGGTCTGCGCCTACCTGGAAACCTGGCACATGGACGTCGAGGAATTCCTCGACCTGCGCAAGAACACCGGCGACGATCGCCGCCGCACCCACGACATGAACACCGCGAACTGGATTCCGGACCTGTTCATGAAGCGCGTGATGGAAAAGGGCCAGTGGACCCTGTTCTCGCCATCCGAAGCGCCTGACCTGCACGACAAGGTCGGCAAGGCCTTCGAAGAAGCCTACACCGGCTACGAAGCCAAGGCGGCGCGCGGCGAAATGCGCGTCTTCAAGAAGGTCGAAGCGCTGGACCTGTGGCGCAAGATGCTGTCGATGCTGTTCGAGACCGGCCACCCATGGATCACCTTCAAGGATCCGTGCAACATCCGTTCGCCGCAGCAGCACGTCGGCGTCGTCCACAGCTCGAACCTGTGCACCGAGATCACGCTGAACACGAACTCGGAAGAGATCGCGGTCTGCAACCTCGGTTCCGTGAACATGCCGGCCCATATGAAAGAGGGCAAG
>DASTVB010000045.1:0-12624 GCA_035759315.1 Telluria sp. | reverse complement strand
TTGATGTCGGCGCGCGAGAAGCCCGAGGCGCTGGTGTCGGAGGCGAGCTCGCGCAGCACCAGCAGGCGCACGGTGACGGCGTCGCCGCCGCCGTGGAACAGCGCGGTAAACGCCTGCAGCGTCGGCTGCGCGCGCTTGAGGTGGAATACCTGCTCGATCTCGTCGGGAGCGATGCCCGGCTGGAAGTGCGCCTGGAGCGAGTCCGGGTCTTCCTGCTCAAGCTTGAGTGAGTCGGCGGCAAAAGCCGCGGCTGCCATTATGTCGGTCATCGTGTTCCGGTTGCCAATCTGTACACGCGGCGCAAGGGCTCGCGGGGCGACAGTATAACAGGCGCTCTGGTCGGCTTTTCCCGAAATGTGTTACTTCTTAATCAACTTTGCCAGCGTTTGCTCGACATATTCGCCTTCCCTGTCGCTGAAGCGCAACTTGACCGGATACCAGCCCAGCGACGGCGCCAGCCACAGGTCGACCGCCTGTTCGTTGCCTTCCACCGGCGCCTTCACCAGGTGGACCGCCTGGACGCTGCCGCTGCCGGTGGCGACCGGCTCCTTGCCGACCACCTTGAAGCGCCACGTCTGGGCGTCGGTTCGACCCGCCACCACCAGGCTCACTTCCGAGCCCGGCGCGAACTTAGCCGGGGTGGCGCGCGCCATCGACGCCAGCTGCCACTGGGTGCTGGCGCGATCCTGCTCGCCGCCCTTGATCGGCAAGCGCTTCTTCTTGTCTTCGCTGAAGGTCACCACTTTTGCCTCGCGGTCGAAGGTGGTGGTGAAGGCCGCCTTGCGCATGCGCTTCTCGTAGAAGCTCGATGGGACCAGGCCCGATTCGTCGATCGCGCCTTCGCTGCGGTTCTCGATGATGTGGCCGAGCAGCGCCGCGCGGGTGTTGGCCACCAGCGAGTAGCGGCCGTCGGCGTTGCGCCAGTTGACCACCGATTCGCCCGACAGCGTGAAACCTTTTTGCAGCGCCTGCACGGTGTAGGTCAGGTCGGCCGAGGGTGGAACGTCGGCGCGCGCTTCCGCCGCGAAGGCCGCGGCGTGCAGGGCGGCCAGCGCGGCGCCGGCCATCATGTGCTTGAAACCCATCTGTTATTTCCCGTTCGTTTCGATCTTGGTGACGGCTTGCGTCGTGACGGCGCCGTTCGCTTCGGTATTTCGGATGAGCACAGGATACCAGCCGAGCGACGGTGCAAACCAGAGATCGAGTCTCGAATTGTAACTGCCGGGTTTGGGCGGGCGCACCAGGTGCACGGTCTTGAGCACGCCGAAGGCCGGGGTGTCGAGCTGTTCCTCGCCCGCCATCACGAAGCGGTACACCACCGCGTCCTTCTCGCCGCCGACCTGGATGTCGATGTCGCCGGCCAGCTGCGCGGGATCGGCGCGGCCGATGCCGGCCAGCTGGAACGGCACGCTGGCCTTGTCCTGGGCGCCGGCCGCCAGCGGGTCGGTCCGCTCCGACGCCGAGTAGGTGATCTTGCCCTCGTCGCGCCGGAAATGGGTGGCGGTCAGCGCCCGGTTCAGGCGCTTTTCGGTGAATTTGAGCGGGGCCAGCCCGGCCGCGTCGATGCTTCCTTCCGAAGTCGACACCAGCAGGTTCAGGCGCGTCACCACCAGCGACATGCCCGCTTCCACCGTGACGGTGTAGGCCGCGCCGTCGGTGTTCCAGGCCATGCTGCCGGTGCCGGTGTGCTCGGCGCCTTTCGCGTCCTTGCGCGCCACGTCCATCGACAGCGTGGCCGACGGCAGCAGCGCGACCTTGTAGGTACGGCCTTCGAGCGCGGCCGGCTCGGGTTTCGGCTCCGGCGCGAGCTCGGCCACCGGCTCCTCCTGCGGGGGCGGCTGCTCCACTTGTGGCTCCAGCTCCGGCTCCGGCTCCACAGCTTCCGGCGCGGCCTCCACCGGCGGCGCGCTTGCCGCCGGCGCGGCTGCCTGCAGCGGCCGGCGTTTGGGCGCGGGGGGCACGGACGCGATGGCCGGCGCGGGCGGCGGCGCCACGCGCAGCTGGGCCCTGATGACCGCCTGCTCCGGCTCGCGCCGCTCATCCAGCGGCCGCACGTTGGCGCTGACCCAGCCGATCGCCACGTAATGCAGCAGCAGCGTGGCGGCGGCAAGCGCGAGCAGGCGTGGACGGCGGATCAGCGGCGAAAAAATGGACATGCACTAGTGTAACTTGACCGGCGTGCGGCGCGCCCGCATTGCGCTTTGTGGCGCGTTGATATTCTGCTACGCTAAAGATTCATTAAAGGAGACGTCATCATGCAGAACCCGCAAATGCCGAATATGCCGGGAGCAGGCGCAATGAACGATTCGCTCGAATTCGTCAAGAACCTGTGGGGGAACATGGGGGTACCGGGCATCGCGGCGCCCACCCTGTCGGTGGACGACCTGGACAAGAAGATCAAGGACCTGAGGGCGGTCGAGGTCTGGCTCAACGTAAACACATCGATGCTGCGCGGGACCATCCAGACGCTGGAAGTGCAGCGCTCGACGCTGGCGGCGCTGCGCTCGATGGGAGAGGCGATGGCCGGGCAGGCCGGCGCCAATCCGTTCGCCGCGTTCACGCAGCCGGCCGGAGCCGCGCAGGAAGCCGGCGGTGCGCAGCAGGCGCAGGAGGGCAAGGCACCGGAGTCGGAGCACACGCCGGCCGGTGATGCGGCCGCCGCGGCAATGACCATGGCGAATCCGGCGATGTGGTGGAACATGATGCAGGAACAGTTCCAGCAGGCGCTGGCGCAGGCGGCGGCAAGCGGCGGCGCGGCGGGTGCCGCAGGTGCGGCGCCGGCGGCCCCGGAAGCGGCGCCCGAGGACAAGAAGTCCGGCGGCTCGCCCTCCTCCAAGCCCCACTCCCGCAAGCGCGCAGAGTAGACGAGGTCGATCTGCACCGTTAGACGCGAAACCGTCATCCCAGCGAAGGCTGGGATCCATGCTTCGCGCCCTTAAAGGCGGCGTCGTTGACCCCGCTCAGTATGGGTCCCAGCCTGCGCTGGGACGACGGGAATTCAGGCTTGCGCGGTGTTTTCGGCGGCAGCGGCGGACTGGCCGAACGGCCCCAGCGCCGCCAGCTGCTCCATCAGCTGCGCGAAGCGCTGCTGCCCCGGCGCGATGCTGTCCACGTGCATCAGCACTTCCAGCGCTTCGTCCGACAGCGCCGCATCGTAGCCGTTCTGCTGCATCGCCGACACCAGGATCTGCGCAGCGTTGAACAGGATGCGCAGGTTGTTCGGCACGCGCGCGCGCGCATCGCGCATCCACGCGATCGCTTCGGATAGCTTCCCGGTCTTCCACAGCAGCACGCCCTGGTTCATCAGGTCGGTCGCTTCGCGGCGCGAAGCCGTGATCAGCTCCTTGCCCTCGTCGCCCATGCGCGCCTTTTCGAAGATCTCCTGGATCTCGTCCATCAGCGTGGTGTTGTCGTGGTTGTTCTTGATCAGGTAGCACAGCAGTTCGACCGGCGACTCCTTGACTCCGACCGCGAACAGCAGCGTAGCCAGCTCGATGCACGTGCGCGTTTCCGGCCGCGCCGGGTCCGACGCCAGCATCGCTTCGAGCTCGTCGCCAGTCTTGCGCGCGCGGCGGTAATCGCCGCTCTCGTGGTACACCAGGCCCTCGGTGATCTTGGCGCGCAGGGGCATCTGCTCGTCGGCGAATTCCTTCTGCGCCGTCGCCAGCAGCTGCAGCGCTTCCTTGGTCTCGTTCTTCAGGCCGCACACGCGCGCCAGGCCGAGGTAGGCGTCGCCGGTGCGGCGCACCGAGTATTCGCCGATCGCGATGCATTTGCGGAATGCGCGCTCGGCCATGCCGACGTTGCCGAGCTTGAGGCAGATGTCGCCGAGGTGGCGCTGGCGCGGCACCGAATTGGGCGACAGGCGCGTGGCGCGCTCCAGGATCGAACAGGCCTCCTCGTGCATGCCTATGCCCTGGTAGGCCTGGGCCAGCTGGTCGTAGGCGTCGATGTAATAGCGGTTCTCCGCGATCACGGTCTGGAACACCTGGCGCGCCGCCTCGAACTCGCCGTTCGCCAGGCGGATCTTCGCCACGCCCGTGCGAGCCCACTGGTACTCGCGCTGCTCCAGCACCGCCTCGTAGGTCTCGCGCGCCTTGTGCATCTCGCCGCTCTTCTCCAGCAGGCGCGCCTTCATGCGCAGCAGCTCGATCTCGTGCACCTTGTTCTTCGCCATCTGCTCGTCGCACATCTTCGCCGCGCGCAGGTAGTCCTTCTCGGCGAACGCCTGGTCGATCTCGCGGAACACCTGCTTCTTGTGCCACACGCGGTTCAGGCGCGTGAGCAGCACGCCTTCGGTGATCGGCTTGATCAGGTAGGCGTCGGGCTGGTGCTCGGCCGCGCCCATCACCGATTCGACGCTCTTTTCGGCCGACACCATCAGCCACACCGACGACGGCATCAGCAGGTTGCGCACGCGCGCTTCCTCCAGCACCTGCTGGCCGTTTTTGCCCTCACCGAGGTTGTAGTCGCACAGGATCACGTCGTAGCGGTTCTTGGCGATCATGGCCATCGCCTCGCCGCCGGACGCGGCCTGGTCGATGGTGCGCGCGCCGAGGTTGCGCAGGCTTTCGCGCAGCAGCTGGCGCACGCCGGCGAAGTCGTCGACGATCAGGTACTGTTTGGCGGCCCAGTCGACCGTGCCGTGCCTGGTGGGGAGCGCGTTGTCGAACATGCGCGCTCCTAAGGCAGCGTGAGGATGAAGCAGCCGCCCCCGTAGGCGCCGCCGTTTTCGAGCCGCAGGTGGCCGGTGCGGCCGCGGTGCTTGTGCATCTTCGCCACTTCGCTGGAGAAGTGCAGGCCAAGGCCGGTGCTGTTGGTCAGGAAGTTCACGCCGCAGCGCTTGCCGCTCATCGCCGAGGCGCCCGCCTCCAGCATCGCGGCCGGATAGCCGCGGCCGTTGTCCTCCACCCGGATCTCCAGGCAGCCATCCACCACGCCGATCGCGACCCGCACCCGGTCCTGGGTGTAGTTGATGGCGTTGTTGATGGCGTGGCCGATCACGCCGACGATCAGGTCTTCGTCGAAGTGCCACACCAGGTCGGGATCGTAGTCGGCTTCCAGGCCGATGTTCTTCGAGCGCAGCAGCACCTGCTCGGACAGGATCACCTGGTCCATCAGGTGCTGCATCTCGAGCGGCTGCACGTCGAACGGGTATTCCGGCTGGCCGAGCTGCTTGTACAGCGCCAGCAGCTGGATCAGGTTGTCGTTCAGGCGCTTGGTCTGGTACAGCATGTGCGCCATCTGCGGGAAGGCGGCGTCAGCCTCCTGGGATGGCGCGGCCTGCGCCAGCAGCTTTTCCAGCGTGCCACTGAGGACACTGATGGAATTCTTCATGTCGTGCGCGGTCGATGCCAGGAACAGCGACAGATCGTTCGGGCTTGTCGTTTCTTCCATTGGGTTCTCGACGGTTGGAGGCAAAAAGTTGCCGTACGTCAATTATACCCGTGCTTTCGACAACTGCCTTGTTCCTTGCGCAATCGGGCCGCTTAACTGTGGCGTTTGCGCCCGGCGAGCATGAAACGGGCCGGGTCGACCGCCCGCGCCAGCTTGTTTTCGAGCGGGACCGGCTCTCCCTCGAGCATTGCCGCCAACGCCTCGGCCGCGTACGGCGCCCAGATCAGGCCGCGCGAGGCATAGCCGAGCAGTCCGAACAGGCCCTCGTGGCGCGGCACGTCGCGCAGGCGCTCCATGCGCTGCGGCGCGCCGTAGTCGGGCAAGGGACCGATCAGCGGCAGGCGGTCCGGCGGAATGCAGCGGAAACCGACCCGGCCCGCCAGCGGCGCATCCGAGGCCAGCTCCGGATCGCCCAGCAGCGAGCGCGCCTTGCGGATGTTCTCGTGGTGGCTCGACGGCAGCAGCAGCGGGTCGGCGATGTCGTCGTAGGTGGCGCCGGTGCTGACCACGCCCTCCACCGCCGGGGTCATGTAGGCCTCGCGGCACAGCACGAACGGCAGGTTCGGCACGGTCTTCGCGTCGAGGTGGGTGACCTGCCCGCGCACGCGGTCCAGCGGCAGCTGCGCGGTCTGCTCCATCTCGAGCGCGCCGGCGCCGCTGGCCAGCACCAGCGTGGGCGCCTGCGCCACCACCGCGCCGGCCGCGTCCAGCACCAGCCACTCGCCGCCGTCGCGCCGGATGCTCACGCTGCCGGTGCCGAAGCGGCGCGCCAGCCGGTCGCCGCAGCGGGCCAGCATCGCCTCGCACACCGACGAAGGCCGCGCCCAGCCAGCATGCGGGAACAGCCATGCGCCTTCCGCGGCCGAAAAGCCGAGCAGCCCGGCCGCCTCGTCACGTTCGAGCCAGCGCGCGAAGTCGGCCGGGTAGTTCCAGGTTTCGGCGATCTCGCGCTGCACGCGCGCATGGGCAGCGTCGCGCGCCACCTGCAGCACGCCGCAGCGCTGGCCCATGAAGCCGTTGCCCAGGTAGTCCCAGTAGCGCAGCGCAAACAGGTAGGCCGCGCGCGTCAGCCGGGTGGGGATGTTGTCGTCGCGGGACAGCAGCGGCATGAAGATGCCCGCCAGGTTGCCCGATGCCTCGGACGCGGGCAGCGGATGGCGCTCGACCAGCGTCACGTCCCAGCCGCGCGCCACCAGCCGTTCGCAGGCGGCCGAACCGGCCAGGCCGGCGCCGATCACGACTGCGCGGCGTTCGCGCGCCGGCGCCTGCAACGGCTGCGGCTTGCGGCTCATGTACACCGCGCCGCGCTGCGATTCGTCGAAGCGGAACCCAGCCTCCCCCAGCGCGCGCACCTGCGCCGGCGTAAGCGAATCGCCGGCGAGCCGCGCGCCCGGCACGCACATCCTGGCCAGCTGGCGCGCCCAGCCCTCGCCCTGCCCGGAGACGCCGTCCAGGTGCAAGGCATCGATGCGCAGCGACAGTTCCGGCACCGCGTCCGCAAGGCTTGCCGACAGCAGGTCCACGGTCACGCCATCGTCCCGCAGCATGCGGTGCCACCCGGGCAGTAAATGCGGCGCCAGCGCCACCACGTGCAGGCGTTCGGCGCGGCCTGCATGGGAATCGATGTGGCGCCGCAGGCGCTCATCGCTGAAGCAGGTGTCGAATACCGTGAAGTGCGCGGCAGCGCTCATGCGCGCCGGCCCGAGTGGCGGAAGCAGGCGTGGTCGTGGTCGTCGACGATGCCGATCGCCTGCAGGTAGGCGTAGATGATGGTGGTGCCGACGAACTTGAACCCGCGCTTTCCAAGGTCCTTCGAGATCCGGTCGGACAGCTCGCTTCGGGTCGGGCGCACGCCATCGTCCCACTGGGCCACCAGCGGCTTGCCGCCGACGTGTTCCCACAGGTAGGCGTCGAGCGTGAGTCCCTCGTCGCGCATGCGCAGGTAGGCCTTCGCGTTGGTGATTGCCGCGGCCACTTTGAGGCGGTTGCGCACGATGCCCGGATTGGCCAGCAACTCGGCCACCTTGTCGTCGCCATAGGCGGCGATCGTGGGGGCGTCCCAGCCGTCGAACGCGGCGCGGTAGTTCTCGCGCTTCTTGAGAATGGTCTCCCACGACAGCCCGGCCTGCGCGCCCTCCAGGTTCAGCATTTCGAACAGGCGCAGCTCGTCGTGGCAGGGCACGCCCCACTCCTGGTCGTGATAGGCGAGATAGAGCGGATTGGCGGGATTGGCCCAGCGGCAGCGCGTTTCGGTCATGGAAAGCACAAAGCGGAATCGGAAGGAGCTGGCAGTATAAATTATGATGGCGGCTTCCACGGGGAGGATCCATGAAAGAGTTCGTCGCGACAGTACAGTGGGAACGGGGTAGCCAGCCGTTCACCGACAATCGCTACAGCCGCGCGCACGCGTGGCGCTTCGACGGCGGGCTGGCCGTGCCCGCGTCGTCTTCGCCGCTGTCGGTGCCGCTGCCGATGTCCGACCCGGCGGCGGTCGATCCGGAGGAGGCGCTGGTGGCGGCGGTGTCGAGCTGCCACATGCTGTTCTTCCTGTCGATCGCGGCGGCGCGCGGTTTCGTGGTCGATAGCTATCGCGACGATGCGGTGGGGACCATGGCGCACAACGCCGCCGGGAAGATGGCGATGACGCGCATCGCGCTGCGACCCGCGATTGAATTCGTGGGCACGGCGCCCACCGCGGCGGAGCTCGACGCGATCCACGACCAAGCGCACGAGAAGTGCTACATCGCCAATTCCATCACCGCTGAAGTGGTGATCGAGTCCCGATAGCCCGCCGTCATTCCTGCGAAGGCTGGAATCCATACTGAGGTGGCGTTGCGGACGGCTGCGGCTTCGGACGTTCAGCATGGGTCCCAGCCTCCGCTGGGACGACGGGCTTCGGACGCTCAGTATGGGTCCCAGCCTTCGCTGGGACGACGGAGCTTGCAGACGATTAGCGCTTGCCGCTGGCGGTGTCGGCCTTGCTGGTCATCTTCTGCTTGCTGATCTGCTGCGCCGATGTGAGGTGTTGCTGC
The DNA here is from genome assembly GCA_035759315.1 of Telluria sp. Classification (GTDB taxonomy): domain Bacteria; phylum Pseudomonadota; class Gammaproteobacteria; order Burkholderiales; family Burkholderiaceae_D; genus Telluria. Next base: position 4,195 of record DASTVB010000045.1, on the reverse strand, counting down.
ACCACCGGCTTCATCTTCGCCGCCAGCGCCTTGACGTCCGGATCGCGCGCCGCAGCCTGGATGTTCGCCAGGTCGCCGTTCACCTTGCGGTGGTCGCGGACGCCCGCGCGATCCATGTAGGCCTTGTCGAAGGCCGCGCCGGACATCGCGTTGAGCCGGTCCGCTTCCTTGCGGTGCTTCGCGTCGAGGTCGGCCGGCAGCGTCACGCCCTTGGCCTGCGCCAGTGCCTGCACGTCCGCCAGTCCCTTGCCGTGGTCGTCGATCATCTGCTGGCCAAAGGTCTTCACTTCCTCACTGCTGCCCTTGGCCACCGCCATCTTGCCCATTTCGACTTCGGCCATGTTCGCCATCGCCATGTCCATGATGGCCTTGCGGTCGGTCTTGCCCAGTGCCGCCCCGGCGGCGCCTTCGCCCTGTGCGCCCGAACGCCCGGTCATGGTGTCGGGGGTGACGCCGGCACGGGCGTCCTCCGCCGCGCGCGAACGTTCGACGGTGGGCGGCGCGGTGTCGCGTTCGCGCACCGCCTGCGCGGTGCCGGACTGGGTGGCGCCTGCCTGCGTCGCACCGACCTGAGTGGCGCCCCGTTGCTCCTCACCGTTCATGCCGGTCTGCTGGACTCCGGACTGCCGCGTGCTGGACTGTAGCGCGCCCTGCTGCAGCTGCGACTGCGCCTGCTTCCCGGTCGCCACCTGCATGCCGGTCGGCGCCGCAGCCATCTGCGCGGTGTTGCTGGAGGTGTCGCGGCTCGTCACCGGGCTGGTGCCGTCGCGCGCCGGATCGGTTGGATGGCCGGATTCGAGTTCCACGGTCTTGACCGCCTTGCCGGTGTCCTGCGTCGCCACCTGGGCGTGCGCGGCAACCGCGGCGAACAGCGCCGTCACGCCAGCGATCCCCCTGATCATCTTGCCGTTGACCATTTTTATCTCCTCGTATTTACAATAAATCGACGAGCGAGTGTATAAGCCGGCGTGCTTGCACAGCGCGCGGTAGCCCTACGGAAAAGTCAGCGGCGGATGCTCAGCGCTTGCGGAAAACCGCGACGATGATGTCGCTCTCGAACAGGCGCACCAGCGGCAGCGACAGGAGCGCTGCCGCATACTGGACGTACACCCCGGCCGTGCTGGAGGTGCCCGCGCAGCGGATGCGTTCGAGCAGTCCGCGCGCGCGAACCGAAGGCAGCTCGGAGCTGTGCACCTGTTCGAAGCCGTGCGCGCCGACCATCCGGGCGAGGTTGCGGCGATCGAAATAATGCAGGTGCGGCGACGGCAAGTCCTTTTGCCACAGCCGCTCGAACGGCGCGGCCCAGCCGAAGCGCGACAGCAGTTTTGAGGTGCGGTAGAAGAAGCCGCGGCTGTTCGGGAGGTTCAGCATCAGCAGGCCGCCCGGCGCCAGGTGGCGGTGGACGGCGGCGATCGCGGCGCGGATGTCGGGCACATGCTCGATCACGTCGTTAAACGCGATCACGTCGAACTGCTCGCCCTCGGAGAGCGCATCGGGGAAGTAGCCGACGCGCACCGGCAGGCCGCGCTCCTTCGTGCGCCGGGCGACGAATTCGTCCGGTTCGACCCCGAGCACGTCGAAGCGGCCATGCGCAGCTTCCAGGAACCAGCCATGTGCGCAGCCGACGTCGAGCAGCTTGCGCTGCGCGGGCGAACACAGGGCCCCGAGGCGGTCCGTCAGCGCCCTGAAGTTTTCGGTGCGGATGGCGCGCAGGCCGATCTCGCGGTCGTCTTCGTTCAGGCTGCCCGGCTGCGCGTCGTTGATGCTGGGCTCGAGCGCGGCGCCTTCATAGGCACAACTACGGCATACGGCATGCCAGCGGGTCCGCCCCTGGGACAGTTCGCCATCGCAGACCACACAGCCATTCAAGTTCAACGTCGTCATTCGCGGAATCCCCAAGCAACGCACAGGTTATCGGACGACTGTAACAAAAAATCAAGCACCGTGCCAGCATGGGTGCGAGATTCATTCAGCTTGGGGACTGTCCCGCCGGGACTGTCCCCGGCCTTTGCTGTGGCGGCGGAAAGAATGGCAGGGGACAGTCCCGACGGGACAGTCCCTTAATCGTTGTCGTCGGTGGCGGCGAGCGGGAGGCGGGTGGCGAGCACCTTGTCGATGCGCAGGCCGTCGAGGTCGATCACTTCGAACTCCCAGCCGGCCCAGGTGCAGCGGTCGCCGGTATGCGGGATGTTCCCGAACAGGAGCAGCAACATGCCACTCAGCGTGTTGTAGCGTCCGCGCTCTTCTTCCGGCACCTGCAGCAGCCCAAGGCGGTCCTTCAGTTCGGGGATCGGGATCAGGCCGTCCAGCAGCCACGAGCCGTCGGCGCGCTGCACCGCCCACGAGTCTTCGGCGCGCGTGGTCTTGATCTCGCCGGTGATCGCTTCCATCACGTCCTGCAGCGTGACGATGCCCTGCACCTCGCCGTATTCGTCGACGATGAAGGCGATCTGCACGCCCGAACTCCGGAAGTTCTCGAGCAGCTCCATGCCGGTCAGCGATTCGGGCACGAACACCGGCGGCTGCAGGTTGTCGGTCAGCGTCAGCGCCTCGCCGCGCAGCTTTTGCGCCAGCATCTGGCGCGCATCGATCACGCCGAGGATGGTGCTCCAGCCGCCGCTCAGCACCGGGTAGCGCGAATGCGGGCTCGATTCGAAGCGCATCAGGTTGGTGTCGATATCGTCGCTGGCGTCGAAGCAGACCACTTCGCCGCGCGGCACCATGAACGATCCGATCTGGCGGTCGTCCAGGCGGAACACGTTGCGCACCATCTGGTGTTCGTGATGTTCGATGATGCCGGACTCGGAGCCCTCTTCCAGCAGCAGGTGCAGGTCCTCTTCGGTCATCGCCTGCGACCCGGAGATCCGGACGCCAAAGATGCGCAGTACCAGCTGCGTTGATGCGGACAGCAGCATGACGAAGGGCCGGGCCGCCGTCGCGAGCAGCATCATCGGGCGCGCGACCAGCCGCGCCAGCGGTTCCGGATTGATCTGGCCAAGGCGCTTTGGTACCAGCTCGCCCAGCACGATCGAAAAATAGGTAATGGTGACGACGACGAAGACGGTGGCAACGAATTCGGACGGCTGCTGCGCCGTTCCGATCGACTGCAGCCACAGCGCGAACGGGCGCGCCAGCGTCGCTTCGCCGACGATGCCGTTCAGGATGCCGATCGAGGTGATCCCGATCTGCACGGTAGACAGGAATTTGTTCGGATCTTCGCCCAGCTGCACGGCCGCCAGCGCTGCCTTGTCGCCCGCTTCGGCGAGCTTTTGCAGTCGCACTCTCCGCGCAGTCATCAAGGCGATTTCCGACATCGCGAAAATGCCGTTCAGGAGAATCAGGCCAAACAGTATTGCTATTTCCATTGTGTCGAGCGGCTTCGCGCGCTCCGGGGATGTCGAAGCATACATTCTATATCGTCACCGTCCGCCGGCGTGCGGGAACCCGGCCGCAGTCCGCGAGCAGTGCGCCCGGCCTGCCCGCAGCGGAATAGACTCTTTGTGGCCCAGGGTCCGTACCGCACGAGGGTCCGGGTCCGGCCGGTGTCCTGGCGACACCACTTTCCTTGTTCAACCGAAGAAAGGATTCAAGATGAAAACCCTATCGATATTGGCGGCCACGGTGCTCCTCTCAGTAGCCGGCCCATCCATGGCGGGCTGCGGTGGCGGCCACAAGTCCGACCACAAGATGATGGATACGAATGGCGATGGCATGATTTCCAAGGATGAATTCATGAAGTATCACGAATCCATGTGGGACAAAATGAAGAAAACCAGCGCCGGCACCATCGCTGTGAAGGACATGGACATGATGCGCGAGCATCACATGATGGGCTCCGGCAAGATGGACAAGATGGACAAGATGGAAAAAGACAAGGTCAAGTAGTCAGGCTGGCACCGGCGCGTGGCGGTGGCGTTTCCGCCGCGCGCCTGCCGGCCCGTCCTGCCGGACGTCAGCTTTGCGAATCATCCCCGGTGAGCTGTGACACCAGGATCTGTTGCGCTTTCCGTAAAGCCCTTCCCCCCGCGCCGTGTGTCGGATTCGAACATGATTATGCCGAATCCGCCAAAAATCCCCCCTGTCTCTTTTTCTCCGCACTTCACCTTTCGATATCCAAAATATATTTCCATGCGGCAATTAAACCGATAGGATATATATATGTACATGCCGAAAGGTTGCAAATGAAGCACCCCGA
>DASTVB010000044.1:0-4840 GCA_035759315.1 Telluria sp. | reverse complement strand
CGCAGCAGCGCGGCGAGGTCGGCGGAGGCAGGTACCGAGAGCACCGGTCCCTTGTCGAGGTAGCGGAAGCGCGCCGCGATCGTGGCGCCTTCAACCAGGCCGAGGGCGAGCGACGCCTGCGCGCCGGTGACTTTGCCGCCCACCATGGCGTTAATGCCGCCGGCGGGCGCGTGGTACAGCCTGAACACGCCGCCTGCCGGCGCGCCGGGCCAGGCGATCGAGCGCTGGCCCATCCACACGCCGCGCGCCTCCATCGCGCCGGGCGCGGCGTTCAGTACGGTCGCGAAGTCCGCGCTGTTGCACTCTTCGATGGAGTGGGCGCCTGCCCCTCCGGTTGCCAGTACCGCGCTCGCGGCGAGGGTGGCTATGTAACAGCGGGGCATTTGCTCTCCTGGTTTATGTGCTGCGGTAGTTGTTGACCATTTTGTAGTGGCGGGCGTACCACGCGAACACCAGCGCGGCGAGTGCGGCGAAGGCGGCGAAGAAGAACATCTGGAACGCCATCAGCCCGAAGCCGCTGGTCTTGATCCACGCGATCACGCCTTCGTTCTGCACCAGGCGGTTGACGATGATGACCCACAGGTTACCGATCGTGACGGCCAGGTACCACAGCGCCATGATGATGCCCTTCATCGCGGCCGGAGCCTGCGAGTAGGCGAATTCGAGTCCGGTGGCCGATACCAGCACCTCGCCGGCGGTCAGCAGCGCGTAAGGCAGGATCTGCCATGCGATCGAGACCGGCGTGCCGGCGTCCATCGAGACCTGGATCATGCCGATCGCGACCCACGCCAGCGCGGACAGGCCGATGCCGGCGCCCATGCGGCGCAGCGCGGTCGGCTCGATGCCGAGGCGGCGGAAGATCGGGAACACCGCGAAGTTGTTGAAGGGGATCAGTAGCATCACCAGCAGCGGGTTCAGCGACTGCATCTGCGACGGCAGCACTTCGAAGGTGGTGCCGAACAGGGTCACCATGGTGTTCATGTCGTTCGCCTGCACGATCCAGGTGGAAGCCTTCTGGTCGAACAGAGACCAGAACGGCGTCACCAGCGCGAACACGATCAGGATGCGCAGCACGGCGCGCACGCCGTCCACCGCTTCGTCCGGATGCAGGCCCCGGGCGCGCTCGAGCTGCATGGAGATGCCCATGCCGCCGAATGCGATCAGCAGCACGATCGCCAGGCAGAACGCGATCACGAAGCCCGATACGCCGGTCAGGAAGGCCAGCGAGGCGATCGCGCCGAGCACGCCGACGATGGCGACCGTGCGGCCCGCGCGCGACTGGCCCGGCGCGGCGGTGGCAAGCGCGGTGCGCGCGACGCGCATGAAGGAATGCGGGTTCGGCGGCGCCGGCGGCACGTGCACGTACTTCTTGCGGCCCATCCAGAACGCCAGCGTGGCCACGCCCATCAGGATGCCCGGGATGCCGAAGGCGACCGACGGCCCGTAGTTACGCAGGAACAGCGGCATCAGCAGCGACGCGAAGAAGGAGCCGAAGTTGATGATCCAGTAGAACGCGTCGAACACGCCCTTGGCGCGGTTCTTGTTGGTCTGGTCGAACTGGTCGCCCATGAAGGACGCGACCAGCGGCTTGATGCCGCCCGAGCCGAACGCGATCAGTCCCAGGCCGATGTAGAAGCCGGTGATATTGTCGTCGAACGCGGCCAGCATCGCATGGCCCGCGCAGTAAACGAGGCTGAGCCAGAAAACGGTATTGTATTTGCCGAAGAAGCGGTCGGCCAGCCAGCCGCCCAGCAGCGGGAAGAAGTACACGCCGATCACGAAGGTGTGGAACACGTGCTTGGCTTCGCCAGTGCGCGCGGACTCCGGAAGGTAGAGCAGCAGGGAGCTGATGAGGAACATGGTCAGGATGTTGCGCATCCCGTAGAAGCTGAACCGCTCCGCGCCCTCGTTGACGATAATGTAAGGAATCTGGCGCGGAATCGGCCCGTTGCCGTCCGCTGCGCCTGGTGGCGCGGGCGTGGCCGCAACTGCTTGAGCTTGTGACATTGGTGTCCCCATCGATTTTTAATTCCCGCGATCCTAAGGCACGGGCTTCCTGCTGGCAACCGCGTAATTGTTTCTGCTTTTTTGCGATGTAGTTTGACTACGCGGAAACAGTGCTCATCTTGCGATATTCCTACCTAACTCTTTGTATCCACAGGGATTTGGTCCGAATTTGTCGTAACTTCGCGGATTGTCGAAACCTCGTGGCTAATGTATATTATCTACACACATCAATCGGACAGTACCATGAACTCCCAACATAATCCATGGTGGCGCGAAGCCGTCATCTACCAGGTCTACCCGCGCAGCTACCGCGACACCAACGGCGACGGCGTCGGCGACCTGCCGGGCATCACCGAGAAGCTCGACTACATCGCATCGCTGGGCGTGGACATTGTGTGGATCTCGCCGTACTTCAAGTCGCCGATGAAAGACTTCGGCTACGACGTTTCGGACTACTGCGACGTCGACCCGCTGTTCGGCACCCTGGCGGATTTCGACAAGCTGATCGCCCGCGCGCACGCGCTGGGCCTGAAGATCATGATCGACCAGGTGCCGTCGCACTCGTCCGACCAGCACCCGTGGTTCGTCGAGAGCCGCAAGAGCCGCGACAACCCCAAGGCCGACTGGTACGTGTGGGCCGACCCGCTCCCGGACGGGAATCCGCCCAACAACTGGCTGTCCGTGTTCGGCGGCTCTTCGTGGCAGTGGGATTCGCGCCGCAAGCAGTACTACCTGCATAACTTCCTGGCCAGCCAGCCGGACATGAACTTCCACAATCCGGAAGTGCAGCGGGCGCACCTCGATGCGATGCGCTTCTGGCTCGAGCGCGGCGTTGACGGCGTGCGCATGGACGCCTGCAATTTCCACTTCCACGACCGCCAGCTGCGCAGCAATCCGCCCGCCACCAAGCGCGATACCGCGACCGTGACCGACGTGAACCCGTACGGCATGCAGTCGCACCTGTACGACAAGACGCAGCCGGAGAACATCGAATACCTCAAGCGCATCCGCACGCTGCTGGACGAATACGGCGCGATCGCGATCGGCGAAGTGGGCGCCGACGATTCGCTGGCCGTGATGGCCGACTACACCGCCAACGGCGACAAGCTGCACATCGCCTACAGCTTCAACCTGCTCACTCCCGTGTTCACCGCGGCCTACATCCGCCAGCAGGTGGAGGAGTTCGAATCGCGTGTCAAGGGCGGCTGGGCCTCCTGGTCGGTCGGCAACCACGACGCGATCCGCGTGATGACGCGCTGGGGCGGCGCCAACCCGCCGGTGGAACTGGGCAAGCTGGTGCTGGCGATGCAGCTCTCGCTCAAGGGAACGCCGTGCCTGTACCAGGGCGACGAACTGGCGCTGACCGAAGCGGACGTGCCGTTCGAGCTGCTGCAGGACCCTTACGGGATCACCTTCTGGCCCGAGTTCAAGGGACGCGACGGCTGCCGCACGCCGATGCCGTGGACCGACGAGCAGCCGAATGGCGGTTTCACCACCGGCAAGCCATGGCTGCCGCTGGCCGAGCCGCATCGCGTGGCGGCGGTATCGGTGCAGGAAGGGCGCGAGGATTCGCCGCTCAACTTCGCGCGGCGCGTGATCAGGTGGCGCAAGTCGGTACCGCAGCTGACGCGCGGCGACATCTCGTTCTTCGACGCGCCGGAGCCGGTGCTGGCGCTGCGCCGCACGCTGGATGGCGAGCCGGCAGTGCTGGCGGCGTTCAACCTGGCGGGCGAGGAAGTCAGTTTCGACTGGCCGGAGACCGGCGCAGCGACTGCGATGGAAGGGCATGGCCTGCCGGGTAGCGCGGCGGGCGGCAAGGTGACCTTGCCGCCGTACGGCGCCTGGTTCGGCAAACTGTAACGGACAATGCCGTCATCCCCGCGAAAGCGGGGACCCATGCTGAGATGATGTCAGCGGTAGCATGTGCTTCGTCATTGCAGCATGCCCAGCATGGGTTCCCGCTTCCGCGGGAATGACGGCTAACGGTTATTTGAAACGGTCGATCGGATTTTCGCGCTGGCGCCACTCGTCCAGCGTCATGGTCTCGCCGCTGCCCGCATCTTCCACCAGGATGGCCGATCCGTCCTGCGTCACATAAAAGCCCTGAAGGCGCCGCGCCTGCTCCGGGTCGTTCTCCATGAAGCTGTACGCGTGATAGGTCTTGCCTTCGACCGTGATCGGGTCGGCGTCGCCGCCGATCACGGCGCCGCGCGCGCGTCCGCCGGAATTGCGCTCGATCGCCGCCGACCATGCCTTCAGCTCGGGCAGCGCAAACAGCGCGGCGATGGCACGCTGGTCGACCGCCGACACCGCGGTGGCCGGCGCCGTGGCGGGCGGCGGCGGCTCGACCGCCGTGCGCTTGGTCGCCAGCACGCCGAACACGACCAGCGCGCCGACGATTACCGCTGCGAGTGCATTATGTTTGCGCCATTTCTTCATGCAGGATCACCCTTCGATTTTGTTGTCTCATACTAAACCAAAGGGCAGGCACCGGCAACTCAGGGCAAGGCGCCGTTCGACTTCATCGCGCTGCCGGCGAGGTACGCCGCCAGCTCCGGCGACGGCGCTTCCGGCGCGTCGGCGCCGAGGTAACGGTGCAGCAGCGAATCGAGCAGGTACGAATACGCCTGGCGCACCACCGGCTTGCGCGGCATGTGGCCTTCGTCCGGATCGAGCAGGAAGCTGACCGGCGTGCCGGCGGCCTTCAGTTGCTCGACGTAGGCGGTCACGCCCGCCACCGGCACCATCGGATCCTTGGCGCCGGCGATGATCACCAGCGGGCGCTTCACGCGCGCCGCGTTCGCCGCCGGCGAGGTCGCCACGATCGATTCCA
>DASTVB010000043.1:0-20789 GCA_035759315.1 Telluria sp. | reverse complement strand
TTGCGGAAGATATAGGTCCAGCTTACCAGTGAAACGCCAAGCAGCAGCGCCATGATCAGTTGCACGATCAGGTGCGCGTTTGCAATCAGTTCGACAAAGGACAGGTCTTGGGCTGCGTTCATTGGTTTCAGTTCAGGGTGATCAAATGAGGGCGGCGCGCATCTTGACGGCGGCCGGGTCGGGCAGGGGGCGGGGGCGCAAGGTGGCGGAGTCCACGCAGCCTACTTTGACGCGGGCGCTGGCCAGGAGCTGCTCGCCGCACCACGCTTGCTGGAGGAACTGGACCGACGCGCGGCCAAGCTTCTCAATCTGCAATGTTAATTTTAGTACATCGTCCAGTCGGGCCGGCGCATGATACTCGACCGTGGCGCTGCCGACAACGAACATGGCGCCGCTTTCCTCGGCCAGCGACTGCTGCGACACGTTTACAGACCGCAGCCATTCGGTGCGGGCGCGCTCGAAAAACTTGAGGTAGTTTGCGTAGTAAACAATGCCACCGGCGTCCGTATCTTCGTAATACACGCGGACCGACCAGTCGAAAGCTGAAGGCATGTTAGTTGCCATAAGTGAACTTGTGAAACATTTTACGCGATTTTCCCCTGATCTATGTACGTAACCGAACATAGTGGGGTCATCGCCTGTCGTTTTTTGGAATCGTTACCACTTTTGGGGCGGGGCGGATCGAAAGCGCGGTCAGTAGATAGTACCGGATGGCAAAACGCCAAGGTTTGTAACAATCCCTAACATTTGAGTGCCCGGCGGCAACATAGGGACTGTCCCTTTGGGACTGTCCCCGGCCTTCCTTCGTTCAGCCGCCAACCAAAGGCAGGGGACAGTCCCGGCGGGACAGTCTCCTAGCTGCGCTTGATGTTGAAGGGGCCGAAGCCTTGGCACACCGGCATCATTTCGATGCTGTTGATGTTGATGTGCGCCGGCAGCTGCGCCACCCACAACGCGGTATTGGCGATGTCCTGCGGCGTCAGCGGCTGGGTGCCTTCATACACCTTGGCGGCGGCCGCGTCGTCGCCCTTGAAGCGCACGTTCGAGAATTCGGTCCCGCCGCACAGGCCGGGCGCCAGGTTGGTCGCGCGCACGCCGGTGCCGACCAGGTCCGCGCGCAGGTTGAGCGTGAACTGCTCCACGAAGGCCTTGGTCGCGCCATAGACGTTCCCGCCCGGGTAAGGGTAGTGGCCGGCGATCGAGCCCAGGTTGATGATCAGGCCCGAGCCGCGCGCCACCATCGACGGCAGCAGCGCCCGCGTGATCGTCACCAGGCCCGTGCAGTTGGTCGCGATCATCTGCTCCCAGTCTTCCAGCAGCGCTTCCTGGGCCGGCGCGGTGCCCAGCGCCAGGCCGGCGTTATTCACCAGCACTTCGACCTGGCGCCACGATTGCGGCATCTCGGCCAGCGCATCCTCGACCGAGGAGCGGCTGGTCATGTCCATCGCCACCGGCAGGCAGTTTTCGCCGAGTTCGTCCGCGAGCGCCTTCAGGCGTTCGACGCGGCGGCCCGTAATAATGACCTGATAGCCGCTGTTGACGAAAGTTCGCGCCATTTCGGCGCCGAAGCCGGCGGTTGCGCCGGTGATCAAGACGATCATGATAATTCCTGGCAGTGTGAAGATGCGGGGATTGTATGTCATTGACAATGCATATAGAAGTGGCCATTTTCTTGCCCCTGCTGCTGGATTAACTTACAATCTCGGCTCCATTTTCCGTCTCACGTGACTGGCGAAATGCCGCGCCGCCCTGCCGGTGCTGCAAAGGTGGGAAACCACCGGGGAACGTGAGATTTCAATGCCGTTCGCCTGGGCAGCCAAAACGATGGAAAGCGTTGGGGCGCCACCCGAGGGACGCGCCCCGGCTTTTATCCCGCACTGCCAGTGCCTATGCACTTATCGATTGGAGTTTTCATGTTTGCCAAAGACCATACGCTTGCCAACATCGACCCGGAACTGTGGGACGCCATCCAGAAGGAAAACGTTCGCCAGCAGGATCACATCGAACTGATCGCCTCCGAAAACTACACCTCGCCGGCCGTGATGGAAGCGCAGGGCTCGCAGCTGACCAACAAGTATGCGGAAGGCTATCCGGGCAAGCGCTACTACGGTGGCTGCGAATTCGTCGACATCGCCGAGCAGCTCGCGATCGACCGCGTGAAGAAGCTGTTCGGCGCGGAAGCGGCCAACGTGCAGCCTAACTCCGGCTCGCAGGCCAACCAGGGCGTGTTCTTCGCGATGCTTAAGCCTGGCGACACCATCATGGGCATGTCGCTGGCCGAAGGCGGCCACCTGACGCACGGCATGGCGCTGAACATGTCGGGCAAGTGGTTCAACGTGGTTTCCTACGGACTGACCGAGCAGGAAGACATCGACTACGACGCGATGGAACGCCTGGCGCACGAGAAGAAGCCGAAGATGATCATCGCGGGCGCATCGGCGTTCTCGCTGAAGATCGACTGGGAGCGCTTCGCCAAGGTCGCCAAGGACGTTGGCGCCTACTTCATGGTCGACATGGCGCACTATGCGGGCCTGATCGCCGCCGGCGTGTACCCGAACCCTGTGCCGCACGCGGACTTCGTCACCTCCACCACGCACAAGTCGCTGCGCGGCCCGCGCGGCGGCATCATCCTGATGAAGGCCGAGCACGAGAAGGCGATCAACTCCGCGATCTTCCCTGGTATCCAGGGCGGCCCGCTGATGCACGTCATCGCCGGCAAGGCGGTCGCGTTCAAGGAAGCGCTGGAGCCGTCCTTCGTCGACTACCAGAAGCAGGTAGTCAAGAACGCCGACGCGCTGGCCAAAGCGCTGATCGCGCGCGGCCTGCGCATCGTGTCCGGCCGCACCGAGTCGCACGTGATGCTGGTCGACCTGCGCGCCAAGAACCTGACCGGCAAGGAAGCGGAAGCGATTCTCGGCCAGGCGCACATGACCTGCAACAAGAACGGCATCCCGAACGATCCGCAGAAGCCGTTCGTCACCTCCGGCATCCGCCTCGGCTCGCCGGCGTTCACCACCCGCGGCTTCAAGGAAGAAGACGCGACCATGGTCGGCAACCTGATCGCCGACGTTCTGGACAACCCGCACGACGCGGCCACCATTGAGCGCGTGAAGGCCGAAGTGAAGAAGCTGACCGACAAGTACCCGGTGTACGCCAAGTAAGCTGACAAGGAGTAGCCGGCGATGAAATGTCCCTTCTGCCAGAACGACGACACCCAGGTCCTCGAGACCCGGGTGCAGGAAGATGCGGACGCGATTCGCCGGCGCCGCCGCTGCGGCAAATGCGATAAACGGTTTACCACGTTCGAGCGGGTCGAGCTGACCATGCCGATCGTGGTCAAAAAGAACGGAATGCGCACCGAGTACGCGTCGTCCAAACTGCGCGGCAGCCTGATGCTGGCGCTGCGCAAGCGTCCGGTGCCCGCCGACGCGATCGACATGGCGATCGCCGCCATCGAAGAGAAGCTGCTGACCAGCGGCCAGCGCGAAGTCGAATCGGGCTTCATCGGCGAGCTGGTGATGCAGGAGCTTAAGCGGCTCGACAAGGTCGCCTACATCCGCTTCGCGTCCGTCTACAAGAATTTCGAAGACCTCAACGAGTTCCAGGAAGCGATCGCCGAAGTCGGCTCCGACCGCAAGTCCCGCAAGTAAGCGGAACCGTCGTCCCAGCGAAGGCTGGGACCCATACAGAGCATCCCATCCAATAACCGCCCCTGCGCCACGTGCGCATCGATTCCAGCCTCCGCTGGAATGACGGCCGACACCTCAACAGCAATTTCGATCCCCGCGCACGGTTGAGCCACCTCAGCCACGCCCTTGGCCATACCTATACCTTTGCAGTGCGTCCCGACGGACGTCTTCGGAGGAGCGATGCGGCGCAGCGGCGGCTATTCGTTGGTGGAGGTGCTGGTGGCAATGTTCGTGCTCGCCGTCGGCGTGCTCGGCGCGGCCGCCACCCAGGCGGTCTCGATGCGGATGCGGCACGACTCCGGCCTGATGTCGTCGGCGGTGCGCCTCGCTGCCACGCTCGGCGAGCGCATGCGCGCCAATCCCACAGCCGCCGAGGCCTACCTGTTTGAATTCGATGCTGGCGCCGGCGCCGCGCTCGCGAAACCGCCCGCTGCCTGCTTCAACGGCACCAGCTGCACGCCAGGCCAGCTCGCGGCCTTCGATATCCACGACATGTCGCAGACGCTGGCTTCGTCTTTCCCCGGTGGCCGTATCCGCGTCTGCCGCGACCTGCAGTCGTGGGACGCGGGGCGCCAATCCCTGCAATGGGACTGCACCAGCGGCGCCGGGGCGCCGGTCGTGGTCAAGATCGGCTGGCGCGAACGCGCCGATGCGGGTTCTGGCGATAGCGCCGAGGCAGTACGCGATGACGCACCGCGCGTGGCAATGCCGGTGCCGGAGCCCGGAACATGACCCGTCTACGCAAGGCTTCCGGTTGGGCGCTCGCGGAGCTGATGGTCTCGATGGCGGTCGGCCTTGTCGTGTCGCTGTTCGCGTCGACCCTGATGGTGGCCTCCAACGCGAGCTATGTGGCGCAGGACGACATCGCCGCGGTCGAGGATGCAGGCCGCTTCGCCCTCGATGCGCTGGGTCGCGCGGTGCGCCAGGCTTCGTACGTAGACTGGGGCGAATTCGTGGAAGAAGCCGACACTCGGCCCGCGCCGGTATCCGGATTGGACGCGAGCTGGCTGTCGGGCGGCACGCAGGGGCTGGCCGATCCGCGCGACGACGCGGTCAACAACAGCGACGTGCTGGCGCTGCGCTTTGCCGGTGCTCCCGACGACAGCGTCGTCAATTGCGCCGGCTTCCCGGTCAACGAGGACGCGCGCGGCTGGAGCATTTTCTATGTGGCCGTTGGGACCGATGGCGTCGCGGAACTGCGCTGCAAGTACCGGGGAGCGACGGCCTGGAAAGCGGAGGCGGTGGTGCGCGGCGTCGATGCGTTGCAGGTCCTGTATGGGATCGACACCGATACGCCCGCCGACGGCAGGCCAAACAGCTACGAGCGTGCGGCCGCGATCGACGCACGCGACGCCGCGCTAGTACTGGCCGGGGCGGACGAGGAAGCGCGTGCGCGTGACCTGAACCGCAAGACGCACTGGAAGCGCGTGTGCGCGGTGCGCGTAAGCCTGCTTCTGCACGGCGCCCGGTATGCCACGCAGCTTGGGTCGCAGGAACCGTTTCACTTGTTCGGCCCTGGCTACGACGCCGACGCGGATCCGGGGGCGCTGATCGAGCCGGACAAGCTGCACGAGTCGCTGCGCCACCGCGAGCGGCGCGTGTTCGCAGCCACTTTCCTGCTGCGTAACCGGCCGGCCTGAGGCGGACATGGCCCCTCCCAGACAGCGCGGCGCCGCGCTTGCCGTCACGCTGTTCCTGATGGTGGCGGTGCTGGCCATCGGCATCGCCGCGGCGCAGGGCGCGCTGTCCGCCGAAAAGCAGGCGCGCTCGGAACGCGACCGCCAGGTTGCACTTCTGGCGGCGGAGGCGGCGCTGCGCGATGCCGAGCGCGATATCGAAAACGATGCATTGCCGGAGCGCGCGCAGTACTTCGCGCAAGGCAGCGTGGCCGGCTTCGTGCCGGGCTGCGGGCGGCGCGACGAACCCAACGCCGGCCTGTGCGCGCCGACCGGCGACGTCCCGGCCTGGCAATCGGTGGACCTGGCGGACAGCAGCGACGACGGTCGGGCGGTGGCCTACGGCGCCTTCACGGGTGCCGTCATGGCGACCGGAAGTGGCCCGGCGCCCGTGCGCCCGCCGCGCTACATCATCGAACCGCTGCCCGTGCAGCGCGCGGGCGAGGATGCATCCGCGCCGATGCCGAATGTGTACCGGATCACGGTGATGGGCTTCGGCGCGCGCGAGTCGACGCGCGTGGTGCTGCAGTGCGTCTACAGGAAGGTCGAACCATGAAACCCCTCGTTGCGGTGCTGGCGATGGCGGCCGGCGTGGCATCCGGCGCACCGCCCCTGGTGCTGCCGGACGACCTGCCCGGAACCCCGGGCCCCTCGGTGCCGCCCAACGTCCTGTTCGCGCTGTCGCTCACCTATCACGACGTCGCGGCCGCATACACCGGTCCATATGAACCCGCGCGGGAATACGACGGCTACTTCAATCCGCGGCTGTGCTACTCATATCCACCCAGCGGAGGAAAGCGCGGCGTTGCCGGCGACCCGGACCTGGGCGCGGAGCGCGGCTTCTTTTCCGCCAATGCGCGCGCCGGCGAACGCAACATGTGCAGCGGCGCGTTCAGCGGCAATTTCCTGAACTGGGCGTCGATGTCGCGGCTGGACCTGGTGCGGCTCGGACTGACCGGCGGCGACAGGTTCATTGACCGTCCCGGCGACACCGTGCTGCAGCGTGCAGTGCTGCCGGACGGGCCCCCGAACGAAGACTTCTACGCGCACCCTGAGCTTTTCCGACGCAAGACGGTGGCCGACGGAGCGGGCGTGACGCCGTTCGGTGAGGGCGTGCTGCATGTCGTCTCCTGCCGCGACAGGATCCTGTTCAGCAGGACCGACAAGGGCAGCCGCTGCGACGCGCCGCGGCGGGGCAAATCGGCGCGCCTGCTGATATCCGACAAGCGCCTGGGCGAGTATGCGGCGCGTGTGCGCGTGTGCGACAGCGTTGATGCAGGCGAACGCGGTTGGCTGTGCCGCGGCTACGGCGACGATTTCAAGCCCGAAGGCGCATTGCAGGAAGTCGCCGCGCGTGCGCGCATCGGATTGATGGCCTACCTGACCGGGCGCGGCGTGGAGGACCCGAACCTGTATGGCGGGGTGCTGCGCGCTCCGCTCAAGCGCATCGATGGCGAATGGAGTGCGCGCACCGGAGTGCTGAAGCGCGATCCCGACGAGGCAGGCACGCCATTCAGCGGCACGATCAACTACATCAACCGGCTCGGTCGCGACGGCGTCTACAAGGCTCACGCTCCTCTCGCGGAGCTGCACTACGAAGGCGTGCGGTATCTCCAGGGCCGCTTTCCGGCGCAGGGTAGCGGCGGCCACGACGCGCAGTTCCCTGTATTCGATGCGCGGACCGATCCGCTGGTGGCGCGCTGCCAGCGCAATGCGATCGCAGTGATCTCCCGCGCGCATGGGGCCGAAGACCGCTACATTCCGGGCAACTCGAACACCGCCCATCTCGACAAGGCGCGCGCCGCCGATGCCTTTGGGCCGGGCGACCCGTTCAACGTCATGGCGTGGACAGACCTCGCAGGAAAGGAAGCCGGCCTGCCCAAACTGTCCGCGAGCGCCATCGGACCAGGCGAAACCGGCTCGCTCTACCTCGCTGGCATAGCAATGTGGGCCGCGAGCGGCAGCCAGCGCCAGGACGCCGACAGCGGCATCGAGACGCTGGCAGCGCAGCTGTCGCCGATGGTGGCCAGCGGCCCGAATCCGCTGTCGCTTGCTGCGCGCCGCCGTTTCTTCGATGGCTCCGACCCGGCCCGCCTGCGCAGTGCGGTCGCGGGGATGGCCAGGCGCGCTGTCATGCAATCCGAGCCTGTCGCCAGCGCCGCCACGGCTTCCAGCGGCGCCAATGGCGACGGCTACGTGCTGCAGGCTTCCTACGACCGCGCCGCACGGTCCGGCGACCTGGTCCGCCTGGACCTGGCCGGCGGACGCCCCTCGGGTGCGCCCGCCTGGAGCGCGGCTGCGCAACTCCCGGCTCCCAACGCGAGGAAGATATTCACCACCGTCGAACGGAATGGCGAAACCGTGACGGCCCCGTTCACCTCGACCGAACTTGCCAGCAAGGTACTGGACGCCGAACTGGTCGCCTACCTGCGCGGCGATCGCAGCAAGGAAGGGCAGGGGATGCGCGTGCGCACCAGTCCCCTCGGCGACATCGTGCGTTCGACTCCGCTCATCGTTGGACCGCCTTCCGCCGCAGGCCAGGGCGAAGGCTATGCCGCATTTCGCGCGCGCCACGCCACGCGCCGCCCGCTGGCCTACGTCGGCGCGAACGACGGAATGCTGCATGGGTTCGACGCGGCCACGGGCGTCGAACGGCTGGCCTACGTTCCGCGCGCCCTGCACGCGGCGCTGCCCGAACTCGCGCGGCCCGATTACAGTCACCGCGCTTTTGTCGATGCCAGTCCGGGCGCCGGCGAGGCGCTGACCGCCGAAGGTTGGCGCACTGTGCTGGCGGCCGGATACGGCATGGGGAACAAGGGCGTGTTCGCCATCGACGTCACCACGCCCGACTCGTTCGCGTCCGGCGCGGGCGAGCTGTGGCAGTTCTCCGACCGCGACGACCGCCAGCTCGGGCATGTGGTGGCGGCGCCGGCCATTGCCAGGTTCCGGACCAGCCTGCGCGAGGGCGTGGCGCAGTACCGGCACTTCGCGATCGTCACCAGCGGCTTTAACAACTACGACAAGGACCAGTCGCCGGACGGCGCGCTGTTCCTGCTGGCGCTCGACAAGCCCCGGCGCGAACGCTGGCGCAATGGGGTGAACTACTTCCGCTTCGCGGCGCCTGCGCGCGAGGCAGGGCAGGCGAACGCGCTCGGTCCGCCTGCGGTCGTGCTCGGGGCGGACGGTGCGGTGCGCCATGTGTACGCAGGGGACCTGCAGGGATCGGTGTGGCGTTTCGATTTCACCGGCAACGCGCCGTGGCGTGGCGCGTCCTCGCTGCTGTTCACCGCGCGCGATGCCGAGGGCCGGCGCCAGCCCATCACCTCCGCGCCGCGCGTCGTTTACGCCCCTGGCGGCGGGCACCTGATCCTGTTCGGCACCGGGCGCATGCTGGTGGATGAGGATGCCGGGGTTCCCGGCGATGCAATCCAGTCGATGTATGCGATCCATGACGCGCTGGTACGTGATGCGGCTGCCATCGGGTCGCGGTCTGCGCTGATACGGCGCCGCCTCGAGGCCGGCGGGAACGGCTTCCGCGTTCTGGGTGAGGAGATCGATTACGCGAAGAACAAGGGGTGGTACTTCGACTTCGCCGGCCAGCGATCAGGCGAACGGATAACGTCCAGCCCGATGGTCGATGGCGGCGTCATGGTGGCGACCTCGGTCATCCCCGCGGCGGACGAATGTGCGACGCCATCGACGCGGACCTATGCGCTGTCCGCGCTTACCGGTATGGCCAATGGCGCGGCAAGTACGGACGCCGACGGCGCCGTCACCGGCGTACTCACCGCCGGCGCCGCGCCCGGGCCGCCGCTGCTGGTCCTGTCGGGCGCCACGACGTCCGGGCCCGATGGCGCCGGGCGGGTGACGGCGATGCGCCGGTACTCGTTCTATCCGTCCGGCCCGGGCGGCAAGGCGCCGGTCGAAGTGCGGATCGCCGTACCTGGCCACCGGCTCAGCTGGCGCGAGATCACCAACTGGCAGGAGCTGCACGATGCCGCCACCGAAGGGGAGTCACGATGAAAAACGGGTTCACTCTGGTGGAGCTGCTGATCGCGCTGGTGATCGTCGGCATCCTGATGGCGGTGGCGGTGCCGAACTACGCCGACTACGTGCTGCGGTCCCGGCGCGCGGAAGCCCGCGTTGCGCTGGTGGAGTCGATGCAGCAGCAGGAGCGCTACTACACGCGGCACAATACCTATGCGGCGTATTCCGCCGACGACCCGCATCCGGGATTCCGATGGTGGTCGGGCCCGGGGGCAGGAAAGAGCGCCTACGAACTGGCGGCCGCACCCTGCCAGGGCGCGGGGCTGGCCGAATGCGTGGAGCTGCGCGCGATCCCCGGCACGGCGAAGGTCGACGCGCTGTTTGCCGATCCCGAATGCGGAGCGCTGTTCCTGCGCAGCGATGGCCGCCGCGGCGCGCTGGGGCGGGCTGCAGGGTGCTGGCCATGAGCCGCCAGGGTGGATTCACGCTGACCGAGCTGCTGGCGACGGCGGCGATCGCGCTGGTGCTGGGCGCGGTTGCCGTGCCGAGCTTCCGGGGTGTGCTCGACGGCATCGCCCTGCGCGGGGCCACCGACGAGCTGTTCTCGGCGGTCCAGTTCACGCGGGCCCAGGCCATTGCGCGCAACGCGCGGGTGCTGCTCGCCCCGGCCGGAGAAGGAGGCGACTGGGCCAAGGGCTGGGCGGTGTTCGTCGACGCCGACGGCGACCGCAGGCCCGGCGAAGGCGACGAGATCCTGCTGCTGCGCGGCCCGCTGGCGCGCGGCATTTCGGCTAGCGCCAGTTTCTCGTCCCAGCAGAGCCCACCTTATCTGGCTTACAATGGCGGTGGGCGCGCATGCGCCGCGACCAACAGCATGGTGGCGCGCTTCGGATCGCTGACGCTGCAACAGGGCGAGGCGGTGCGGCGAATTAAAATCAGCATGCTGGGCAGGGCGCGCGTGTGCAATCCCGCGCACGACCGCACCTGTGGCGGCGACAGCGGCGTTCCCTGACAAAGAAATGGCCAAGACTTCATAGTGCAGATCATCGACGACATCGATGGCATGCGCCTCGCGCTCGAATGGGCGCGCAAGGGCATGTACATCACATCCCCCAACCCGCGGGTCGGCTGCGTGATCGTGCGCGACGGCCAGGTCATCGGTGCGGGGTCCACCCAGCCCGCGGGCCAGGCGCACGCCGAAATCATGGCGCTGCGCGACGCGAAGCAGCGCGGCCACGACGTCACCGGGGCCACGGCCTACGTGACGCTCGAACCGTGCAGCCACCACGGCCGCACGCCCCCATGCTCGGAAGCGCTGGTGCGCGCCGGCCTGGGACGCGTGGTGGCCGCCATCGGCGACCCCAATCCGCTGGTGATGGGCAGGGGCATGGAGCAGCTGCGCGAAGCCGGCATCGACACCGCCATCGGCGTGCTGGACGACCAGGCGCACGAACTGAACATCGGCTTCTTCAAGCGCATGCGCACCGGCCTGCCGTGGGTGCGGCTGAAGATCGCAGCCAGCCTGGACGGCACCACCGCGCTGCGCAACGGCGTCAGCCAGTGGATCACCGGTTCCGAGGCCCGTGCCGACGGCCACGCCTGGCGCGCGCGCGCCTGCGCGATCCTCACCGGGATCGGCACGGTGAAGGAAGACGATCCGCAGATGACGGTGCGCGCGATTGATACGCCGCGCCAGCCGCTGCGCGTGGTGGTCGACAGCAGGCTGGAGATCGACCCGGCGGCGCGGGTGCTGGAGGGCGCGAAGACGCTGGTGGTGTCGGCGGCCCCGAACCCTGAAAAGGAAGCGCTGCTGCGCGCCGGCGGCCATGAGGTCGTGTGCCTGCCCAATCCGGACGGCAAGGTCGACCTGCCCGCGCTGATGCGCGAGCTGGGCCGCCGCGAGATCAACGAACTGCACGTCGAAGCCGGCTACAAGCTCAATGGCTCGCTGGTGCGCGAACGCTGCGTCGACGAACTGCTGGTCTACGTGGCGCCTTCGCTGGTGGGCGACGGGCAGGGCATGTTCGCGCTGCCCTCGCTGTCCACGCTGGAAGACCGGCGGCAGCTCGCATTCCACGATGTGTCCCAGGTCGGCGACGACCTGCGCATCATCGCCCGATTCAATCACTGACAGGACAAGCATGTTTACCGGTATCGTTGCCGCGGTCGGCAAAATCACTTCCATTACCCCGCTTGAAGGCGGCGCCGATGCCGGCGTGCGGCTCGAGGTTAACGCCGGCGGCCTGCCGCTGGGCGATGTGGCACTGGGCGATTCGATCGCTATGAACGGCGCGTGCATGACGGTGGTGGCGAAGACGGCCGAGAGCTTCACCGTCGACGTGTCGCGCGAGAGCCTGAATTGCACCGCCGGACTGGATGCGCCGGGAGAAGTGAACCTCGAGAAGGCGCTGACGCTGAATGAACGCCTGGGCGGGCACCTGGTCTCCGGGCACGTGGATGGCATCGGGCATGTGCACCGCTTCGAGGCGGTGGGGGAGTCGTGGCTGCTGATGATCGACGCGCCGCGCAGCCTGGCCAAATACCTGGCCTACAAGGGTTCGGTGGTGGTGAACGGCGTGTCGCTGACCGTGAACAAGGTCGAGGATGTGGACGCGGGAGCGTGCCGCTTCTCGATCAACCTGATCCCGCACACGATCGAAGTGACCACGCTGCGCAACCTGCGTGTGGGCGCGCGCGTCAACCTCGAGATCGACCTGATCGCGCGCTACGTCGAGCGCATGCTCTCGCTGGACTCCAAAGTCTAATTACCGCTAGCCGAAAAACGTCATCCCAGCGAAGGCTGGGATCCATGCTGAGTTCCCGAATCCGGAAGCGGCGTATGGATCCCAGCCTTCGCTGGGATGACGGTTTTGCGTGTAACTGTTTGCGCGAAGACTAGTTTGCCGCGGCGGGGGCGGGCGCTGCGACGGCCTCGGTAGTGGCCTTCTCCGGGTACAGCACCACTTGCACGTAGTTGTCGGTGTTGAAGTAGTGCTTCGCGGCCGCCTTCACCTGCGCCGGCGTCATCGACTTCACCATCTTCTCGTACTGCAGCACGCTGCGCAGGTCGGTCCCCTTGAGCAGCGAGTTCTGGATCCGGCCGATCCAGAAGCCGTTTTCGCGCAGCGCCTTGGAATGGCTGGTCAACCAGTTCTGCTTGACCTTCTCCAGGTCCGCGGGCGCCGGTCCGTTCTCCTTCAGCAGGCGGATCTCCTCCATCGTCGCGGCGATCACCTTGTCCACGTTTTCCGGCCCGGTCGGCAGGGTGGCGCCGATCAGGTAGTTCGGATACGGGATGCGGTCGATCGATCCGCTCATGCCGCCGCCATAGATCAGCCCAAGCTTCTCGCGCAGCACTTCGGTGATCCGCAGGTTCATCACTTCGAGCATCGCGGCAAAGCGCATCTGTTCCTGTTCGGAGTAGTTGGTGGTTCCCGTGAAGTTGAGCGAGATGATGCTCTTGGCTTCCTTGCCCGCATAGACCGCCTTCTTCACCACGCCGCTCACCGGGCGCACGTTCACGTCGCGGTACGAGAGCGGGATGTCGGCGGTCGGCAGGCTGGCGATGTAAGTGGCGATCAGCGGCTTGAGCACTTTCGGGTCGAAGCTGCCGACGAACACGAAGGTCATGCCCTTGGCGCTGCCGAAGCGCTTCCTGTACAGCTCCAGGCTGCGGTCCAGGCTCACCTTGTCGAAGTCGGACGGACGTGGCGTCATCGACACGCGCGGGTGGTTGTTGAACAACGTCGAGTACAGCTCGTCGCGGAACACCGACTCCGGGCGCGACATGGCGTTGCGCGCCAGCTCGCGCTGCTTGCCGATGAAGGACTTGTACAGGTCTTCGTCGCGGCGCACGCTGGTGAACTTGAGGTGCACCAGCTGCAGCATGGTCTCGATGTCGGTGCTGCCCGCGCTGGCGCTGATGTTGTCGGTGAAATTGGTGAGCGCGAAATTCGCGCCCGCCGCTTTGCCGGCCAGGATCTTGTTCAGTTCCACCGGCGAGTGGCCGTTCACGCCCATGGTCGCGGCGATGGCATTGGCATAGCGCGCGTTGAAGATGTCGGCGTCGTCCACCAGCGACTGGCCGCCGAAGCGCGCCGCCGCCATGAGCACCTGGTCGTTGCGGAAGTCGGTCGGCTTGAGGATCACCTTGACGCCGTTCGACAGCACCAGCGTGGACAGGCCCAGCTCTGCATCCATCGTCTCCGACACGATGCTGCCGGGGGCAGGGCGCTTTTCCATGATCGACGCGGCCACGGCCTGCTCGCTGCGCGCGGTCACCTCAAGCTTTTCGGCGGCGACGGCGGCCGCCAGCAGCGCGTCGGCGGTCGGAATCGGCTGCTCCTGCTTGTCCGAACCCATGTACACCACGAGCTTGGGCGCGTTATCGGGAATCGTCTCGCGCGCGTAGCGGTTCATCTCTTCCAGCGAGATGGTGGGCATCAGCTCCTGTACATAGGCGTATTCGTTGACCACGCCGGGGATCGGCTCGCGGTCCAGGAAATTGCGGATGTATTCGCCGGCATAGCGGTGCGAATCGGTCTTTTCGCGCTCGGCGTATTCGCGCTCGATGTTGCGCATCACGTCCTTCTTGGCGCGATCCAGTTCGGCCGGCGAGAAGCCCAGCTTGCGGGCGCGTTCGCTTTCCTGCACCAGCGCGTCGATGGCCGGCATGGCGCCGCTGCGGCCCAGCACCGCGACCGAGCTGAAGGACTTGTAGCCGCGTACCAGCCCGCCCATGGCGCTGCCGCCGCCGACGAACGGAGGCTCGGCCTGCTGCGCCAGTTCCTGCAGGCGCGCGTTGAGCATGATCGAGAACAGCGTTTCCACCATCCCTTTGCGGAATTCGCGGAAGGTGCCATCCTCGCGGTCTTCCTGTACCGGGTAGCGGATGTAGACCGAGTTGGAGTTCGCTTCCTTGTCGGTGATGACCAGGCCTTCGGACGTCGAACGCGGCGTGATGGTGGCCGAAATGCGCGGACGCGGCTTGGCCGGGTTCTTCAGCTTGCCGAAATGGGCCTTGATCATGCGCTCGGCTTCGGCCGGCTCGATGTCGCCCACCGCGATCACCGCCATCAGGTCGGGGCGGTACCAGTCCTTGTAGAAGCGGCGCAGCGCGTCGTGCTTGAAGGTCTTGAGCACTTCTTCCTTGCCGATCGGGAGCCGTTCGGCATAGCGCGAGCCGTTGAAGATCTTCGGCAGCAGCACCTTGTTCATGCGGTCGGACGCGCCTTTGCCCATGCGCGCCTCTTCCAGCACGATGCCGCGCTCGTTGTCGATGTCCTCGCCGTTGAAGCTCACGCCCTGGGCCCAGTCCTGCAGCACGGTGAACGCCTTGTCGATGTTTTCGCGGCGTTCGGTCGGAATCGGCAGGATGTAGACGGTCTCGTCGAAGCTGGTGTACGCGTTCAGGTCGGCGCCGAACTGCACCCCGATCGACTGCAGGTAGGACACCAGCTCGTGCTTCTTGAAATTGGTCGAGCCGTTGAAGGCCATGTGCTCGACGAAGTGGGCTAGTCCCAGCTGGTCGTCGTCTTCCAGCACCGAGCCGGCGCGCACCACCAGGCGCAGCTCGAGCTTTTTCTCGGGCTTGCCGTTCTTCTGGATGTAGTAGGTCAGGCCGTTGGGGAGCTTGCCGACCTTGACCTGCGGCCCGATGGGGATTACCTGATCCAGCGGAATGGCTGCTTGCGATGCCAGGGAGGAGGCGAGGAGAATCGCGCTGAGGACAGCGCTTCGCACTAGTCGTTTTGTCATCGGGGGAAACGGGCCTTTAATCGGTATCGGGAATCTGTCGTCCGATTCTACTCCTCGTCATCAAATCCGTGGGGAATGCTGGCGGGATCGAGATCAATCCGCAAGGGCAGCCCCAAATCCGATAAAATAGCGGATTAGGCACTACCACCATCAGTCGAGGAACGTCCGCATGTCCATCTCCCCCACCCAGGAAATCGTCGAAGAACTGCGCGCAGGCCGCATGGTCATCCTGGTCGACGAAGAGGACCGCGAGAACGAGGGCGACCTGGTGCTGGCGGCGGACTTCGTCACGCCCGAGGCGATCAACTTCATGGTCAAGTACGCGCGCGGGCTGGTGTGCCTGACGCTGACGGCCGAGCGCTGCGAGCAGCTCAACCTGCCGATGATGGCGACCCGGAACGGCACCTCCTTCGGCACCAACTTCACCGTCTCGATCGAAGCGGCCGAAGGCGTGACCACCGGGATCTCGGCCGCCGACCGCGCCCGCACCATCCAGGTGGCGGTCGCCAAGGGCTCGACCCCGAACGACATCGTTCAGCCGGGCCACATTTTCCCGCTCAAGGCGCAGGCCGGCGGGGTCCTGATGCGCGCCGGGCATACCGAGGCGGGCTGCGACCTGACCGCGATGGCCGGCCTGACCCCGGCTTCGGTGATCTGCGAGATCATGAAGGACGACGGCACCATGGCGCGCCTGCCGGACCTGCTGGAGTTTGCAAAAGAACACAAGCTCAAGATCGGCACCATCGCGGACCTGATCCACTACCGCGCCCAGCACGAATCGCTGGTCGAGCGCGTGGCCGAGCGCGAGCTGCACACCCAAGCCGGCACATTCCGCCTGATCGCCTACCGCGACAAGCCGAGCGCCTGTGCGCACCTGGCGCTGGTGCACGGCGACATCCGGGCCGACGCCGAAACCCTGGTGCGGGTGCACCAGCCGGTCTCGGTGCTGGACCTGCTCGAATCGAAGGCCACCACCCACTCGTGGAGCGTGCAGGCGGCGATGGAAGCGGTGCAGAAGGCCGAACGCGGCGTGATCGTGCTGCTCAACTGCGGCGAAAGCGCCGACGAGCTGTTCGCGCAGTTCGAAGCACTCGGCAAGCCGGCCGCGCGCCCGAGCGGCCGCGCCGCCAGCATGGACCTGCGCAGCTACGGTATCGGCGCGCAGGTGCTGCGCGACCTCGGCGTGGGCAAGATGAAACTGATGGCCAGCCCGCGCAAGATGCCGTCGATGACCGGCTTCGACCTCGAAGTGACCGGCTACCTGGACCAGCCCCAGGCCTGAGCAGGCTTACAATACGAACAACACACTATATATATTAGGGAGTCAGCCATGACCGTAGGAACATACGAAAGCAACTTGACCGGTTCCGGCCTGCGCATCGGCATCATCCAGGCGCGCTTCAACGCCGACGTCGGGCACGGCCTGCTGTCGTCCTGCCTGGCCGAGCTCAAGCACCTCGGCGTGGCCGACGAAGACGTGCTGCACGTGACCGTGCCGGGCGCGCTGGAAATCCCGCTGGCCTGCCAGAAGATGGCCGAGACCGAGCAGTTCGACGCGCTGATTGCGCTGGGCGCGGTGATCCGCGGCGAGACTTACCATTTCGAGCTGGTGGCGAACGAGTCGGGCGCCGGCATCACCCGCGTCAGCCTCGACTACGGCATGCCGATCGCGAACGCGGTCCTGACCACCGAAAACGACGAGCAGGCGGAAGCCCGCATGGCGGAGAAGGGCACGGAAGCGGCGCGCTGCGCGGTCGAAATGGCCAATCTGCTGCTCGCCCTGGAAGAACTCCAGGCCGACGAAGAATAAACAGGTAGATAAGATGAACGACAAACTGATCCACGCCAACCCGAGCAAGAACCGCACCCCGCGCCACCGCGCGCGCGAATTCGCGCTACAGGGCCTGTACCAGTGGCTGCTGAGCAAAGAAGACTCCAGCACGGTGGTCAACAACATCCGCGCCGCGCACGGCTTCGACAAGGCCGACGCCGACCATTTCGCCGAAGTGGTGTACGGCGCGATCAAGGACGCCCCGGCGCTGCGCGAAGCGATTGCGCCGCTGCTGGACCGCCCGCTGGACGAAATCTCGCCGGTGGAGCACGCGGTGCTGCTGATCGGCGCTTATGAGCTGAAGAACAACCTGGACATCCCTTACCGCGTCGTGATCAACGAAGCGGTCGAGCTGACCAAGTCGTTCGGCGGCATCGACGGCCACAAGTACGTGAACGGCGTGCTGGACAAGCTGGCGGCGCAGATGCGCGCCACCGAAGTGCAGGCCGGCCGCTAAGGCGCCTGCGCCGCAAGCGAAAAACGCCACCTCCGGGTGGCGTTTTGCATTGGGGACTGTCCCCAGCCTTTGACGTTCGTGGATGCGCCACCAAAAGGGAGGGGACAGTCCGAGGGGACAGCCCCCTCGTGGCGGATTCGAACATGTTTATGCCGAATCCGCCAATTCTCACACTACCCCGTCATTCCCGCGAACGCGGGAACCTATAGTGCGTTTCCCGGGGGGGCGAGAGTGCCGGTTCGGCGTATTCAGCATGGGTCCCCGCGTTCGCGGGGATGACGGGCGTTACTACCAAAAAAAACGCCACCCGAAGGTGGCGCTTAACTCGCTGCTGAAACTATCAGATGCCGGCGATGATCTGCTCGGGCGGCGCCACCGTTTCCTGCGGAGCTGCCTCAGGCGCCGGAGCCTCGACTTTCGGCGCCACCGGTGCGGCCGGTTTCGGCGTGCGGACCGGGATGTTCTTGCCCATCGCGACCTGCTTGAGCTTGCGGTACTCTTCCAGCACGCGCGAGCCGTAGCCCGAGTCGGTTTCGAACGCCGCCGCGCCAACGTAGGTCTTCAGGCCGGCTTCGACCGAACCGCCGCGGGTCACGTAATCCTTGAGGATCTGCGCGCCGACGCGGATGTTGGCGACCGGGTTGAGCGCAGCCTGTACGCCGCCCATGTCTTCAAATTTGTCGTGGTGGACCTTGGACATGACCTGCATCAGGCCCTGTGCGCCCATCGCGCTCTCGGCGAACGGGTTGAGGCCCGATTCGATCGCCATCACCGCCAGGATCAGCAGCGGGTCGAGCTTCATCTCGCTCGCGGTCAGGTAGGCGGTCGACACCAGCATGTTGGTCGCCTCGTCCGCCACGCGGTAGCGGCGCGACAGCCAGTCGGTGACGAACTGCTGCTGCTTGCGGCTGCCCAGCAGGGACTTTTCCTCGGCCGTCAGCGGCTCCGATTCGGTCTCCATCGAGGCATCGGACAGCTGCGGGCCCTCCATCAGCTGGGACAGCGGCGGAACCTGGACTTGCGCGACCGGCTGCGGCGGGCCGAGGCGGCGCGACAGTTCCTGGGCCAGGTCCGGGCGCAGGTACAGTACGGTTGCTACGAATACTGCGGAAAGGCCGACTACGGTAAATGTGTGCCGGAGCGCTGCCATCAGCGCGCGCCCGGTTTTCGCCATGTCGATGTTCATGTTCATGGCAGGCAGGATTGCCTGGGTGGTGAGCTTTGCGCCCACTGTACTGAAACGATTCATTCGAATCTCCCCTTTGTCGCGGCAAAAATCTCTCCGTCACTGCTCAGTTAAGCAGCGGATGGGTCAGTTCGCCGTGCATCAGAAATATCGTCCGTCGCGCTCATGCGCACGAAAAACGCCGTCATTGCTTGCTTGGGCTGGCGTTTCGACCGCGTTGCGGCAGCGCCAGGGGCTAAACAACTATGCGGGGGATAGGCAGAACTCGCCTAGGAAAACACTCCATAAAATGTCGCTGGGGCCCCCACCCCGTGGATGTGCTGAGTCGGATAGAATTGCTAAGTTGATCTGTCCGCTCATCAATGTAGGGCAGATTGTAGAAGCCGCCTTATTCCAAGTCAATACTAACACTATTGAACGTTATTACTTTTAAGTATGACTTTTCTTGCTGCGTTGCATCAATTCCCTGTGAAATCAACAACTTGACGTAGCCATTTCAACAAGCTTGTATCAACCGAAAAAAGATGTAACAGAGATGAAATACGCCGACCTGCGGGACTTTATTGCTCAACTGGAACAAATGGGCGAACTCAAGCGCATTTCTGTGCCGGTTTCGCCACATTTGGAGATGACCGAGATCTGCGACCGCACTTTAAGGGCCGGCGGACCTGCGCTGCTGTTCGAAAATCCGGTTGGGCGGGACGGCGCTGCGCTGGGCATGCCGGTGCTGGCCAACCTGTTCGGCACGCCGAAGCGGGTCGCGCTGGGCATGGGCGCGACCGACGTGGGCGAGCTGCGCAAGATCGGCCACGTGCTGGCACGCCTGAAGGAACCCGAGCCGCCGAAAGGCTTTAAAGACCTGATGGGCATGGGCTCGCTGGTCAAGGCGGTGTGGGACATGGCGCCCAAGGAGCTGCGCAGCGCGCCGTGCCAGGAGATCGTGTGGGAGGGCGCCGACGTCGACCTGGCGCGCCTGCCGATCCAGCATTGCTGGCCGGGTGACGTCGCGCCTCTTATTACATGGGGCCTGGTGATTACCAAGGGCCCGAACAAGAAGCGCCAGAACCTGGGCATCTACCGCCAGCAGGTCTTGGGACCTAATAAGGTAATCATGCGCTGGCTGGCGCACCGCGGCGGCGCGCTGGACTTCCGCGAGCACGCGGTGCAAAGCGGGGGCAAGCCGTATCCGGTCGCGGTGGCGCTGGGCGCCGACCCGGCCACCATCCTGGGCGCGGTGACGCCGGTGCCGGACAGCCTGTCCGAATACCAGTTCGCGGGCCTGCTGCGCGGCAGCCGCACCGAGCTGGTGAAGGCGATCGGCAGCGAGCTGCGCGTCCCGGCCGGTGCCGAGATCGTGCTGGAAGGTCATATCTACCCGGACGCGAACCATCCGAGCGGCTACGAGCATGCGCTGGAAGGACCGTACGGCGACCACACCGGCTATTACAACGAGCAGGACAGCTTCCCGGTATTCACCATCGACCGCATCACCATGCGGCGCGATCCGATCTACCACTCTACTTATACAGGCAAGCCGCCGGACGAGCCGGCGGTGCTGGGCGTGGCGCTGAACGAAGTGTTCGTGCCGCTGCTGCAAAAGCAGTTCAGCGAGATCACCGACTTCTACCTGCCGCCGGAAGGCTGCAGCTACCGGATGGCGGTGGTGCAGATCCGTAAACAATATGCGGGCCACGCCAAGCGCGTGATGTTCGGGGTGTGGAGCTTCCTGCGCCAGTTCATGTATACCAAGTTCATCGTGGTGGTGGACGAGGACGTGGACATCCGCGACTGGAAGGAAGTGATCTGGGCGATCACCACGCGGGTGGACCCGACCCGGGATACTACGCTGGTGGACAACACGCCGATCGACTACCTCGACTTCGCCTCGCCGGTCAGTGGCCTGGGCAGCAAGATGGGGATCGACGCCACCAACAAGTGGCTAGGCGAGACCAATCGGGAGTGGGGCACCACGATCGAAATGACGCCGGAGGTGAAGGCCAAGGTCGACGCCATCTGGTCCACCCTCGGTATCTGAATAGGGAAGGGGACTGTCCCCAACGGGGACTGTCCCCCGGTGTGAGTGAGCTACCCCCAACGCCAAACACCGGGGGACGGTCCCCTGCGGGGACAGTCCCCTCTCTATTCAGATTCCGAGGGTGGACCAGATGGCGTCGATCCTGGACTTCACCGCCGGCGTCATCGAGAT
>DASTVB010000042.1:0-12619 GCA_035759315.1 Telluria sp. | reverse complement strand
GCAGCGCCACCAGGTGCAGCGATACGGGAACGCCGACCGGCGTGCTTGGCGGGAGCATCATTCGCGTCGCCGCTCCAGCGACCTTGACCAGGTAGCTGCCGTCGTTCATCTTCGCCAGCACGTCGCCGCGCATGGTCTTGCCCAGCTGGCCGGCGAGCGCGCGCTCGAGATCCTGCTGGCGCGGATCGCTGGCAGGTTCGATGGCGAGGGGGGAAGCGACCGGGAGGGCCGCGTTAATCTTGATCATGCCGGACGATGAAACCTGTACGCCGTCACCCCGGCGAAGGCTGGGGTCCATGCCGGGCGTCCGTAGTGGGCACACTCACTATGGATCCCAGCCTTCGCTGGGATGACGGCGGCCGGCATGCGAACTCCTCAGGCGCCGTAGGCTTTGGTCAGCCGGCGCTGCGAACCCGCGTTGTTGATCAGGTTTGCCAGCTCGGCCATCCATGGCGTGGTGAGGTCGCGGATTTCGCGGTCGTTGGCCAGGATCGTGTTGATGATGCGGACCTTGCGGTCGCGCGTCTCGCCCGACAGCGACGGCGGTTCGCCGGCCTTGAGCGCCGCGATCCGGCTTGCGCAGCTGGACTCCAGCTCGACCAGACTTTCCCAGTCGCGCGAACGTGCCGCAGCCACCATCTTGCCGGTCAGGTCGGAAACCGACTCGTACAGGGACAGGACTTCGGTGCTGTTCATTATGCGGCGCTCACATAGGCACGCGACACCGGAGCCAGGTTGTCGTAGGCGCTGCGCGTTACCTGCGGCGCAGGCGCTGCCGCGGCGGCCTGCTGCGGCTGGCCGATCGCTTCCCATGCGCCGGCCAGGTCGGCCAGCAGGTTCTTGACTTCGTCCAGCAGCTCGGGCGCGTTCTTCAGGTTCGCTTCGAGCAGGCGCGAGGACATGTACTGGTACAGGGCCTGCAGGTTGGCCGCGATTTCGCCGCCGGCCTTGACGTCCAGGCTGGCTTTCAGGCCGTTGTCGATGATGTCGATCGCCTTGGAGATCGACTTGCCCTTGCCCTCGATGTCGCCGGCCTGCATCTGCTGGCTGGCCGCCCGAATCGCGACGATCGCGCCTTCGAACAACATGGAAATCAGCTTGTGCGGGCTGGCTGCAACCACACCGGTTTCGACACCGATCTTGGCGTAGGCACTGGCACCGCTTTTCATGGATCCTAGCATGAACGTTTTCCTTTACTGGGGTTTTATCAGTCTTTTAGCTCTGACTGGTCAGATTGCTGATTTGGGTAAGTTGTTGCGACAGGAACTGGCTTGTCGTATTCATTTTCGAGATCATCGTGTCAAGTGCGCTGAACTGGGCGCGGTAGCGCTTCTCGATGCCGGCCAGCTTCAGCTGCATGGCTTCGCGCGACTTGCCGATGTCCTTGATGGTTTCCTTGAGGCCGTCGGTCTGGCGCGTGACCATGCCATCGGTGCCGACGAAGCCGCTGACCACCCTACTCAGGAGGGAGGCGTAGCCGTTCGAGAAGGTCACCGTGCCACGGTCCCCGGTGCTGCCGCCCGTGATCTCGAAGGACAGGCCTTCGGCGTCGCCGGAAGCGCCGGTCAGGCGCTGGCCGGAGCCAGTGGCGGCGATGCCGTTGATCTTGCCGGCGACGTCCAGGCCCGCGGTTCCTTCGATCGAGGCGCTGCCGAACAGGTTCTGCGCGCCGTTGCCGGAAATCGCGACGGTGGAGCCGGCGCCATAGCGGGACGAGGTGACCGACAGCTTGCCGGAGGGGTCCGCGCTGACGCTGACGCCGATCGACATGCTGGAAAACGCGGCGGTGCCGTTGATGGCCGACTGGATCTGCGTGACCAGCGAATCCTGGGTATACGAGCCGGCGGCGAGCGTGACGCTGCCCTTGACGCCGTTGATGGTCAGCTCCAGCTTGTCGTTGACGCCGGCGGTGATCGCCAGGCTGGCCGGTGCGGCGCTGCCGGTCGCGCTCCCGCGCGTGGCCATGCGGTCGATGACGAGCGAGCTGGTGCCGGCCTGGGTCTTGTTGCCCGATCCGACGAAGCTGACCAGGCTGTCCGAGGCCGATCCGGTGGACGCAAACAGGGCGGCGAGATCGTCGAAGTTGTCCGTCATCGCCTTGTTCAGCTTGGCCGAGTCGAGCGACAGCGTGCCGTCCTTCTCGAACGAGACGCCGGCCTGCGACAGCGAGGACAGTGCGCCGCCCACGCCGGCGCCGCCGGTCAGCGTCTTGCGCACCTGCTCCTGGATGGAGCGTACCGACGATTCTCCCAGCAGCGGGCCGCCCACCTTGGTGGTGGCGTTGTAGGAGGACAGCGATTTGATCGTTTTGTCCAGTTCGTTGTAGGCCTTGACCAGCGCCGAGACGTTCGATTCGACGGTGGCCTTGTCGCGCGCGACGGTCACGTTGGTGGTGCCAATCTTCTGCACGTCCAGCGTGACGCCCTGGATCGCTTCGCGCACGGTGTTGGTGGCGCCGCGTACCGCGATGCCGTTGACGGTCATCTGCGCATCCTGGCCGGCCGAATTCTGCGTCATGTTCTGGGTGCCGCCGCTGGCCGCCTTGTAGGTCAGCAGGTCGGCAAGGGCGGTGTGCGCCGGATTGGCAGGATCGTTCGGCGCCGATCCGTCGCGGCTGACCGCCACGCTCATGCTCGATTTTTCGCCGGTCTTGGACGAGGTGAGCACCAGGTGGTAGGGATTGGCGCTGCCGTCGGACACGATGGTCGCGGTCACGCCGATATTCGCCTTGTTGATGGCGTCGCGGATGCCCTGCAGCGAATTGTTCGAGCTGTCGATGGTGACGCTGCCGCTGCCACGGTCCGGGTCCTGCGCGAAGGCCGGATCCGGCTGGCTCGCCGACGGGTCGCTGACGTATTTGCCGTTTTCCAGCTTGCCGCCGGAGATGGTGCCGAAACTGAAAGTCAGTGTGGTCTTGCCGCCGTCGCCGATGGCGCCGGTGGTGCTGGCCTGGCCGGCGGTCGACAGGCTCTGCGCCTGTGCCAGCGCGGTGACGTCGACCGAATAGGTACCGGCCACCGCCTTGGACGATGCGGTGCCCTTGACGATGGTGTCGTCGGCCGCCTTGGCGGTGACGGCGTTGAAACGGGTGGTGGTGGACAGGCTGGACACCTTGTCCTGGAAGGCGCCGAGGGCGCTGTTCAGGCTGCCGAATGCGGAAATGCGTGCCTGGTAGCCCGCTTCTTTCCGCGCAAGCAGCGTCAGTGGACGCGATTCAGCCGTCATCAACTGCGTGACGATGCTGTTCACATCCAGGTTTGAACCGATGCCGGGCGATGACAGTGCCACGTGCGCCTCCTCTAAAAACTAAAGAATACCCGAGGGCTGGAGTGATCGAACCTGACGTAAGAGGGCTGTTTACCGGTCTATTTCAAGGGCAGGGCGCAGGTGGCGCCGGTTTGCCCATGAATTAAGCTTTTTGCCGGATCAGCAGGCCCTGCACGCGGTCGAGCGCCTTGGAGATTTCGAGTGCTTCCACCGACGGCATCTGGCGGATCACTTCCTGGGTGCGCGGGTCGATGACCTTGACCACGGTGCGCTTGCTTTCGTCGTCCACCGAGAACTCGAGGTCCTGGCCGAGCGCCTGCATGTTCTTGTTGATACTGTCGAGCGCTTCCTCGAGGCTGCGCGATTTCGCCTCGGCGGCTTTTTCCAGCGCGTCGGTGCGGCTCACGGCGGCGGCGTTCGCCTTGCTGCTCGCGGCGGCCAGTTCGGCGTTCGCGGGGCCTGGTTCCGCAGCGCGGACCGGGGTGGTGTTGATGTTATTGGCAACGGGTGACATTTGCATGGCCGTATCCCTTCAAGCAAAAATCCCCGGCCGATGATTTACCGGCCGGGGAGTACTTCAATGACGCTTTACCTTACTGATTAGCCACGCAGCAGGGCCAGCACGCCGTTCGGCAGGCCGTTTGCCTGTGCCAGCATGGCGGTACCAGCTTGCTGCAGGATCTGGCCGCGGGTCAGCGCAGCGGTTTCCTGGGCGAAGTCGGCGTCCTGGATGCGGCTACGTGCGGACGACAGGTTCTCGGAGGTCGAGGACAGGTTCGAGATAACGGACTCGAAACGGTTCTGGATTGCACCGAAGGTCGAACGCAGGGTGCTCACCGAAGCCAGCGCCGAGTCGATCTTCTGCACGGTTGCCAGTGCATCTTCCACGGTCTTGGTGCTTGCAGTGCTCAGCGAGCCGGTGTTTGCCTTGACTTCGCCGGAAGCGAAGCCCAGTGCTGCAACGCTTGCGCCTTCCAGCTTCATGTCGCTCGCGGAGGTCAGCGACAGCTTGCCGTCCTTGACCGTTGCGTTGACACCGGAAACCGCCTTGTTGATTGCGTCAGCCAGGGCGTCAGCCGAAGCGTAGTTGCCCGACATGTCGATCGATTTGCCGGCATTGCCGGTGATCTTCAGGTCAGCCACGTTCACGGCGCCATCGGTCACGCCAGCGGTGCCGGTTGCGTTGCCGAAGCCGGCTGCGGTTGCGGCTGCGTCAGCATCGGTGATCTTCACTGCGCCCGAACCGTTGGTCGAGTTGGTGATGGTGATCTTGCCGCCAACGTTAGCCGCGGTGTAGCCGGTCAGCTGGGAAGCGATGTCTGCTGCCATTGCATCGGCGTCAGCATAGTTCTGGTCCAGCGTCACGGTCTGGCCGTCGACCTTGAAGCTTGCGTTGGTGCTTGCAACGGTATCCTGGCCGGCGACGCCAGCGGTGTTACCGAAGCCCATTGCCGTTGCACGTGCGTCAGCGTTGGTGATTGCAACTGCGGTCGAACCGGAACCGGTGGTGTCGCGCTTGATTTCGATCGAACCGTTGTTGTTGGTGGCGGTGTAACCAGCACCCAGCTGCGATTCGATGTCAGCTGCCATCGCGTCGAAGTCTGCGTAGTCCTGGTCCAGCGTCACGGTGGTGCCGTCGATGTCCATCGAAGCGTTGGTCGTGGTGACTGCTGCGCTACCTGCGGTACCTGCGCCATCGGACAGGCCGAGTGCGGTGGTTTCCGAAGCGCTCAGGCCGGCCAGTGCAACGGCTGCGGTGCTGCCGGTGTTGGTGATGGTCAGTGCGCCGGTGCCAGCGTCTGCGGACACGTCGTAGCCGCTCAGCTGGCTTTCGATATCTGCTGCCAGTGCATCGCGGTCAGCGTAGTTGCCGGTCAGGTTGACAGTCGTGCCGTCAACGGTGAACGAAGCGTTGGTGACTGCGCCGCCTGCAACGGTGGTTGCTGCGGTACCGGTGATGCCGGCGGCGACAGCGTCAGCGCCTGCAGCGGAGATCGTTGGGGTGGTGCCTGCGCCAGGCTCGCCTGCGGTCAGGACCAGCTTGCCGGTGCCGTCGATCGATGCGGTCGTGTTCGAACCTGCAGCAGCCAGCTGGGAAGTGATTTCCGCAGCCATTGCCACTGCGCCGTCGCCTGCGCCGCCGCCATGAGCTGCGTCGCTCCAGTCGGTGCCGTCGAGGTCGATGTTGAATACGCCGGAGTCGTCGGTGATTTCAACGTGGCCGTCTGGGCCGCTGGTGGTGAAGTCTGCGCCGGTAATTGCGCCAGCGGTGGTCGAGGATGCAACGCCGTCGCTGCTGAAGTTCAGGCCAGCTGCTGCGGCGCCGGTGTTCTTGCCGTCGACCTGGGCTGCGGTGGTTGCACCGAACAGGCGCGAACCTGCGTTGACGGTGACCGAACCTGCGGTCGCTGCGCCGCCTGCGGTGCCGAATGCCAGGCCGGAGGTGGTTGCTTCGATTTTGCCGCCGGTTGCCGATGCGCCGATCGAACCTGCGCTGGTGGTCGATGCCACGGCGCCGATTGCGGAAGTACGCATGGACGACGATGCGCCCAGGGAAATGCCGATGGTTTCGCCGACGTTTGCGCCGATCTGGAAGTTCGCCGAACCGAAGGAACCGTCGAGGATCTTCTGGCCGTTGAACGAGGTCTGCGATGCGTTACGGTCGATTTCCGACAGGCGCTGCTGAACTTCCTGGTCGATCGCTGCGCGGTCGGACGAGGAGTTGGTCGAGTTAGCCGCCTGGACTGCCAGTTCGCGGATACGCTGCAGGTTGTTGGTGATCTCGCCCAGCGAGCCTTCAGCGGTTTGCGCCAGCGAGATACCGTCGTTGGCGTTACGTACTGCCTGGTCGGTACCGCGGATCTGGCTGGTGAAGCGCGATGCGATTGCCAGGCCAGCAGCGTCGTCTTTAGCGCTGTTGATGCGCAGACCGGACGACAGGCGCTGCAGGGAGGTCGTCAGGTTCGACTGCGACGAGCTCAGGTTGCGTTGTGCGTTCAGCGATGCGGTGTTGGTGTTAATAAATGCAGCCATTTTTTTTCTCCAGTACTGGATATTTCGGGGCGGGCGACTTGCCCTGTTCACTTTGGTCTGCCTCGCTATTCAGAGACAATCAAACCGCTGTTGAGGCAGGTAACGGTGCCGTGGAAAAAAAGTTTATGGCAAAAATCACGGAATATTTCGCCTTTGGACCCTCAAGTCACTGCCTGTTGCCACGCTAAGTCGGCGGGGTTTCGGGAATCTTTAGGGCAAAAATAAAATAATTTTTTGAGGCAGATCGAGGGTGGGAAGGGGCGGGGGGACCGTCCGCAGGGGACCCGTCCCCTGATTTTGTGGAGGAACAGACAACAGGGGGCGGCCAAAGAGCGGGGGACAGTCCCCTAGTCGGCGACGACGACGCGGTTCTTGCCGGTGGATTTGGCGCTATACATTGCCATATCGGCACGTTTGATCAGGCTTTCCTGGTTTTCGTCCGGCTGGCGCATCGCGACGCCGCACGAGAAAGTGATCAGCAGCTTCTCGTTCTCGTGCATGAAGAAGTGGCGGGTCAGCTCGCGCTGCACCCGGGTCATGGTCGCTACCGCCTCCTCGACCGTCGTTTCCGGCAGCAGGATCAGGAACTCCTCGCCGCCGTAGCGCGCCACCGCATCGATGGTGCGCAGCGTTCCCTTCACGATCTTGACCAAATGCTTGAGCGCGGCGTCGCCGGCCTGGTGGCCATAGGTCTCGTTTAAGCGCTTGAAGTTGTCCAGGTCCAGCAGCGCCAGGCACAGCGGGCTGTTGCGGCGGTCGGCGCGCGCGGTCTCGCGCTCGAACACGTCTTCCATGCCGCGGCGGTTCAGGCTGCCGGTCAGCTGGTCTTCGCGGGCCAGCGCGCTCATCTGTTTGAGCTGCTCTTCCAGGTCGTGGATGCGCTGCTCGGCTTCCTCCACTTCCTTCTGCGCGGCGAGCATGCGGTCGCGCGACTGTAGCGCTTCGGACTGCAGGTGGCGCGTCTCGCGCAGCACTTCGTCGAGCACCTGGTTCAGTTCGGTGATGTCGTTGGCCTTGCCGATCTTTTCGTTCAGGCCGGTCATTTTGGCGTGGAAGTCGTCGGTCGACGCCGCCACCGAGCCGAGCCGGTCGATGAAGGTCACCATCATATTCTTCACGGTCAGCTTGACGTCCGAGATGCTGTGCTTGAGCTGGCCCTGCTTGAAGATCACTTCCTTGAGCGTGCGCATGGTGTCTTCCAGCGCGCGCTGGTCCAGCGGGCCGGAGATCAGCTGCTGCACCGCGTCCACCTGGCCGCGCAGCCAGCTGCCGTCGTCCAGCAGTTCGCTGACGTTGCCGAGCAGGAGGCGGAACAGGCGCAGCAGCAGCTCCTGGGTCTCGGCGGCGTCGCCGCCGGCCAGTTCGATCTGGTAGCACAGCTGCTTGAGGCGCACCGACACTTCGTTCAGCGCCGGCTGGGTCTGGGCCTGGCGCGCCAGCGCGCCCAGCGCTTCGGCTTCGGTCAGCAGCGCGGGCTGGTCCGACAGCAGCGATGCCACGGCGAAGCTCAGCGCGCGGTACAGCAGTTCGCGCAGCTGCTTTGATTCGTCGGAGGAGGGCAGCGGCACCAGCTCGGACAGCGCCGGGCGCTTGGTGGCCTTGTCCGCCAGTTGCGACAGCGTGCGCGCGTAGCCGGTCCAGTCGCGCTCGCGCACATGCTGCTGCAGGCGCCGGCCGTGGTCGGCAAATTCGCCCGGCTGGGCTGCGAGGTGCAGCGCGAAGCCGGCCAGCACCTGTTCCGCGCCGGCCTGGCCGCCCATCGCCGACTTCGGCTGGCTGGCCCCGGACACTTCCTCGTACACCTCGCGGTAGGCGTCCGGCGTCGGCGCGACGCGGCGCGTGGCGAGGCGGCGGAAGGCCTCGCGTGCGATTTCAACGGGGTTGTGTTCTTGGGTGGGGATGCTGGACATGTTGCGCTGTTGGCCGGGGAAGTCGAAAAATGTGAAGGTGCCAATATGATACGGGTGCACTCACCCGGGCAAACCCTCGAAAAGGCCGGCTTTTGGCGCTCACAGGGTTGTAAGTATGTACTTGCGGTAACAGTTGTGCAAGCTAAGCTTGCGGGTGTGCAACGGCGCGGGGCAGTCCCGGAGGGACAGTCCCTTATTCGATCAGCTGGTTCTTGATCGCGTAGTGGGTCAGTTCGGCGCTGTTCTTGAGCTTCATCTTGGCCAGCAGGCGCGAACGGTATTCGGAAATCGTCTTGACCGACAGCGACAGCTCCTTGGCGATCACGGTGACAGTTTTGCCGGAGGCGATCATGGTCAGGGTCTGGAACTCGCGGTCGGACAGGGTTTCGTGCAGCGGTGCCTCGGTGCGCTCCTCGCCCAGCTGTGAGGCCAGCTCCTGGGCCAGCGCGGCGCTCACGTACTTCTGGCCGGCGGCGACCTGGCGGATCGCGGTGACCAGCTCGCGCGGCGCGCTCTGCTTGTTCATGTAGCCGGCCGCGCCGGCCTTGAGCGAGCGGATCGCGTACTGGTCCTCGCGATGCATGGACAGCATCAGCACCGCCATTTCCGGGCTTTCCTTCTTGATCTGCTTGAGCACTTCGATGCCGCTTTTGTCGGGCAGCGAGATATCCAGCAGCATCACCTTGCACTTGGCTTTGCGGAAGGTCTTGACCGCGTCGTTGCCGTTTTCCGCTTCGCCGGCGACGATGATGTCGGGCGACTCGGCCAGGATCTGCTTCAGGCCTTCGCGCACGATGGCGTGGTCGTCGGCGATGAAAACCCGGATGATGGCTTTGTCGGTCATTTGTGGATGGCAGGGCAGGAAAACAGAGCCGCTATTATCTGCTGTCTTGGTTGATTAGCGGAATGTTTATCGCTACAACCGTGCCACCGTCGGTTGCGCGCGACACTTTGAGCGTGCCGCCCAGCGCCTGCGCGCGTTCCGCCATGCCAAGGAGGCCAAAGGAGCCGGGCTTGTCACGGTCCTGCGGCGCGATGCCGACGCCATTGTCGGCCACCGTCAGCGACAGCTGGCCGTCCTGGTGCTGCAGGCGCACCGTGACCATGCTCGCTTTTGCGTGTTTGGCAATGTTCGTCAGCGCCTCCTGGAACACGCGGAACAGCGCGGTTGCGTGGTCCGGATTCAGCTCGATCTCCTTGTCGGCGGCGGCGAACGCGCACGGGATGCCGTTTTGCTTTTCAAATTCGGCGCATTGCCATTCCAGCGCGGGGACGATGCCGAAGTCGAGCACCGACGGGCGCAGGTCGAGCGAGATGCGGTGGATCGCGTCGATGGTGCGGTCCACCAGCGAATCGACGTAGTCGGCCTTTTTCGCCAGCGCTTCGTCCGGCGGCAGGCGCCGCGCCAGCATGGTCAGCGCCATCTTGATCGCGGTGAGGTTGCCGCCCACATCGTCATGGATTTCGCGCGCGATGCGGGTGCGCTCCTGTTCCTTGGCTTCCTCGATGTGCGCGGTCAGTTCGGCCAGGCGCGTGTGGGCCGCGTCCTTCTCCTCCTGCTCGCGGCGGCTGGCGGTGATGTTGGTCATGATGCCATCCCACTCCACCGTGCCGCGCGGCTCGATCAGCGCGTGCGGGGTGGCGCGCACGTTGATCCACTTGACGTCCTTGAAATCGTCGATCCAGATGCGGCCTTCCCAGTTCAGCGGCGACAGCGCCCGGGTCGAAGCCTGCAGCGTGTCGAGGTAGGACTGGCGGTCCTCGGGCAGGATCAGCTTGAGGAACAGGCCGGGCTGCTGCTGCAGCTGGGCGACCGTCACGCCGAGCAGGCTCTGGCAGCCTTCGCTCAGGTAGGGGAAGTTGCTGCTGCCGTCCGGGTGGGCGACGAACTGGTACACCAGGCCGGGCATGTTGCTGGCCAGGGTGTTGAAGCGCAGCTGGTATTGGTAGTTTGCTTCGGCCGCCGTGTGTTCGGCGGTGCGGTCGTCGCCGAGCGCCACGATCATCTGCTTGCCGTCGCGCTGCACGCGCAGGAAGTGCAGGGTGATCGGGTAGGAGCTGCCATCGGCGCGGCGGTGGCGGGTGCGCATGCAGGCCTGGGCGCCGATCTCCTCGCCCAGTCCCTCCAGCACCGCGTGCAGGCGCGCGGGCACGAGGCCGGGCGCGATGTCGAACGGGGTCATGCCCTGCAGCTGGGTAAAGTCGTACTGCAGGTTGGCGCGGGCGGTCTGGTTGACGTCCACGAACTTCAGCGTGGTGCTGTCGAACAAATAGATCTCGGAGGGCGCCGCCTGCATGGCGGCGGCCAGGTGAGGCTCGAATTCGTCGGTGTTGTGCATGCTGGCGATTCTACACCGGCCCACCCGGCGGGGGACTGTCCCCGCAGGGGACCGTCCCCAGGTGTTGGATCGCCGCCCGGGTGCGCCCAAACACCTGGGGACAGTCCCCTGCGGGGAAAGTCCCCTTCGCTACGGCGAGCTACAATGGACACATGAACAAGGCATTTGTTAAAGAATCCGATAACGACGACGATGACGAAGCAGTCGCGCTCCAGCAGGCCATCCCCGCCGGCGCGAAGAACTACATCACGCCGGCCGGTTACCAGCGCATCAAGGACGAGCTGCTGCAGCTGATCGACGTCGACCGTCCGGAAGTGGTGAAGATCGTGCACTGGGCCGCGTCCAACGGCGACCGCTCGGAAAACGGCGACTACATCTACGGCAAGCGGCGCCTGCGCGAGATCGACCGCCGCATCCGCTTCCTGACCAAGCGGCTCGACCTGGCCGCCGTGGTCGACCCGAGCGCGCACTATGGCAACGACCAGGTGTTCTTCGGCGCGACCGTGAAGTACGAGAATTCGGCGGGCGAAGAGCACCAGGTGACGATCGTCGGCATCGACGAACTCGATCCGCTCAACGGCAAGATCAGCTGGGTGTCGCCGGTGGCGCGCGCGCTGACCAAGGCGCGCGAAGGGGACGTGGTGACGCTGCAAACCCCGCTGGGCGCCGAAGACCTCGAAATCCTCGAAGTCAGCTATCCCGCTCCCACCGAATAGCGTCCCCGTCATCCCCGCGCACGCGGGGACCCACGCTAAAGATCCGAAGCGCACGCATCCTCCCTGTCGTACTCAGTATGGGTTCCCGCTTTCGCGGGAATGACGGAGGATGCGCGGAGATCGCCGCAATTGTGTGGAGATGGATCCCGGTGTGCCCGGAAGGGCGCTATTGCATGCGGATGGAGGCAGTTGGCTGCAGATCGGTGAGATTAACCGCAGATATTACAAAGGCAGGGGACAGTCCCGCAGGGACGGTCCCCTTTACGAGCGTTCACGCTCGACGCGCTCGACGCCTTCGACGCCGCGCAGGTTGCGGATCAGCTGCGCCAGGTGCACCCGGTCCTTGATCTGGATGGTGAAGCGCAGCTGCGTCATTGTGTGTTCCTTGTCCTCGTCCATGCCCACATACGAGATGTTGGCGTCGGACTCGCCGATTTCGGCCGCCACGCGCGCGAGGATGCCTTTTTCGTTCTGGATCAGCAGGCGGATGCGGCAGTCGAAGCGGCGGTTGATCTCCTCGCCCCACTGCACAGGGATCCAGCGGTCCGGCTCCTTGCCGCGCACGCGCTTGGCGACCGCGCAGTCCAGCGTGTGCACCACCAGCCCCTGGTCGCGGCGCAGCTGGCCGTTGATATGGTCGCCCGGGATCGGCAGGCAGCATTGGGCCAGCTGCACCGCCACGCCTTCCGGCCCGTAGATCGTGACCGGGTCCAGCTCCGGCGCGCCCGGCACTTTCGGCAGCACCGCGTTGGCGTCGATCAGCCCGAAGATATGGCGCGCCACCAGCGTGGCCATGCGCTTGCCGATGCCGATGTCCGAGTACACCTCTTCCATCGACTTGGCCGACGATTCGCCCAGCAGCTTTTCCACCAGCGCGTCCGGCAGGATCGGGTCGATGCCGAGCGTGGACAGCGCCTGCGCCAGCAGGTCGTGCCCCAGCTGCACCGATTCGCCCGGGTCGGTGGTGCGCAGGTGGTGGCGGATCGCCGAGCGCGCCTTGCCGGTGCGGACGAACGACAGCCATGCCGGGGTCGGGCGCGAGTTCGGATCGGTTTCGATTTCGACGATGTCGCCGTTGTGCAGCTCGGTGTGCAGCTGCGCTTCCTCGTTGTTGATCTTGATCTGCACGGCGTGGTCGCCAATGCCGGTGTGGATCGAATACGCGAAGTCGAGCGCGGTGGCGCCGCGCGGCAGCGCGATGATCTTCGACTTTGGCGTGAACACGTACACCGAGTCAGGGAACAGGTCGACCTTGACGTGCTCCAGGAATTCGGCCGAGTCGCCGGTCTGCTGCTGGATGTCGAGCAGCGACTGCAGCCACGCGTGGGTGCGCTGCTGCAGGTCGCTCATATTG